>NZ_JBIVXJ010000003.1:266542-285583 GCF_044769185.1 Pseudomonas sp. NPDC090592
CTCGATTTACGTGCCCACGCATAACCTGAGTCAGGCGCTCCTCAGAACAGATCCATAGGCGCCGCTTCATCAGCCGGCAGCGGGCTGCCCGGTGCTGCGCCATTGCCCAACTCGTCTACCGACGGTGGCGAGTCTTCGGCCTTGAACAGTTCGAAGTAGGCGTTCGGGGTGCTCGGCGATGCCGCACGGCCACTGACCGGGTCCACGCGCAGGCTGAGGATGCCTTCCGGCTCTGCTGGCGCATGCGCCGGCTTGTCCTTGAGCGCAGCACCCATGAAGCTCATCCAGATCGGCAGCGCCGCTGTACCGCCGTACTCGCGGCGGCCAAGGGTTTCCGGCTGGTCGAAGCCGACCCATACGGTAGTCACGTAGTCGGCGTTGTAGCCAGAGAACCAGGCGTCCTTGGATTCGTTGGTGGTACCCGTCTTGCCCGCCAGGTCGGTACGGCCCAGGGCCAGCGCCCGACGGCCGGTGCCGCGCTTGATCACATCTTGCAGCATGCTGGTAAGGATGTAGGTAGTGCGGCCATCGATGATCTGCTCGGCCACCGCAGGTGCCTGTGGTGCGGTCGCTACCTGGCTGAAGGCCGGTGGTGCTTCGCCTGGCATGGCTGCGGTGCTGATCGGCTGCTCGGGTGCAGCCAGGCCAGCCTGGTCCTCGGCACCTTGCGGTACGCGGGCCGGGTTGGCAGTGAACAGCGTTTCGCCGGTGCGGCTTTCGATGCGGTCGATCAGGTACGGGGTGATCTTGTAGCCGCCGTTGGCAAAGGTGCTCCAGCCGGTGGCAATTTCCATCGGCGTGAGGGTAGCTGTGCCCAGGGCCAGCGACAGGTTGCGCGGCAGGTCCTGCTTGTTGAAGCCGAACTTGGCAATGTAGTCGATGGTGCGGTCTACACCCATGGCCTGCAGCAAGCGGATCGACACCAGGTTGCGCGACTTGTACAGCGCTTCGCGCATGCGGATCGGGCCGAGGAAGGTGTTGGTGTCGTTCTTCGGCCGCCACACTTTGTCCACCGACTCGTCGACGAACACGATGGGCGCATCGTTGACCAGGGTGGCTGCCGTGTAGCCGCTGTCCAGTGCGGCACTGTAGATGAACGGCTTGAAGCTCGAGCCTGGCTGGCGCTTGGCCTGCATGGCGCGGTTGTAGTTGCTCTGCTCGAACGAGAAGCCGCCAACCAGTGCGCGAATAGCGCCATTGTAAGGGTCGAGGGTGACCAGGGCGCTTTGTGCGCCAGGCACCTGGCTGAACTTGAATTTGCCATCGTCCAGACGCTGCAGGCGCACCAGGTCACCGACCTGGGCCACATCGGCCGGCGACTGCGGGGTACGGCCCTGGGCGTTGCTATTGATGAACGGGCGCGCCCACTTCATGGTGTCCCAGGGGACCTCGGCTTGCTGGCCGTCCCGGGTCAGAACCTTGAGGCCGGTTTTGTCGACATGGGTGACGATGGCCGGTTCCAGGCCCCCCAGGATGCGCTGCTTGCCCAGCTCTTGCAGCCAGGCAGCCTGGGTACGGCCCGGGAAGCGTGCTTCGGGGCCGCGGTAACCGTGGCGTTCGTCATACTCGGAGAGGCCGTTGAGGATGGCCTTGTTGGCCATGTCCTGCATGTCGCTGGGCACTGTGGTAGTGACGCGGAAACCTTCGGTGTACGCGTCGCTGCCGTAACGCCCGACCATTTCGGCGCGGGCCATTTCGGCGATGTAAGGGGCGTTCACCTCAGGCGTGGGCACGTGATAGCTGGCGTTGAGCGGCTCGGCCAGGGCTGCCTGGTAGCTGGCTTCGTCGATCTTGCCCAGCTTGTACATGCGGCCGAGGATCCAGTCGCGGCGCTCCTTGGCGCGCACCGGGTTGGCCAGCGGGTTGAAGCGCGACGGTGCCTTGGGCAGGCCGGCGATCATCGCCATCTGCGCCAGGCTCACGTCGCGGATCGATTTACCGTAGTAAACCTGCGCGGCAGCGTCGATGCCGTAGGCGCGGTTGCCCAGGTAGATCTTGTTCACGTACAGCTCGAGGATTTCGTCCTTGGTCAGCTCACGCTCGATCTGCAGGGCCAGCAGGATCTCGTTGGTCTTGCGCGAGAAGCTGCGTTCGCTGGTGAGGAAGAAGTTCTTCGCCACCTGCATGGTGATGGTGCTGCCGCCGGTCTGGATATGCCCGGTTTTCACCAATTGGGTTGCGGCGCGCATCAGGCTGCTGGGGTCGACGCCATAGTGGTTGAGGAAATTGTCGTCCTCGGCTGACAGAAGCGCCTGAATGAACTGTGGCGGAATTTCCGCAAAACGGATCGGCGAGCGGCGCATTTCGCCGAACTCGGCAATCAGCTTGCCGTCGCTGCTGTACACCCTGAGGGGGATCTGCAACTGGATGCTTCTGAGGGACTCGACCGAGGGCAGGCTGGGGCTAAGATACAGAAACGCACCGCTCACACCGAGTACGAGCGCGCAGATGACTGCGACGGAAGACCACCAGAAGAACTTCAGCAGACGTATCAAGGCTTTTTGGTGTCCAGGTTGGGAGTGGATTGCACGCAGGTCCGGCGGACCAGAAAACGCTGGGCATTATAAGCATTTTTTCGCCTCTCCGGGTTACCGGCCAGGCTGCCCGTCGGCCCGATGGGCAGGCCGGGCCCAGTGTTGACGCGGGGTTGCGACAGGCCGCTGCAAGTGGCAGCAAGGAAGCCGCGATGTTAGGACGCTTTGGCAGGGATGCCAGTTCACTCGTGGGGGTAGAAATTGCCTCCGACGTTGTCCGGGTTGTGCAACTTCAGCGGCGCGGTCGGCGCTGCCGGGTGCTTGCTTCGGCTCAAGAACCACTAGAGTCCGCGGTCGGCAACGACTGGGTGAGCGAGCCCGGTGCCGTAGTGGCAGCGTTGCGTCGAGCTTACCGACGCAGCGGCTCCAGGCAGCGCCGGGTGGCGCTGGCGTTGCCGGCCAGTCAGGTGATCTGCAAGCTGTGCCATCTGCCGATGGCGCAGGCAGGGGATGCGCTTGAGGCGCAGTTGCTGGCCGACGCTGAACAGCTGTTCCCGTTTCCGTTGGACGACCTGGCCCTGGATTTTCAGGTCTTGGGCGCGTCCCGTGAACAGCCGGGGTGCACGGAAGTGATGGTGGCCGTGTGCCGGCAAAGTGCGCTGGCGTCACTTGAAGCCGTCGTCGCGGAGGCAGGGCTACAGCTTGAGGCTGTCGAGGTCGACAACATCGCCCTGTGTCGCATGTTGCCTCGGGGTTGCCTTGAAGGCTCGGCACTGCTGCGTGTCGAAGCGCACGGCGCAGTGCTTCATGACTGGCAGCCTGGCCAGCCCTGCCAGCGCCGTGAGCTGCCAGCACCGGGGCTCAAGGCGATGGGGCAGCTGTCGGAGCACCTGCATGCCTTGCTTGCTGATGTGCATTTGCCTGCGGGCCTGTGGATAAGCAGCAGTTCGGCGGTGGACCCGCGTTGGTTGCATGGCCTTGGCTGCCAGCTGAATGCGCCGTGCCGGCATTTACCTGGCCTGAGCGGGCTTGAACATGTCGATGGCTCGATGCTGCTGGCCTGTGCCCTGGCGCTCGGAGGGTTGCGCCCATGATGCGGTTGAATCTGTTGCCCTGGCGTGAGCGGCAGCGTCGGGCGGCACTACGGCGTTTTCGCACCCAGCTGGTTGTCGGCGTAGTGCTGGCCCTGTGCGCCGTGACGCTGGTCGACCAGATGGCCCGGCAGCGCGGGCAACAGCAGGCGCTGGCCAATGTCCGGCAACAGGCCGTTCTTGAGGAATTGACTGAGCAACTGCAGCCGCTGGCCGAAATGCAGGCAAAGTACGAGGCACTGATTGCCCGTGCGGTGGCGCTGGAGGGCTTGCGCGCCCGGCAGGGTGTGTTGGGCGACATGCTCACTGGCCTTGAACAGGCGCTGCCGATGGGCCTCCAGCTAATCGACCTCAGCCTGGAGGATGGCCACCTGAACATGACCGGCCTGGCGACGTCCGGTGCCGTGGTGGCGCAGTTCATGCGCGACCTGGACCGGTCGGGCCTTCTGCTTGACCTGCAGCTCAGGCGCGTCAGGAGCTTGCCGGGTGGTGATGAGTTTCGGGTGACTGCGCGCGTGTCGGCGTTCTGGTCGTGAATGTGGGGTCGGTGCATGCCTGGTTGGCGGTCGTCGAGGGCTCCAGACGTATGAGGTGCGTGGTGCCGGTGCTGGTTGCTGCACTGGTGTTTGGTTTGGGTTGCGCGCTTCGCCTGCCCGTGGGCTTGCAACAACAGGCGCAAGAAGCGGCTCGACAGGCTGTATTGAGCGAGCAGCTTTCAGCCAGTGTGGCGAAGCGGGTCGAGCTGGAGCAGATGCAGGCTGCTCTGTTGGATGCCGAGCAGCGGTTGCGGGAGGCTCAATGGTACCTGGCCGCCGGGGAGGGCATGAGCGACCTGCTCGACCGCCTGGCGGCTTCGGGGCATGCGCACGGCCTGTTGATCGAAAGGCTCGACGTGCACGAGGCCGAGCAACTGGCTGGCTACCGCAAAGTACCGCTGGAACTGCACGTAGTGGGGCGTTACGTGGCTTTGCGTCAGTGGCTGGGTGACTGGCTGGGCCAGGCGCGCCTGCTGCGCAGCGGCGAGATGAACCTGGCCGCAGTTGAAGGTCAGCCTGGGTTTTTGCGTCTGCAGTTGCGCGTCGATGCCTTTCACTCGCCCGCACCCGTGCCAGCAGCTGATGTGCTTGCGCGCATGCCGGCCAGGGCCGCGACGCCAGTGCCTGTGGTCGACCCCTTCGCGGCCGTGGGGGCACGCACGGTTGGCTCCGGGCTGGCCAGCGTGCCGCTGGCACAAGTGGAAATGGTCGGCAGCCTGTCGCGGGGAACAGCGCACGAGGCCCTGTTGATGGCGGCTGGCCGGCTCTACCGCGTGCGTGCAGGAGAGCGACTGGGTCGTAATAGCGGCGTGGTGGTGCGAATCGATCAAGGCGGTGTTGAGGTACGCGAACGGCTATTCATGGCGGGGGTGTGGCACGAGCGCACGGCGTTCATCACCCTGGCGAAACGCTTGGGCAAGGAGGCCTCGGAGCGGAATGAAAATGTTGATGAAATGGGGAGTGGCAGCGCTGCTTTCGAGCCCGCTGGCGTCGGCGATGCCTTATCAGGGTGAGCCACTGTCGTTGAACTTCCAGGATGTGGAGGTGCGCTCGGTTTTGCAGGTGCTGGCCGATTATGCGGGCGTCAACCTGGTGGTTGGCGATGACGTACAGGGTAATGTCACCTTGCGTTTGCAGGACGTACCCTGGGATCAGGCCCTTGACCTGGTGCTGCGCAGCAAGGGCCTGGCCCGCCGGCAGGAGGGCAATGTGTTGCTGGTGGCACCTGCGGCAGCGTTTGCTTCGCGGCCGTTCGATACCGCGGTGGGGGCGGTCGCCGATGCGAACGTGCAGCCGTTACGCCGTGAGTTGATACCGATCCACCATGCCAAGGCCACCGAGCTGGTCGAGCTATTGCTGAACACCCTGGTGGATGACGACACCCTTGCCGGTCGAGGCAGCCTGGGCGTCGATGAACGCACCAATACCCTGGTGGCGCACCAGCCTGCGTATCGTCTGGCCGAATTGCGCCAACTGGTTGCACAACTGGATGTGCCAGTGCGCCAGGTGGCGATCGAGGCGCGTATTGTCGAGGCAAATGTCGATTACGAGAAAAGCCTGGGGGTGCGCTGGGGCGGGCCGCTTTACGGTGAGCGCCTGCGGCCGGGCAAGGAGTTGTTCGTCGATCTTGGCGTGGAGCGTGCAGGCACTGGCGTCGGCCTGGGCCTGCTGCGCGGCGATGTGCTGCTCGACCTGGAACTCAGCGCCATGGAAAAGAGCGGCAACGGCGAGATCATCTCGCAGCCCAAGGTGGTCACGGCCGACAAGGAAACAGCCAGGATCCTCAAGGGCACCGAGGTGCCCTACCAGGAAACCAGCCAGAGCGGCGCCACCTCGGTGGCCTTTCGCGAGGCGTCGCTGTCGCTTGAGGTGACGCCGCAGATTACACCGGACAACAAGGTAATCATGGCGGTCAGGGTGACCAAGGACGAGCCGGATTTCGTCAATGCCTTGAACGAGGTGCCGCCAATCCGCAAGAACGAGGTCAATGCGAAGGTTCGCGTGGCGGACGGCGAAACGATCGTGATTGGTGGCGTGTACTCGACTTCGCAAAACAATGTGGTCGACAAGGTGCCATTTTTCGGTGATCTGCCGTATGTTGGGCGGCTATTTCGACGCGATGCATTACAAGAGAAAAAATCCGAGCTGCTGGTCTTCCTGACTCCGCGTATCATGAGTGACCAGGCGATTGCTGTGAGTCGTTGATTCTGTGCGAAATTTGATACTTGTGGGGCCCATGGGCGCTGGTAAAAGCACCATTGGACGCCTTTTGGCCAAAGAGCTGCGCCTGCTGTTCAAGGATTCCGACAAGGAAATCGAACTGCGATGCGGCGCCAATATCCCGTGGATTTTCGACAAGGAAGGCGAGCCGGGTTTCCGTGATCGCGAGCAGGCAATGATCGCCGAACTGTGCGAACTCGATGGCGTGGTCCTGGCGACCGGCGGTGGTGCCGTGATGCGCGAAGCCAACCGCCAGGCATTGCATCAGGGTGGCCGGGTGATCTACCTGCATGCCTCGGTGGAACAGCAGGTTGGCCGTACCGCGCGCGATCGCAATCGCCCGTTGTTGCGCACCGCCAACCCCGAGGCAACCTTGCGCGCCTTGCTGGAAGCCCGTGACCCGCTCTATCGCGAGATCGCCGACGTGGTAGTGGAAACCGACGAGCGGCCGCCACGCATGGTGGTGATCGATATTCTCGAACGCTTGCAGCAGTTGCCGCCCCGTTAACCCGGGACTATTCTCGGCCACCAGCGCCGAGGCGAGGTTCAACGTTACCGCGTGGGTTGCCCGTAAGGCGCCGCGCCCAAGTACATTGTGGGGAAACATGCAGACACTTAAGGTCGACCTGGGCGAGCGTAGCTACCCGATCTACATTGGCGAAGGCCTGCTGGACCAGCCCGAACTGCTGGCGCCGCACATTGCCGGCCGGCAAGTTGCCATCGTTTCCAACGAGACCGTCGCGCCCCTGTATCTCGAACGCCTGACCAAGACCCTGGGCGCCTATTCGGTGCTGCCAGTGGTGTTGCCCGATGGCGAAGCCTACAAGAACTGGGAAACCCTGCAGCTGATCTTCGATGGCCTGCTCACCGCGCGCCATGATCGCCGTACCACCGTGGTCGCCCTTGGCGGCGGCGTAATCGGTGACATGGCTGGCTTCGCGGCCGCCTGCTATCAGCGGGGTGTCGACTTCATCCAGGTGCCGACCACCTTGCTTTCCCAGGTTGACTCGTCGGTAGGCGGCAAGACCGGTATCAACCACCCGCTGGGCAAGAACATGGTAGGCGCCTTCTATCAGCCCAATGCGGTGCTGATCGACACGACCAGCCTGAACACGTTGCCCGCGCGCGAGCTGTCGGCGGGCCTGGCTGAAGTGATCAAGTACGGCCTGATCTGCGACAAGCCGTTCCTTGCCTGGCTTGAGGACAATATCCAGGCCTTGCGTGGCCTTGACCCTGTGGCCCTGACCGAGGCAATCAGCCGCTCCTGCGCGGCCAAGGCTGCGGTAGTGGGGGCCGACGAGCGTGAGTCCGGCGTACGGGCCACGCTGAACCTGGGGCATACCTTCGGGCATGCCATCGAGACCCACATGGGGTATGGCGTGTGGCTGCACGGCGAGGCCGTGGCAGCGGGCACGGTGATGGCCCTGGAAATGTCCATGCGCCTTGGCTGGATCGACCAGGCCGAGCGCGATCGCGGAATCCGCCTGTTGCAGGACGCAGGTTTGCCGGTGGTGCCACCACAGGAAATGACCCCGGCGCATTTCATGGAGCACATGGCGGTCGACAAGAAGGTGCTCGACGGGCGCTTGCGTCTGGTGCTGCTGCGCCAGATGGGCGAGGCCGTGGTCACCGACGACTATCCGAAAGAGATTCTACAGGCCACGCTGTCGGCGGATTACCGCGCGATCGTGGCCCAGCTTTGAGGTTGTGACAGCGCAATGACCAGTTTGCATGCCGATGAGGCCTTTCTCGACCATTACCAGTTGAGTCACGATCCGTTCGCGCCCCGCGTGCCCGGCTTCAAGTTCTTCCCGGCCCAGCGCAAGCCTGTGCTTGGCCAGTTGCACCACCTGGCGCGCTACAGCCAGCTGATGCTGGTGGTCAGCGGCCCGCTGGGCAGCGGCAAGTCGCTGCTGCGCCAGGCCCTGGTGGCCAGTACCAACAAGCAGGCCGTGCAGAGTGTGGTGGTGTCTGCCCGCAGTGCCAGCGATGCCTCCGGCATGCTGGCCCACGTTGCCCAGGACCTGGGCGTGGACAAGGCTGAAGTGCAGGCGATCCTGTCCAAGGTCGTGCAGCTGGCACTCACCGGGCAGGAAGTGTATTTGCTGGTGGACGATGCGGAACAACTCGACGAGTCGGCACTCCAAGCGTTGCTGGAATTGGCGGCGGGAGTGCCGGAAGGGCGCCCGCATATATTCCTGTTTGGTGAGCCTTCGCTGATTGCCGGGCTGGATGAACTCAATGTCGAGGAAGAACGCTTCCACATCATCGAGCTTGCCCCCTACAGTGAAGAAGAAACCCGCGAGTACCTGGAGCAGCGCCTGGAAGGGGCTGGCCGGGGCATCGAGGTGTTCAGCCGTGAACAGATCGTCGATATCCATGAAAACTCCGACGGTTGGCCTGGCAACATCAACCAGGTCGCCCGTGACACTTTGATCGAAGCCATGATCGCCAGCCGCTCGACGGTCAAGCGACCATCCATGGGGTTCAAGATGCCTAAAAAACATGTGCTCGCGCTGTCCGCTGTGGTCGTGGTCGCCGTTGGCGCCGCGGTATTGATGCCCAAGAAGGGTGACAAGGCCCCGGCCGAAGCGCCGGCCGCCCAGGCCCAGCTGCCGCTTGGCGAGGGCAAGCAGGGTGCTGCCATCGAGTTCTCTGGCTCTTCCCAGCCGATGCCATTGCCACTGGTTGGCCAGTCCCAGCCGGTGATGCGCGAGCCGCTGGCCCAGGCCGCTGGCATGGGCGAGGGTGAGGAAGGCAGCCCGGCTGGCGACACCGCCCTGCAGCCTGGCAACCCGCCGCCAACCGTCACCACCATTGCGCCGCCGCAAGGCGTGCCGGCTGGCCCGGCGCCTGCGCAGTCTGTTGCCAGTGTTCCTGCCCAGCCCGCACAGCCGGTAGCGCCTGCGCCAAAACCGGTCGCAACCCAGCCAGCCAAGCCGGTTGCACCGGCCAAGCCTGCGCCAGCACCAACCCAGGTCGCCGTGGCCAAACCGGCCGCCAAGCCTGCTGAAAAACCAGCGCCTGCTGCTGGTGGTAGCGGTGGCTGGTACGCTGGACAGAAACCGGGCAACTACGTGGTGCAGATCCTCGGCACCAGTTCCGAAGCTTCGGCCCAGGCGTACGTCAAGGCCCAGGGTGGCGACTATCGCTACTTCAAGAAAAACCTGCAGGGCAAGCCGCTGTTCGTAGTCACTTATGGCAGCTTCGCCAACCGTGACGCAGCGGTTGCGGCAATCAAGAACTTGCCAGCGAAGGTCCAGGCTGGTAAACCTTGGCCACGTACCGTCGCCAGCGTCCAACAAGAGCTGGCTTCGGCCCGCTGATACCTTCCGGGCGGCATCACCCCGCCGCCCAGTAGCTAAGCGAATTCTAGCTTTCGACTAGCCTGCTGCGTTTTAACGCGGCAGGCTTTTCTGTCCCAGACTGCCGGCCACAAGCCCTAGTTGCAGTCATGGCTGAAACGCTTCAGACTCGAGCCAAGCCGCTATCACGGCGCATGGCCCAAAAACATTCAAAATTGCGACATAAATTTTCAATGGTGAGACATGAAAATTTGTGGGCATCGCTGTCGCTGTGCAACAATGGTTTTCCATGGCCACCGCAAAAAAGCTGGCGTTTGATCGGCGTGGATGGTAAGTGGTTGTTAAAAAAAGAGATTTGCCTCCGTTGAGAGGTGAACCTGGTGAGAATGTGTCTATGAAAACAGGTCTGTACCATCCCGAAGAATTCAAGGACAACTGTGGTTTTGGCCTGATCGCCCATATGACGGGCGAGCCGAGCCACCACCTTCTGCAAACCGCCATGCAGGCGCTTACCTGCATGACCCACCGCGGCGGTATCAACGCCGACGGCAAGACCGGTGACGGTTGCGGTCTGCTCATGCAGAAGCCCGATCAATTCCTGCGTGCCGTGGCCCAGGAACACTTCGCCGTCGAGCTGCCCAAGCAGTACGCCGTCGGCATGGTGTTCTTCAACCAGGACCCGGTCAAAGCCGAAGCTGCCCGCGCCAACATGGACCGCGAGATCCTCGCCGCTGGCCTGAAGCTGGTCGGCTGGCGCAAGGTGCCGATCGACACCAGCGTACTGGGCCGCCTGGCCCTGGAGCGCCTGCCGCAGATCGAGCAGGTGTTCATCGGCGGTGAAGGCCTGAGCGATCAGGAATTCGCCATCAAGCTGTTCAGTGCCCGTCGTCGTTCGTCGGTGGCCAACGCCCACGACGCCGACCATTACATTTGCAGCTTCTCGCACAAGACCATCATCTACAAAGGCCTGATGATGCCGCGCGATCTCGCGGCGTTTTACCCAGACCTGGGTGACGAGCGCCTGCAAACCGCGATCTGCGTGTTCCACCAGCGCTTCTCCACCAACACCCTGCCGAAATGGCCGCTGGCGCAGCCGTTCCGCTTCCTCGCCCACAACGGCGAGATCAATACCATCACCGGCAACCGCAACTGGGCCATGGCCCGTCGCACCAAGTTCGCCAATGACCTGATCCCCGACCTCGAAGAGCTCGGCCCGCTGGTCAACTGCGTGGGTTCCGACTCGTCGAGCATGGACAACATGCTGGAACTGATGGTGACCGGTGGCATCGACCTGTTCCGCGGCGTGCGCATGCTGGTACCGCCAGCCTGGCAGAACGTCGAGACCATGGACGCCGACCTGCGCGCCTTCTACGAATACAACTCCATGCACATGGAGCCGTGGGATGGCCCGGCCGGTATCGTCATGACCGAAGGCCGCCACGCGGTGTGCCTGCTCGACCGCAACGGCCTGCGCCCGGCGCGCTGGGTGACCACCACCAATGGCTACATCACCATCGCCTCGGAAATCGGCGTATGGGGCTACCAGCCTGAAGAAGTGTTGGCCAAAGGCCGTGTCGGCCCGGGCCAGATCCTTGCCGTGGACACCGAAACCGGCCAGATCCTCGACACCGACGCCATCGACAACCGCCTGAAGTCGCGCCACCCGTACAAGCGCTGGCTGCGTCAGCACGCCACCCGCATCCAGGCGACGCTGACCGACGACCAGGGCGCGGCCAGCTACGACGCTGACCAGCTCAAGCAATACATGAAGATGTTCCAGGTCACCTTCGAAGAGCGTGATCAGGTGCTGCGCCCGCTGGGTGAGCAGGGCCAGGAAGCCGTTGGCTCGATGGGTGACGACACGCCGATGGCCGTGCTTTCGCAGCGCGTGCGTTCGCCGTTCGATTTCTTCCGTCAGCAGTTCGCCCAGGTGACCAACCCACCGATCGACCCGCTGCGCGAAGCGATCGTGATGTCGCTGGAGATCTGCCTCGGTGCCGAGCGCAACATCTTCCAGGAATCCCCGGAGCACGCTTCGCGGGTGATCCTCAGCTCGCCGGTGATTTCGCCCGCCAAGTGGCGTTCGCTGATGAACCTGGAGCGCGAAGGTTTCGACCGCCAGCTGATCGACCTCAACTATGAGCAGGGCATCGGCCTGGAAGCGGCCATCCGCAACATCGCCGACCAGGCTGAAGAAGCCGTGCGCGCTGGCAAGACCCAGCTGGTGCTGAGCGACCGTTACATCGCCCCGGGCAAGCTGCCGGTGCACGCTTCGCTGGCTGTTGGCGCGGTGCACCACCGCCTGACCGAGCAGGGCCTGCGTTGCGACAGCAACATCCTGGTTGAAACCGCCACCGCCCGCGACCCGCACCACTTCGCCGTGCTGCTGGGCTTCGGTGCCTCGGCCGTTTACCCGTACCTGGCCTATGAAGTGCTGGCTGACCTGATCCGCACCGGCGAAGTGCTGGGCGACCTGGACGAAGTCTTCAAGTACTACCGCAAAGGCATCTCCAAGGGCTTGCTGAAGATCCTGTCGAAGATGGGTATCTCCACCATTACCTCGTACCGCGGTGCGCAGCTGTTCGAAGCCATCGGCCTGTCCGAGGAAGTGGTCGGCCTGAGCTTCAAGGGTGTGTCCAGCCGCATCAAGGGTGCACGCTTCGAAGACCTGGAAAACGACCAGAAGCTGCTGGCGGCCGAGGCCTGGAGCGCGCGCAAGCCGATCCAGCAAGGTGGCCTGCTGAAGTTCGTGCACGGTGGTGAGTACCACGCCTACAACCCGGACGTGGTCAACACCCTGCAAGCCGCCGTGCAACAGGGCGACTACGCCAAGTTCAAGGAATACACCACGCTGGTCGAAACGCGCCCGGTGTCGATGATCCGCGACCTGCTGAAGGTGAAAGTGGCCGACCAGCCGCTGCCGCTGGAGCACGTCGAGCCGCTGGAGGCCATCCTCAAGCGCTTCGACTCCGCCGGTATCTCGCTGGGTGCACTGTCGCCGGAAGCCCACGAAGCGCTGGCCGAGGCCATGAACCGCCTGGGTGCGCGTTCCAACTCCGGTGAGGGCGGTGAAGACCCTTCGCGCTACGGCACTGTCCGCAGCTCCAAGATCAAGCAGGTGGCCACCGGCCGCTTTGGCGTGACCCCGGAGTACCTGGTAAACGCCGAAGTGCTGCAAATCAAGGTTGCCCAGGGCGCCAAGCCCGGTGAGGGCGGCCAGTTGCCAGGCGGCAAGGTCAACGGCCTGATCGCCAAGCTGCGCTACGCGGTACCGGGCGTGACCCTGATTTCGCCACCCCCGCACCACGATATCTATTCGATCGAAGACCTGGCCCAGCTGATCTACGACCTCAAGCAGGTCAACCCGCAGGCGCTGGTATCGGTCAAGCTGGTGGCAGAAGCCGGCGTCGGCACCATCGCCGCGGGTGTGGCCAAGGCCTATGCCGACCTGATCACCATCTCCGGCTACGACGGTGGTACCGGTGCTTCGCCACTGACCTCGATCAAGTACGCCGGTGCGCCGTGGGAACTGGGCCTGGCGGAAACCCACCAGACCCTGCGCGGCAACGACCTGCGTGGTAAGGTTCGGGTACAAACCGACGGCGGCCTGAAAACCGGCCTGGACGTGATCAAGGCGGCCATCCTCGGCGCCGAAAGCTTCGGCTTCGGTACCGCGCCAATGATCGCCCTGGGCTGCAAATACCTGCGCATCTGCCACCTGAACAACTGCGCCACCGGCGTTGCCACCCAGAACGACAAGCTGCGCAAGGACCACTACATCGGCACTGTCGACATGGTGATCAACTTCTTCACCTTCGTCGCCGAAGAGACCCGTGAGTGGCTGGCCAAGCTGGGTGTACGCAGCCTGGGCGAGCTGATCGGCCGTACCGACCTGCTCGACGTGTTGCCAGGCGATACCGAGCGCCAGCACCACCTGGACCTGACGCCGCTGCTGGGCAGCTCGCACATTCCGGCTGACAAGCCGCAGTTCTGCGAAGTCGACAAGAACCCGCCATTCGACCAGGGCGAGCTGGCCGAGAAGATGGTGGACATGGCCATGCCGGCCATCCGCGATCAGGCCGGTGGCGCGTTCAACCTCGACATCTGCAACTGCGACCGTTCCATCGGTGCGCGTGTGTCGGGCGAAATCGCCCGTCTGCATGGCAACCAGGGGATGGCCGCGGCGCCGATCACCTTCCGCTTCAAGGGCACTGCTGGCCAGAGCTTCGGCGTGTGGAACGCCGGCGGCCTGAACCTGCACCTGGAAGGCGACGCCAACGACTACGTCGGCAAGGGCATGACCGGTGGCAAGGTCACCATCGTGCCGCCAGCCGGCAGCCCGTTCGAAACCCAGCACAGCGCTATCGTCGGCAACACCTGCCTGTACGGTGCCACTGGCGGCAAGCTGTTTGCCGCCGGTACTGCGGGCGAGCGCTTCGCTGTGCGTAACTCCGGCGCCCACGCTGTTGTCGAGGGCACTGGCGATCACTGCTGTGAATACATGACCGGCGGCTTTGTCTGCGTCCTGGGCAAGACCGGTTACAACTTCGGTTCTGGCATGACTGGCGGCTTCGCCTACGTGCTCGACATGGACAATAGCTTCGTCGACAAGCTCAACCACGAACTGGTGGAAATCCAGCGTATCAGTGGTGAAGCGATGGAGGCGTACCGCAGCCACCTGGCGCGTGTCCTGGGCGAGTATGTGGAAGAAACCGGCAGCGAGTGGGGGCGTGAGCTCTCGGAGAACCTGGACGACTACGTGCGGCGCTTCTGGCTGGTGAAGCCGAAGGCGGCCAACCTGAAGCAGTTGCTGTCCAGCACCCGTGCCAACCCGCAGTAAAAACAGCTGCAAGTGGCAAGCCTCAAGCTGCAAATAGCAGCACGAGGTTTGCCCGGCTTAAGTGATCGTCTTGCGGCTTGCAGCTTGTAGCTTGCAGCTGCTGTAAAGAGGTTTTGAAAAATGGCTGAACGTCTGAACAACGACTTCCAGTTCATCGAAGTGGGCCGCAAGGACCCGAAGAAAAAGTTGCTGCGCCAGCGCAAGAAGGAGTTCGTGGAAATCTACGAACCGTTCAAGCCGCAGCAGTCCGTGGATCAGGCACACCGCTGTCTGGGCTGCGGTAACCCGTATTGCGAGTGGAAGTGCCCGGTACACAACTTCATCCCCAACTGGTTGAAGCTGGTGTCCGAAGGCAACATCCTGGCCGCGGCGGAGCTGTCGCACCAGACCAACACCCTGCCGGAAGTGTGTGGCCGCGTATGCCCGCAAGACCGTCTGTGCGAGGGCGCCTGCACCCTGAATGACGGCTTCGGCGCGGTGACCATCGGTTCGGTCGAGAAGTACATCACCGACACCGCCTTCGCCATGGGCTGGCGCCCGGACATGTCCAAGGTCAAACCAACCGGCAAGCGCGTTGCCATCATCGGTGCTGGCCCGGCTGGCCTGGGCTGTGCCGACGTACTGGTGCGTGCTGGCGTGACCCCGGTGGTGTTCGACAAGAACCCTGAGATCGGTGGCCTGCTGACCTTCGGCATCCCTGAGTTCAAGCTGGAAAAGACCGTGCTCAGCAACCGCCGCGAAGTGTTCACCGGCATGGGCATCGAGTTCCGCCTGAATACCGAGGTGGGCAAGGACGTGACCATGGAACAGTTGCTCGCCGAGTACGACGCCGTGTTCATGGGCATGGGTACCTACACCTACATGAAGGGTGGCTTCCCGGGCGAGGACCTGCCAGGTGTGCACGACGCGCTGGACTTCCTGATCGCCAACGTCAACCGCAACCTGGGCTTCGAGAAATCGCCGGAAGACTTCGTCGACATGCAGGGCAAGAAGGTGGTGGTGCTGGGCGGTGGCGACACCGCGATGGACTGCAACCGCACGTCGATCCGCCAGGGTGCCAAGTCGGTGACCTGCGCTTATCGCCGTGACGAAGCCAACATGCCAGGCTCGCGCAAAGAGGTGAAGAACGCCAAGGAAGAGGGCGTAAAGTTCCTCTACAACCGCCAGCCTATCGCCATTGTCGGCGAAGACAAGGTTGAAGGCGTGAAGGTGGTCGAGACCCGCCTGGGTGAGCCGGATGCCCGTGGCCGCCGCAGCCCCGAGCCGATCCCGGGTTCTGAAGAGATCCTGCCGGCCGATGCCGTGGTGATCGCCTTCGGCTTCCGCCCGAGCCCGGCGCCGTGGTTCGAGCAGCATGGTATCCAGCTGGACAGCCAGGGCCGTGTGGTGGCGCCGGAGAAGGGCAAGTTCAAGCACCAGACCAGCAACCCGAAAGTGTTTGCCGGTGGCGACATGGTGCGTGGGTCGGACCTGGTGGTGACGGCTATCTTCGAAGGGCGTACTGCCGCCGAAGGCATCCTGGACTTTTTGGAAGTGTGATCGGTGGCTGCGCACATTGGTGCGCGGTCGAGGCCACTGGGAAGCCTGTCGTTCTGTTGCCTCAGACGCTAATCCTCAACATTGGGTCAATCCGAAAGGATTGACCCATTTCAGTTGAGGAAAGCGATATGAACAGACTAGCGAGCGTGTTGATCACCTCCAGCTTGTTGCTGACAACCTTTCAAAGTGCTATCGCAAACCCCGGTTCATCTTTTGATGGGCCGGGGTTTGCGTCTTTGATCCCCCCTGATGCAAATGATTTCGCGAGCGCCAGCGAGCTGCAGGCGCGCATGATTAATGGCACTGTTACATCGGTACACCTGGTACAGCGCGCCCTGGCACGCATTGCTGTGCTCGACCGTGAGGGCCCGAGTTTGAATGCCGTGGTCGAAATCAACCCGGATGCCTTGTCGATTGCCGGTGCCCTGGACCAGGAGCGCGCTGCGGGCAAATTGCGCGGCCCGTTGCATGGGCTTCCCGTTCTGTTGAAGGACAACATCGACACGGCAGACATGATGCAGACAAGCAGCGGTTCCTTGGCCTTGATTGGCCAGCCCGCCGTTGAGGACGCGGCTGTAGTTCAACATTTGCGCCGTGCGGGTGCAGTGGTGCTGGGTAAAGCAAATGGTGGAGAGTTGGCCGGGTTCAGGGATTGGGGCATTCCGCCGGGCTGGAGTGGGCGAGGAGGGCAGGTGCGTAACCCATGGGGGCTACATCTACCTGTCTGCGGCTCGAGTGCTGGCCCGGCAGCGGCGGTTGCCGCAGGTTTTGCGCCTCTGTCGGTTGGGACCGAGACCAATGGTTCGATCATCTGCCCGGCCCACGCAAATCTGGTAGCAGGTTTGCGGCCTACGCTGGGGTTGTTGAGCCAGGCAGGGCTGGTACCTCTGTCGAGCTGGCAGGATACGGCTGGGCCGATAGCGCGATCCGTCAGCGATATCGCTTTGTTGCTGGGGGCGATGCGCGAGCCGGCGCAGCAACGCACTGCAGGTGCAGCTGATGGGCAGCATATCGAGGTGGACTATCTGGCGAATCTTGATAGCGGTGCGCTTCTGGGCAAGCGCCTGGGTTACCCACTTTATCGTCCGGACGGGTCGTTGACGGTAGATCACCCGCACTTTGGCAGGCTGGCGATGGTGCTCGAAGCAGCAGGGGCAACGCTCGTGCCCATCCACATGGTCATCCCGAGCCTGTTCACTGAGCAGATGGCCGTTCTTAGTCATGACATCAAGCATGAGCTTGGTCGCTACCTGCGAGCGCGCCCGGGTATCGAGCCGCAGAGCTTGGCAGACGTGATTGCCTACAACCAAAAGAATCCCGGTGCGGAAGGTTACGGACAACAGCTTCTTGAACACGCCCAGGCACAAGAACTGGATGAACCCACCTATAGGCTCATGGCGGACAGGCTACGAGAAGAGAGCCGCCGATTGCTCGACAGCACCACGAACCAGCATGTACTGGACGCGTTGCTTGATCTACCTGACGGCGATTTGCGCGGCGTTGGCGCACAGGCGGGGTATCCGGGTTTGAATGTGCCTGCTGGGCTGGATGAGTCAGGGCGGCCGATTGGGGTTTATTTTTCGAGCCTGCCCTGGACTGAGGCTGCCTTGCTCTCGATAGGTTTCGCCTTCGAGCAAGGCTTGAAGTAGTGATGGGTACACAGAAATTATTGTAGTTGTACACAAGAAATATTGATCTATGGCATCTCGATAGACAAAAGGCACGGCAAACAGCCGTGCCTTTTCTTTGTGCGTCTGAGAAAATGCCCGCACTATTTTTCCGGATGCCGACATGACTGCCCTGAAGAACGACCGTTTCCTGCGTGCACTGCTCAAGCAACCCGTAGACGTCACCCCGGTGTGGATGATGCGCCAGGCCGGCCGCTACCTGCCGGAGTACCGCGCCAGCCGCGCCAAGGCCGGTGACTTCATGAGCCTGTGCATGAACCCGCAGTTTGCCTGCGAGGTTACCCTGCAGCCGCTGGACCGCTACCCGCTGGACGCGGCGATCCTGTTCTCGGACATCCTCACCATCCCTGACGCCATGGGCCTGGGCCTGTACTTCGAAACCGGCGAAGGGCCGCGTTTCAAAAAGGTCATCAGCACCCCGGCCGATATCGAAGCACTGTCAATCCCCGACCCGCAGAAAGACCTGGGCTACGTGATGGACGCGGTCAGCACAATCCGCCGTGAGTTGAACGGTCGCGTGCCGCTGATCGGCTTCTCGGGCAGCCCGTGGACCCTGGCCACCTACATGGTTGAAGGCGGTTCGTCCAAGGACTTCCGCAAAACCAAAGCCATGGCCTACGACAACCCGCAAGCCCTGCACCTGCTGCTGGACAAGCTGGCCCAGTCGGTCACCAGCTACCTGAATGGCCAGATCCTGGCCGGCGCCCAGGCCGTGCAGATTTTCGACACCTGGGGCGGCAACCTGTCGGCGGCGGCTTATCAGGAATTCTCCCTGGCCTACATGCGCAAGATCGTCAGCGGCCTGATCCGCGAACACGAAGGGCGCAAGGTGCCGGTGATCCTGTTCACCAAGAATGGCGGCCTGTGGCTGGAAAGCATCGCTGAAGCCGGTGCCGACGCACTGGGCCTGGACTGGACCTGCGAGATCGGTGACGCCCGCCGCCGCGTGGGTGACAAGGTGGCCCTGCAAGGCAACATGGACCCGACCGTGCTGTACGCCAAGCCCGAGGCTATCCGCCAGGAAGTGGCGCGGATCCTGGCCAGCTATGGCCACGGCACTGGCCATGTGTTCAACCTTGGCCACGGCATTACCCCGGAAGTCGACCCGGAGCATGCCGGCGTGTTCATCAATGCCGTGCACGAGCTGTCGGCGCAGTACCACCAGTGAATTGATCGCTGAAAACAAAAAGCCCGGCCATGTACCCAATGCCAGTCAGTTAAACAATTTGGGGCCGCGTTGGTGCCCATCGCCGGGGGGGGCCCGCCCCCCCCGCCGGGGCCGGGGGGGGGGGGGGTGGGGGGTGGGGGGTGGGGGGTGGGGGGGGGGGGGGGGGGGGCCGCCCCCGCC
>NZ_JBIVXJ010000004.1:0-20262 GCF_044769185.1 Pseudomonas sp. NPDC090592
GGGACCCTGTGGGAGCGGGCAAGCCCGCGAACACCGGCGCAGCCGGTGCCATGCACCGCGTTGGATTCTTCGCGGGCACGCCCGCTCCCACAGGGTACGCGCTGAGCCCGGCATCAATTCTCTGCGCGACAGCGCAGCCCAATGGGCTGGGCAATCTCCTACAGTTGACCGCGTCAGGACTCAGCACTCGACGAAAGCTACGGCCAGGCCGCCACGCGAGGTTTCCTTGTAGTTGGCATGCATGTCCGCCCCGGTATCACGCATGGTGCGGATCACCCGGTCGAGCGAGATGAAGTGCTCACCATCCCCGCGCAACGCCATTTGCACAGCGTTGATCGCCTTCACTGCAGCAATTGCATTGCGCTCGATGCACGGCACCTGAACCAGGCCGCCAACCGGGTCGCAGGTCAGCCCCAGGTTGTGTTCCAAGGCAATTTCGGCTGCGTTTTCCAGTTGCGGCGGCGTAGCGCTCAGCACCTGTGCAAGGCCGGCAGCGGCCATCGAACAGGCAGAACCCACTTCGCCCTGGCAGCCGACTTCAGCACCGGAAATCGACGCGTTCTTCTTGCACAGGATGCCCACCGCTGCTGCGGCCAGCAGGAAGTCCACGACGTCGGCGTCGCTGGCGGCAGGGTTGAACTTCATGTAGTAGTGCAACACAGCCGGGATGATACCGGCCGCACCATTGGTAGGCGCGGTAACCATGCGCCCGCCGGCGGCGTTTTCTTCATTGACCGCCAGGGCGAACAGGTTGACCCACTCCATGGCGCTGAGGGTAGAGCCGATCACGTTAGGCTTGCCCAGTTCCTGCAGGCTGCGGTGCAGGCGCGCCGCACGGCGCTTGACGTGCAGCCCGCCAGGCAAGATGCCTTCGTTGCGCAGCCCGTTGTCAACGCACTCACGCATGGCCGCCCAGATACGCAGCAGCCCTTCACGCACCTCGGCTTCCGGGCGCCATGCACACTCGTTGGCCATCATCAGTTGCGCCACGCTCAAACCGTGGGTTTTGCACAAGGCCAGCAACTGGGCACCACTGTCGAACTCATAGGGCAGCACCACTGCGCCGCCTTCGGTGGCCGGGGCATCGATTTCGGCCTGCTCGACGATGAAGCCGCCACCCACCGAATAGTAGGTTTGACACAGCAGGCTGCCCTGCCCGTCCATGGCTTCCAGGCTCATGGCATTGGGGTGGTACGGCAGGTTTTCGTCGAGCAACAGCATGTCACGGCCATAGTCGAAAGCCAGCGGGTGGCTGCCGTCCAGCATCAGGCAATGCTCTTGCAGCACCTGGCCGATACGCGACTCGATGGTGGCCGGGTCGATCCTGTCCGGCCACTGGCCCATCAGGCCCAGCAGGCAGGCGCGGTCGGTGGCATGGCCAACGCCGGTGGCCGACAGCGAGCCATACAAGCGCACTTCGACACGCATCACCCGAGCCAGCAGCCCCTGCTCACGCAAGGCCTGGGCAAAGGTCGCTGCGGCCCGCATCGGGCCTACAGTGTGGGAGCTGGACGGTCCGATGCCGATTTTGAAGAGGTCGAAAACACTGATAGCCATACTAATGCCTGACCGTCCCCTGAAATGAATCCAAAGCACGGTTATCTGAAGAAATTGAGTGGTATTGTGATATTGCGCGATACTGACGCCATGGCTCACGGATGACCAACGAAACTTTCTAAGCAAGGCTTTAGTGGTACTAAACGATGCGACGACAACTCAATGGCCAGCTGTTCGTCTGGCTACATGTATTCGCCTGCGCTGCCCGACACCTGTCCTTTACCCGCTGCGCCGAAGAGCTGTACATCACCCCGGGCGCGGTCAGCCAGCAGATGCGCCAACTGGAAGAACGCCTGGGTTACCGGCTTTTCCTGCGCCGGGCGCGCGGGGTGGAGCTTAGCGCCGAAGGGCAACGCCTGGCCCAGACGGTGACCGACGCCTACGGCAGCATCGAGGCGGAACTGCTGCGCCTGGACGCCGGTGAAATCCGCGGTACCTTGCGGGTGCGTTCGATCCCGTCATTCCTGGCTAAATGGCTCACCCCCCGCCTGCCGCGTTTTCAGCAGCGCTACCCCGACATCGAATTGCGCCTGGTGGCCGAGGACAGCGCCCAGGCATTGACCTTGGGCGACTTCGACCTGGCTATCGACCTGAACGATGGCAGCTACCCCGGCATGCTCTCGACACCGCTGCTGGACGAGCAGATCTTCCCGGTGTGTTCACCCTCCCTGCTACGCGGGCGCCCGCCGCTGCATGGGCCGGCAGACCTTGCACACTACCCGCTGCTGCACGACATCACCGCCTGGCGTGGCAGCTCGGAGTATGCCGAATGGGAGTTCTACCTGGAGGGCATTGGTGCCGCCGGCCTGGATGTGCGGCGCGGGCACACCTTCAACCGTAATCACCTCACGATCGAGGCAGCCATTGCCGGTATCGGTGTGGCGATTGCCCGGCGCACACTGCTGAATGACGAACTGGAACGCGGCGCCCTGATCGTGCCGTTCGGCGTGCCGATTGCCAACCACAAACGCTACATGGTGCATTACCCGCCTGGCGGGTTGAACCAGCCGGGGGCACGGGCGGTACATGACTGGCTGGTGGAGGAAGCGCGCGGGTTCAGGGAGTTGCATCCGCTAAACAAGGAATGACCAATCTCCTACTGCTGATCGCGGTCCTGTGGGAGCGGGCGAGCCCGCGAACACCGGCTTAGCCGGTGCCATCCACCGCGTTGCTTGTTTCGCGGGCGCGCCCGCTCCCACAGGGTCCGTGGCGCGCTTTCGAACTGTTAATACGCCTGCTTGCCGGTAAACGCGTTCAGCGTGCGCACCAGGATCACGAAGTCCAGCCATAACGACCAGTTGTTGATGTACTCGATGTCCGAGTCCACCCGCTGGATCATCTGTTCGATATCCTTGGTCTCGCCCCTGAAGCCACGCACCTGCGCCAGGCCGGTCATGCCCGGCTTGATGTTGTGGCGGGCAAAGTAGTCAACGATGTCCTGCGAATACAAGGTGTCGTGCTGCAGCGCATGCGGGCGCGGCCCGACCAGCGACATTTCCCCGGTCAGCACGTTGAACAACTGTGGCAGCTCATCCAGGCTGGTGCGGCGGATGAACGCGCCAATCCGGGTCAGCCGCGGGTCATTCTTCTGCGCCTGTTTCACCACCCCATTATCCGGCTGGTGAACATGCATGCTTCTGAACTTCCAGATACGGAACGATTCGCCGGTCCAGCCCGTGCGCTCCTGGCGGAAGAACACAGGCCCGGGGCTGGTCAACTTGATAGCCAGGGCAACGCCGAGTAATACGGGTGACGCGCACAATAGAATGAGCGCCGCCAACACCCGGTCCTCGAGGTTTTTCAGGAACAGGCTCATGCCCGTCAGCGGTGTCTCCGACAACGTAAGTACCGGGATGCCGGCAATTTCCCTGACGCTATGGTTGATCAGGCGCAACGAGAAGATATCCGGCACCCAGTTCACGGCTATGCACTTGTCGAGCAGCTTGAAGTACACATCGTTGATGACCTCGGAGCCGCCTAGCGGCGTGACCAGGTAGACGGTGCGTATGCCATGCTGGGCAACGATTTCATCCAGGTCTGCAATGTGCCCCAGCACGGGTAGACGCTGCTTGCCTTCAGCGTTGTCACGCCCCTGCCCGGCGCCCTTGTCAAGCAGCACGCACCCCAGAACCCGCTCGCCAAACCAGGGGTTGTTGCTGATTTTCTGATAAAGGAAATTGGCCAGGTCGCCGTCGCCGATAATCAGCGCATTGTCCAGGCGTGCATGGGCGGTAAAGCGCTTTTGCAATTCACGAACAGCAAAGTGCAGGAACAACTGGGCAATGTAACCAATGATGAACAGCTGCACGACCAATAGCCGTGAATAGGTTTCGCTCTGCTTGGTCAAAAAAGCCATGACCACAAGGAAGCAGAACGTTGCCGACCACGCTTTGAACAGGCGGAAGGCCTTGATCGAAAGGCCTACGTTAGTGCGGTAGATAGCATAATGGTCGTAAATGACCGCCAATGCACCAATCAGCAACAGCAGCATGATTACATAATCGGAGGTTATGTAACCGAACTGATCATAGATGAGATACCAGGCAATACCGGTGACCGCAATACCATCAAGCCCTGCCTGGATGGCGTTACTTACGCTACTTCTTCTCTGGAGTAAGGAACGACTGCTTCTGGGTTCGAAAACCATTTCAGACCTCATCTATGTGAGCGTAGCAAGTGCCTTCCATCAAACAGCAAGTCTTGAAAACGGCTTATGTAACGCCACCGAAGCAGGATCGTGCAGCCCCCAAGCCACTGATCTCACTGTAGCAGCCACCCGCCATCAAGGCGGATTCTGGCCGATTCATCCAGCCCCTCTGGCCGAATCGACGGCCCTGCCGTACAGCAGCGTGCGCAACAAAAACAGTGGGTTGCCCACCACATAACGCATGAACAAACGTTTTGGCTCGCGCAACAGCCGGTAGGCCCATTCGCCACCCAGTCGCCGTAACCAATGCGGTGCCCGGCTTACCTTGCCACCGAGAAAGTCCAGGATTGCCCCGCCACACACGATCAGGCATGGTCCGCCCACCGCTGCCAGCCTGGCCGCTACCGCCTCCTGCTTGGGCATGCCCATGCCCAGCACGATCAACTCTGGTTGGTGCTCCTTGGCCAACTTCAGGTAGGTGTCGACGCTGGCAAAGCCATCGTGAACCGAAACCGGTAATACGCCAAACAGTGCTTCACAGCGTTGCACAGCCTGGTTCAGGTACGGCTGCTGCGTGCCCCAGAACGCTACCCGGCGCCCGCGATACGCCGCCATGAGGCTGGGAATAAAGTCGGTGCCGTTCATGTTCAGCCCGGGCTCCAGCCCCATGCGCCGATACAGGATCGCCATGCCGGAGCCGTCGCGCAGCAGCACGTCGGCCGCCGACAACGCCTGGCAGTACGCTGCGTCGCGCACCACCAGGTTCATCGCATGGGCATTGACGAACCCCAGCACGGTTGCGCACTGCGGGGCAGCCAGCCGGTCGAGCAGGCGCTGCGCCGCGCTGCTGTCAGGCACTACCTCGAGCCCGTTGATGATGCCTTGCCAGCGTTTCTGCCATTGCCATGCAGCCATCAGTCGTCATCCCGTTTGGAGCGCACCCATTCAACCTGGCGCTTGATCAGAAACCCCAGGTACAAGGGGATTTTCCTGGCAGCGTAGAAAGGCGCGTACAGCAGCACCGAAAACGGTATCAGCTCCCGGCAGAAACGTGCCCACGCCAGCAACACCGCAACGCCGAGCATGGCCAACGCCGCCAGGGCAATCCACGCAGGCGCGGCAATCCCCAGCAGCAGATACGCAAGCCAGGCCAACACGTTGAGCCCGAGCAACGTCAGCACCAGCAGCGCCAAGGGTGGCACCAACAAGTCCAGGGTCATGGCCAGCAGGCTGCCATTGCCTTGCTTGATGGCTGCCAGCGCACGCTTGGGTGCATCGGCCAGCATCAACCCCAGGTGGCCATGCTCCCAGCGAGTGCGCTGGCTGTTCAGGCCTTGCTGGCTGGCGGGAAACTGGCTGGTGACCAGCGCCTCAGGGCAAAACAGCGGCGGCTTGCCGTGCTGGCACAGGTCCAGGCCCAGTTTCACGTCTTCCACCAAGTGCCCGTTGGCCAGGTTGATCAAGGCCAGGTCGTGCCAACCGAATGCCATCCCGGCCCCCATCAACTGGCACGGCAGGCCAAGGCGCGCCCAGCCGCGCGGACGCACCAGGTTTTTTACCCGCCAGGCAAACTCGGCCACCTGTACTTTCAGCTCGCTGCCCGGGGCAGCGCGCATCAGGTACAGCGCCTGTATCGGGCGTTGCGCCTGCTTGCAACGGCGCGCCAGGCATTCAATTGCGCCCTCGCCTACCTGGCAGTCGGCATCCACCACAATCACCACTTCAGGTGGCTGGCCAGCCAAGTGGCGTACGCCAAAGTCCAGGGCATAACCTTTACCACGCCGCACGGTATCAAAGCGCTCCACCACTTCCGCACCCGCCTCGCGGGCCAGGCGGGCCGTTTCGTCAGAGCAGTTGTCGGCCACCACCAGCAAGCGGTCGCCTTCCTGCAATTGCGGGGTAATGCTTGCCAGCGTCGTGCGGATGATTGCCGCCTCATCATGCGCGGGCACCAGCACCGCAACGCGCGGGCGCGTGCCATTGCCCAGGGGCCGCGAGCGCGGCGGCAGGCATGCCATGAGCATCTGCACGAAAAACACCGACACCGGCACCAAGGCGGACACCGCCAGCAGGCCCAGCAACCAACCCAGTACACTCATCATGCGGATGCCTTGAAATAGCCGGCCAGCCTGGCCGCCTCAGTGTCGATGTCATGCCGTTGCAATACCCGCTGGTAGGCCGCCTCGCCCATGCGCTGCAGCACGTCGGCGGGTTGCGCCAGGCAGTCGGCCATGGCTGCGGCCAGTTCGTCCACAGCACCCGCGGGGAACAGCCAGCCGTTCTCGCCCGGGCGCACCAGCTCGGGGATACCCGCTACGAAGGTGGTGAGTACCGGCCGGCGCAGAGCCATGGCCTCCATGATCACCACCGGCAAGCCTTCGGCAAAGCTGGGCAATACCAGCGCGCGGGCGGCCAGGATTTCCTCGCGCACCCGTGCGCTGCTGATCCAGCCAGTGATCCGCACGTGCTGCTGCAAGCCGTGCCGGGCAACCAAGGCCTCGACCTGCTGGCGCATCTCGCCGTCACCGGCCAGCACCAACTCGAATTCGATCGACTTTGCAGCAAGCTGGCGTGCCGCCTCAAGCAGCAGCAACTGGCCTTTCTGCTCACACAGGCGCCCGACGCACACCAACCGTGGCGTTGACGGCACATCGACTGGCGCCACCTCATGGAAGCCCCGCTCAAGGCCACAATGCACCACCTTCACTTTGGCCCAGTGCTCGTGCGCCACCCAGCGGAACAGCTGGCTACGCCCGTAAGAACTGACCGCTGCTACAAAGGCGGCGCGCCGTACCTTTTCGCCCATGTGCAAGAACTGCGGTTTGTCGAACTCTTCCGGCCCATGCACGGTAAAACTGTAGGCAGGTCCGCCCAGCCGGTTGGCCAGCATTACCACCTCGGTGGAATTGGTACCGAAATGAGCATGCACGTGTCTTGCTTCACTGGCCTGAAGCCACTGAAGCACCTGGCACGCTTCGGCGAGGTAGACCAGGTGGTAGGGCCAGGCGCGGTCGGCACGCATGCCAAGGCGCATGGCCAGCCACAAGGTCTGCAAGAACCGCCCGGGCTGTGCACGCAGTACCTGCAACGTGGGCCTCAGCAAGCCCTTCACGCCTGCCTGCAGCACATAGCGGGTCTTGCCCCGCTCGGCCGCATCCTCGGCGTCCTGCAACTCGGCATCCCACCCCCGCAGGGCAATGCGTTGCACCTCTACGCCCAGCCGCTCCAGCGCCAGGATCTCGCGGCGGATGAAACTGTGGCTGACTTTCGGGTATTGATTGATGAAGTAAGCAATGCGCATACGAATTCAGATCCCAACCCGCTTGATGACCGGCCGCCCCTGACAACCTTCACTTCAGGCTGTCGACTACGGGTGGTCTGTCTACTGCCGATGCACTCACAGCAAATGCATCCCCCTGTTTTCCTTGTAGTCCAAGGTTGTGACCGCTGCCCGGTAATGCGGCCTGCAAGCGCATAAAAACATCGTCCAGCAGCGCCTGGCGACGGCGGTACATTGCGCGTTTTTTCGCCGGAATGTCCTGTTCGGCGCGTTGGGCCGGTGCCAACGGGATGACCAAGAAGTCCTCGCGGTTCGACGCAGTAGCGCCGTTTTCCTGCCAGATGACGTCGTAGTTGGCCGCCAGGTCCTGGGCCTTGTCGCTGCCGAAATACGCGTGGCGGTGGTGCCGACAGGCATCGCTGACGGCGTACAGGCGCACAACACCCAAGGTGCGCGCCAGGCACTTCAATGCTTCGAGCAGCAGGCTGCGCGGGCGCAGCCCCTCGAAGTCCTTGGTCAGGTCACGGTAGATGGCAAGCGAGGTTTCGCTGTCGATACCCTTGTGAATGCCCTGCACGGCACCGATGAACATCAGCAGCTCACCCTGGTCGCGGCACAGGGTAAACGCCAACGACGCCACACGCAGGTCGCCCTGGAACAGGTTCAGGACCAGTTCACCTTCACGCTTGAACCAGATCGGGCGGTCCAGTACCAGGCGGCAGCCCGGCGAATGGCTGGCCAGGTCGCACAGCGTCAGGCTTTCGTCCCGTCCCAGCAGCAACAGCGCCGGAAATTCCCCGGCCAGCACTTCAAAGTGCGAAGCCACCACCTCCAGGCGCTGTGGGGCCTCCCAGCATTTGCTGAGGTAAGGCCACTGCACCATGCCGATGCAATCCACGCCCAGCCGCTGCAGCCCTTGCGGGCCCAACGCTGCTGTCATGCGCTGCATGAAACCATTCAGCTCGGGCCATTGCCTGGCAATGTGCCGCGCCAACTTGTACTTGTTGTTCAACGCCCGCAACGAGTAACCCGGTTGCAAGGTGAATACGCTTTTCACGAGGGTGCCGAGCATCATGGGTCTCTCTCACTTGTACTCGATCAAAGCCGATTTGCCAGCCGCGAAGCGGTGGCGCAGGAATTTCAGTTGGCCGAGCATTTCCGGAAACTTGCCCAATACCAGAAACACCGCCTGCAGCCAGTTCTCGCGTGCCGATTTACCGCCGCGGCGCGCCAGCCGCACAGCCTGCAACGGGTAGATCAACAGCAACAGCAAGCCCCAACCACCCAGCAACAGGCAGGCCAGCACGATCACCAGGGGGATGCCCAGGCCCCACAGCCAGGCCCGGCGCGACTCACGCAGCCAGTGTTGTTCAGGCGGCTGGCCATGCAGATAGGCGCCTTCGGCATAGGCATGGCCGGCACGCAGGCTACGCCGCCACCACTGGCTGAAACGGGTCATGGCCGCGTCGTGCAAGGTCATCTCGGCAGCCAGGCGCCAGACCTTCCAACCCTTGGCCCGCAAGCGCACGCACAGTTCAGGCTCCTCGCCAGCGATCAGCTCGGCGCGAAAGCCGCCAACGGCGGCAAAGGCATCTGCACGCATCAGCGCATCGCCGCCACAGGCTTTGGCCTCGCCGACCGGGGTGTCCCATTCCAAGTCGCATAACAGGTTGTACACCGAGTGTTCCGGGAAGCGCTCACGCCGACGGCCACACACCACCGCCACTTCGGGGTGCTGGTGGAGAAATGCCTGCGCCGTGGCCAACCAGTGGGCATCCACTTCGCAATCGCCATCGACGAATTGCACCCACTGCATCGACGGCAATAGCTGTTGCAAGGCGCTAAAGCCTTCGTTGCGGGCGCGTGCGGCGGTAAAGGGCACCCGCATGTCCAGCGCAAGCACTTCCACCCCCAGGCTGCGCGCCAGCTGCGGCGACCCGTCGGTGGAGCCCGAGTCGACGTACACGACCTTGCCCGCCCCGTGCACCAGCGAACGCAGGCAGCGCTCCAGCCGCGCGCCTTCGTTGCGGCCGATGACCACCACGCCGATGCCTGTCGTCATGGCGTTCGCTCGACAGGCGCCGTGGCAGCCGGCAGCCTGGTCTTGATGGTGGCCGGTACCCCTACCGCCAGCGAGTTGTCCGGCACATCCACCAGCACCACCGCATTGGCGCCGATGATCACGTTGTTGCCAATGCGAATGCTGCCCAGCACCTTGGCGCCGGTGCCGATATCCACGTTATCGCCGAACACCGGGGCTATTGGCTCGTTGACGTTCTTCAAGCCCACCACCACACCGTTGCGGATTCGGCAGTCGTCACCGAACCGGGCATAGCCACTGATGACGATGCCGCCAAAATGATCGATGACAAAGTTGCGCCCGATCACCACTTCGCACGGCAACTCGATGCCGGTGATGATCTGCACGAATTTGAACAGCACCTTGTAGACCAACGAGCACAGCTTGCGCAGCAGCGCCGGGCGCACGGTATAGCGCCAGCGACCAAAGCGATACACCAGCAGTACCCAGAAGCCCTGCGCCCCCCAGTCACCGCCATGGGCCCGCAGGTCAGCACGAATATTCTCGAACATGGCTCCACCTACCTTGTCGGTTGGCTGGCGTACCGGGTCTTGAACAACAATGACCAGGTCGCCTGGCAATGACGCCAGCAGGCCTGTATCGCGCCCCGGCCGCGTCGTTTCAACAGCGCCTTGAGTGCCAGCACCAGGTCACCCAGGGTGACCAGCAGCATGTGCAGGGCCAGCCCTGCCACCCCATGATGCTTGCGGAAGTACAACAGCTCGCTTTCGATCTGGTACGCCGAGATCTGCCGGCTTGCCGCTTCCAGCTCGGCCACCGACTTAGAACTTTCGCCGCCGATGTGCACCACCGTGGTATGCGGGTAGAACACCACTTTCCAGCCCGCCTCCTTCACCCGTTTACAGTGGTCCACCTCTTCGTAATAAAGGAAGTAGCGCGGGTCGAACAGCCCCACTTTGTCGAGCACTTCGCGGCGCACCAGGTAGAAGCAGCCGGGCAGCCAGTCACACTCGCGCACCGACGCGTGGTCCCAGTTCATTTCGTCGACCATCTTCAACCCCGGGAAGAACCGCCCCAGCCCGGTACGCCCGACAAAAACATTGAGTGGCGTGGGGAAATAGCGGCAGCTGGGTTGCAGATCACCGTCGCGCCCCTCCAGGCGCACCCCCAGCACACCGCAATCTGGATGGGCCTCCATGTAGTCGAGGGTTTTCTGCAGGGAGTCGGCGGCGACGAAGGCATCGGTATTGAGCAGCAAGGCGTACTTGCCCTTCAGGTGCGCCAGCAACTGGTTGTTGGCCCGGCCGAACCCCACGTTCTGCTTGTTGCTCAGCAGCAGTGCCTCGGGGCACACCTGGGCCATACGCTGCACCGAGTCATCGCGCGATGCGTTGTCTACCACCAGGTAACTGGCCAGGCGCTCGCTGTCGGCGCGGCGCAGCGCATCGAACATCGGCTGCAGCAGCCCGGCGGTATTGAAGTTCACCACCATGACATCCACAGGTTTGCTAGCCATTTTTGCTGTCCCCGAAGAAGTACTGGCGCCTTTGCGCCATCAACTGCGGCTCCACTTGCGGGTCGTAGGCGCCATTGCGCTGCTTGACCAGGTCGATCCAGGGGTAGGCTTCGCAGCGCTCCTCTACCCGCTTGATCAATTGCTCGGTGGTGCAGATGAACACGGCCGGATTGCCCCCATACACGGTGCCCGGTGGCACATCCTTGGTCACCACCGCGCCTGCAGCCACGATCGACTCCGGGCCGATGGTCACACGGGGCATGATGATGGCTCCGTGGCCGATGAAGCAGTTGTCCTTGATATCGATAAAGCCGACCGAATCCAGGTGCTTGCCGAAGCGATGCTCGATCAGCAATACCACCCCGTCATGACCGATCAACGTGCAGTCGGACAGGCCCACACTGTTACCAATGCGCACCAGCGACGGGTCAAGGAACTTGCAGCCTGTGTTGACAAAGAAATTAGTGCCGACCGAGTGAAAGTTGCCCCAACGGGCCAGGTAGGCGCCCCATTCAAGCCCCGAAGGCCTGCAGAACCGCCTGTAGAACGTGCCTCCCCGCCCGGTTGCATGGGCAAAATGCGCCACTGCCTTGCGTATCCATCCCTTCATACTGCCTGGCCTCGCGATCAAAACCTTCTGGAGTGTCCCTGAGGCGTTCCGGTCTCGTTCTTCTGGTTGCTGACCGCAGCGCTCTCAACCCATGTACAACATGCATCACGCCACGGCGCCCCTGGCCGCCGTCATCCTGGCATTGAGGTGATCGGCCAGGCGCACGGCAAACTGCAGCAGCGGCATGGTCGGGTTGGAGGCGCCGCCCTTGGCAAAGATACTGCTGCCGGCGACGTACAGGTTTTCGGTACCAAACACCTTGCAGTTGGCATCCACCACACCGAATTGCGGCGAAGCGGCCATGCGCGTGGTGCCCATGTGGTGGGCATGCGGTGCCATCTTCAGTGGTACTGAAGTGTCGTAGACAAAGTCGTTGAGCTTGACGAAGCCCAGGTCCATATCGGCGAACTGCTTGGCCAGTTCGGTGCCGATGCACTTGATGGTATGCCGGTCATCGGCGCTCAGCGCCCAGTTGACATTGACCTTGGCCATGCCCAGTGCATCCTTCTCGTTCAGCAGCGAAATCCGGCTGTGCAGGTTGGGGAACTGCTCGATCATGGTGCTGATCACCCCGTCACCCGGGCAGCTGAACTTGGCGACGAACGACACCTTGCTGGCGAAACCCCAGTCACAGGCAAGGTTTTCGAGAAAATGCTTGACCTCGGCAGTACGCCCATAGGTTTGCACATCGGCCAGCAAGGCGGCGGTGACGTTGCCTTTACCGGCTTTGTACTCGTCGACAAAGGCATCGGTGGTGTAGTACTGGCGCGGCTCCGGGTCTTGCCCGGACTTGAGGATGAAGGTGCCCAGGTCAATGTTCAGGTGCTCCATGAAGCACCCGCCAACCAGCCCATCCTTGTTGATCACGCCCGCTGCCACCAGGGTTTCACTGTTCAACAGTTGCCGGGCATTTTCGATGGCGCCCGTGGCCAGGATGAAGTGGCTGGCCACCAGGCGCTGCCGGTTGCGCTGGTAATCGGACAGCACCACTGCCGCAAGGTGGCCGGAGGCCTTGTCGAATTCCAGGTCCACGCAATTGCAGTTGATGAACACGTCCAGGCCTTTGGTCTGCTCGAGCGCCGTGGCGTATTTCTGCGCAAAGCGCGTGGGTGGGCTAAGCAGAAAGCGATCGGGCTCGAAATCGCCGCCATTGAGGCCGGTATTCATCGCATGAAAATCCGAACCTGGCGGCAGGTCGACGATATCCATGGCCGCAGGCAGGTAGCCCTCTATCTCCGAATAGGGAATCGGCCACCCAGGCAGCTCGCCAGGCGGTGCGATGGAAAAGTCCGAAGGGGTGAACGGGCGGCAACGGCCCGCCCAATGGTTGGACGTACCACCCAGGTAGCGCAGGCGGGTTTCTTCGGCATACAACTCAAGGCCTGTGGAGGTGCATGCATACAAGCCTTGCGAGTGCGGCGCATACTCACGCCCGCCGCCTTCGGCGAGCAACACGCTCCAGCCAGCCGCAGCCAGCCGCAGGCCCAGGGTGATACCTGCCGGGCCGGCACCAATGATGCAGAAATCGTAATGATCACGCAGCGCCTTCTGCTGCTCGAAGTCCTTGATCATGCTTGCTCGTTCCGGAAGTAACGGGACGGCAATACCCAGCCGTTGATGACCACGAACCCCGACTGTTCGACAGCTTTGCCGGCTACGGTTGCACGAGTGCCGAACACGGCGCCACCAACGCCCAGCAAGACACAACTCTGGAGAAAACCCCTACGCCCCAACTGCGCACTACAAAAAGTAAACTTCCCCATGATCCCGTGACCTGTACTCATGTAAGTTACACCCAGCACGCTGCATCACAACCAGTTGAAAAAGGCCGTCAGCAACGCCCCGCACAGCGCCCCGACCAGCAGCATCGGCAGTACCACCAGTTCACGTTTGAGGCTGAAGATTCCCAGCTTGCAATTCACGTACACAACCAGCACCAGCGTTGGTACGGTATGCAAGGCAACCCCCCAGATCGCCCATTCCACACCACCGATCGCCTGCAACAGCGGCAGCAACGCCCACAGCGAGACCAGGCGGATGATGTTATCCATGGCCTGGTACTTGGTCAGGCCCAGGGCAATCCACACCTGATGTGCCAAGGTATAGCGCAATACGATGAAGGACAGCGAGAGAATTGCCAGCATCGGCCCTGCTTCACTGTAGCGATCGTCGTACATCCAGCCGATCAGCAGTGGGCTGGCAGTTAGAAAACCGCCGCAGATGAACAGCACCAGCAGGTCGACCAGCAGGCGGAAACGGTGATACAGCGCTTTCAGGCGCTCCTTGTCATCGGCCCGGGCCGCTTCGCTGAAGGCGGGCAGCGCGACCGCCCCGACAATTTTCATCAGTGCCGTCTGCACCGCACCCAGGATCAGCACTGCAATCGAGTACACCCCCAGTTGCGCCGCCGACATACTGGCACCGAACAGGATGCGGTCACCGTACATGGCCAGCACCCCCACCATCGACGACAACAGGATCCAGCGGCCGAACACAATCAGTTCGGTAAGCGCGGTACGGTCCCAGCGCAGGTGGTTATTCGGCCCCTCCAGAGCGGTATGGCCCAGTACCGTCCAGGCAACGGCAGAAACCAGCCCGGCAACCACCAACGCCCATATCGAATGGGTCAGCAAGCCCAGAACCAGCATCACCACCAGGCCGGCCGCTTGTGACGCCAGGTCGACCAGCACCACGCGCTTTTGTTGGAAAGTGCGCACAGCCACGTCTATCTTGGTGGACTGGAAGCCCCAGATGACTGCCGACAGCCCGGTAATTGCCAGCACCATCGGCAACACGGGCGCGGCATACGTGGAATCCGCCGGCCACAACTCCTCCAGCTGCGCCACCCAGGCAAACAAGGCCAGCAGCAGGGTCAGGCCAAACAACAAGAAGCCGCGAATGATCTGCACGGTCCATGCGGTATTGAGAAAGTCCGGGTCGTCACCTCGATGGCTCTGGATGATGTTCTGCCGCAGCCCTACGTCCGACAACAAATGCAGGAGTACCGAGACCGTGGTGGCAATGACCATCACCCCGAACATTTCCGGCAGCAGCAAACGGGCCATGATCAGGTTGCCGCCAAGGCGCATGACCTGTGAAGCCACCTGGGAGACCAGGTTCCATGACCCGGCTCTCATGGCTCGCTTGCGCAAGCTTGCGGCAGCTGACACATCAATCGACGGCATGACTTCAATCTCTGACTGATTGGCTAAAAGTCACTATAGTTTCAATTAGCCACGATGCTAGCCGTTGCCCACCGAGGGAAAGGTGTACATAGCCGATGCCTGAACATTTTCGTGCGTTGATCGTCATTCTGTTTTTGGCGAGCGTGGTCTTCCTGCTGGCGCGGCGCCCTGCCACCGACCTGATACCGCTCGGTGACTTCAAGCGCCGGCGCAACTTGTGGTTCCTGCTTACCGTGCTGGCCTTCGTCTCGCACAGCTTCTGGCTGTACCTGGGCGCGGGTGCCGTGATCCTGTTGATTGCCGCGCGCCGCGAACACAACCCCATGGCGCTGTTCTACATGCTGCTGTTCCTGATTCCGCCGGCCTCGGTGCAGGTGCCCGGGTTCGGCGTGGTCAACTACCTGGTCGACCTCAACCACATCCGCCTGCTGACCCTGTGTGTGCTGTTGCCGGCAGCGCTGGAGCTGCGCCGGCAAGGCGACACCCTGCGCTTCGGGCGCACCTGGCCCGACAAATTGCTGGCGGCCGGCTTGCTGCTGATGAGCGTGCTGTACCTGCGCGAAACCACCCTTACAGATACCCTGCGCCAGGCGCTGTACCTGTTTGTCGATGTGTTCCTGCCGTACTACGTTGCCAGCCGTGGGCTGCGCCAGGTCAGCGACTTCAAGGATGCGTTGCTGGCCTTCGTGCTTGCCTCTTTCGTGCTGGCACTGATCGCCGTGGCCGAGTACGTGCGCCACTGGCTGCTGTACAGCGCCCTGGTGGATGCCATGGGCGTGCCCTGGAGCATGTCCGGTTACCTGAGCCGGGGTGGCGCGCTGCGTGCCAGCGCCACTACCGGGCAAGCCATTGCCTTGGGGTATGTGATGAGCGTGGCCATCGGCCTGTTCCTGTTCGTCCAGGGTTATGTGCAGCGCCCCTTGCACCGGGCGATGGGCGCCCTGTTGCTGGCCGCCGGGTTGTTCGCGCCGTTGTCTCGCGGCCCGTGGATAGGCGTGGTGGTGATCGTGGTGGTATTCATCGCCTTGGGCAAAGGGGCCGTCAGGCGCCTGACGCTGCTGGCAGCTGCCGGCATGCTCGCCCTGCCCTTGCTGACCATCGTACCCGGCGGCGAAAAGGTGCTGGACCTGTTGCCGTTCATTGGCAACCTGGAAAAAGAAAACATCACCTACCGCGAGCGGCTGATGGACAACTCGTGGATCGTCATCCAGCGCAACCCGCTGTTTGGCTCGTTCGACTTCCGCAACACCCCGGAAATGCAGTCGATGATCCAGGGCGAAGGCATCATCGACATCGTCAACACCTACATCAACCTGGCACTGCGGGTCGGCCTGGTCGGGCTTGGCCTGTTCGTGGCGTTCTTCGCCGTGGTGCTGTGGGGCATCCGCAAGGCCATGCGCAGCTTTGCCGACAAGGATGACGAGCGAAGGCAGCTGGGGCGGGTGTTGCTGGCAACATTGATCGGCATTCTGGTCATCATCTTCACCGTCAGCAGCATCACCTTCATCCCGGTGGTGTACTGGTCAATCGGCGGGCTGGGCGTGGCCTACATCCAGATGGTCCGCCGTTTTCACAACAGCCCGGCACCCGAGCTGGCCGACCCCGGCCTTCAACCCAGGTAATGCCCATGAATGTGTTTGCCTTTGTACGGGTTTCGGTCATGGCTGGCCTGGCGGTGCTGCCCTTGGCCGGCTGGTCATCGGACTGGCAGGTCAGCGTCGAGGAACAGAATGGCTTGCCCACGGTGACCCGCGGCGGCGGGCCGGTGATGAAGGCCAAGTTCGACTTCTGGGCGGCCAACTGGAGCTGGACCGGCTTCTACACGGACTTCAAGGTCAACGGCCCCTACCACTACACCTTGCAGGGCAAGAACAAGGAGCTGGATTTCGACCTTACGGCAGACATTCGCAAGCAACAGCCGCAAACCCTGAGCTGGGCCTTCGACCTTGACGCGCATAGCCGCCAGAGCGGCGTAATGGGTGGCGGCATGGTGTTCCAGTTCGACCCGGTGCAAATCGCCGGAGAGATGGGCGCCCCGATCTTGCTGCCCGACAACCGTGGCTGGTCATGGGGCAAGCCTGACCAGGGCAGACGCATAGAAATGCGCTTCGACCCACCACTGGCCAAGGTGTACTTCGAGCGCGGCAACCCATCCGAGCTGCGCGCTTTTTTCTACCAAGACCCGATCAGCGCTGGCCGGCAGCAGATCAAGGCGGTGCTGAACATTACCGGCGACATCGACCTGGGCCCCACCCCTACCGAGCGCTTTGGCCTGGCTGACCCCGCCAGCTGGCCCGACGATCAACTTGACTGGCGCACCTCGCCAGTGGACCTGTCGTTCCTCAACGCGGCGGAAAAACCGGCCGGCAAGCGCGGCTTCGTCAAGGCAGTGGGCGAACAACTGATGTTCGAAGACAACACGCCGGTGCGTTTCTGGGGCACCAACCTGTCTGCCTATGCGCTGTTCAAGAGCCCCGATGAGGAAATCCGCCAACAGGCCAAGCGCCTGTCGGCGCTGGGCTTCAACCTGGTGCGCCTGCACCACCACGATTCGCCCTGGGTCAGCCCGAACGTGTTTGGCGATGGCACCCTGGTGCGCGATACCCAGCAGCTCAGCGCCGAGTCGCTACGCAAGCTCGACCTGTGGATCAAGGCGCTCAAGGACGAAGGCATCTATATCTGGCTGGACATGCACGTGCAACGCGCACTCACTGCCAACGACAAGATTGATGATTTCGATGAACTGCCGAAAAAAGATGAGCGCGTCGACTTGAAGGGCTACGCCTATGTGAACACCAGCATTCAACGGGCGATGAAACGCTTTGCCGAGCAATACCTGACCCATGTGAACGAATACACGGGCCTTGCCTACAAGGACGACCCGGCCATCGCCGCGGTGCTGATCACCAACGAAAACGACCTCACCCAGCACTACGGCAATGCCTTGATGCCGAACAAGGATGTGCCACGCCACAGCGAACGCTACATGGCAGCGGCCAAAGCGTTCGCCAGGCAATACAACCTGCCCGTCGACCAGACCTGGCGCGCCTGGGAGCACGGCCCCTCGAAGCTGTGGCTCAACGAACTGGAGCAGCGCTTCAACGCCGACATGATCGCCCACCTGCACGGCCTGGGCGTGAAAGTACCGATCGCCACCACCAGTACGTGGGGTGGCAATGGCCTGAGTGCACTGCCCGCGCTGACCGTAGGCGATGTCGTCGATGCCCACAGCTACGGCGCCATTGGCCAGCTGGAAAAGAACCCGCTGACCAGCGACGGCATGATCGACTGGATCGCCGCTGCCCAGGTGGTCGGCAAACCGCTCACCGTCACCGAATGGAACGCCGAGCCGTTCCCGCTGCCCGACCGCCATTCGCTGCCGCTGTACGTGGCCGGTACTGCCAGCCACCAGGGCTGGGACGCGCTGATGCAATATGCCTACAGCCAGCAAGGCTTCAACCCGGGCTGGCGCACGGCGGATAACTGGCACGCCTACAACGACCCGGCGATGATCGCCACCTTGCCGGCAGCCGCCCTGCTCTACCGGCGTGCCGATGTGAAGCCTGCCACCACCCATTACGTGTTCGCACCGACACCCGCCACCCTGTACAACCAGGAGATAACCCCGGGAAATTCGGTTTTGTTGCGCACCGCCATGGAGAAGGGCCAGCTGCAGATCGCCCTGCCGCAAACCCCGGAATTGCCGTGGCTGAAACCGGCCGCCATTCCCACAGGCGCACAAGTGCTCCAAGACCCGGGGCAATCATTGCTGGCCGCTGATGCTACCGAATCGGTGACCGACACCGGCGAACTCAAGCGCAACTGGCAACAAGGCATCTACACCATCGACACAGCGCTGACCCAGGCTGCCACGGGCTGGCTGGGAGGCCGTGTGATCACCCTTGGCGCCATCCAGGTGCAGACAAAAACGCCTTACGCCAGCGTTGCAGTCCAAAGCCTGGACGGTAAACCGCTGGGCCAGTCACGGCAGCTGCTGCTGTCGCTGGGCACCCGCGCCTTGCCCAAAGCCGATGACAAGACACCGTTCAACGTCGAACCGCTCGAAGGCAGCCTCACCGTCAAGGCGCCCGCGGGGCTGAAACTGTTCGCCCGGGATGCACAGGCACAACTCAAGCCGCTGCCGGCAACGTACAAAGACGGGCAGTACGTCATTACGTTCGACAGCAACTACATGTCCAACTGGCTGTTCTTGAAATAGGGCATCTGGCCATCTACGCTCAAGTCACCTGTAGCTGGCCAACTCACCTGTACTTTTCAGGGACGGTTCACTGCGTCTGTAAAACAGCAGGTCACAGGAGGTGCGGATGAAGTTCCTGGTTGTCGGTGGCGCCGGCTACATCGGCTCGCACATGGTCAAGCACTTGCTCGCTGCAGGCCACGAGGTGGTGGTGGCCGACCTGGTTGAACCTGCACCTGGCGTTCAATGGGCCAGGCTGGACATCGCCGACGAGGCCGCACTGGATGTGTTGTTTGGCGTGTGCCGCTTCGATGCCGTGTTCCATTTTGCCTCGTTCATCCAGGTAGGTGAGTCAGTCAGCGCGCCTGGCAAGTACTACCAGAACAATGTCGCCGCCACCCTCAGCCTGCTGCAGGCCATGGTGAATGCAGGCATCAGGCATCTGGTGTTTTCTTCCAGTGCGGCCGTTTACGGTAACCCGCTTTATGTACCCATCGATGAAGCGCATGCCAAGGGGCCAATCAACCCGTATGGGCTGAGCAAATGGATGGTCGAGCAGATCCTTGAGGACTTCGACCGCGCCTATGGCTTGAAATCGGTTTGCCTGCGCTATTTCAATGCGGCAGGCGCCGACCCGGAAGGCCAACTGGGCGAGCGCCACGAGCCGGAAACCCACCTGATCCCGTTGATCCTGCAGGCTGCCTCAGGGCGTCGCGAGGCGGTGACAGTGTTCGGCCGGGACTACGACACGCCGGATGGCACCTGTATTCGTGATTACGTGCATGTGGCCGACCTGGCGGCGGCGCATGCGCTGGCGGTGGATTATCTGCTGGCGGGCGGTGAGCGTACGGCGTTCAACCTGGGTAATGGCCATGGGTTTTCAGTGCAGCAGGTGATCGATACTGCGCGTGCCGTAACTGGCCGGGAAATCCGCGTACTCGATGCGCCACGTCGCGCCGGTGACCCGCCCCGGCTGGTGGCGGATGCCAGCAAGGCATTGAGCGTACTGGGCTGGCGGCCGGAGTTTGTTTCGCTGGAGCAGATTGTGCGGCATGCGTGGCAGTGGGAGTTGCAGTACCCCTGGAGTCGCTGAGCGCACCGCGTACCTGTGGCGGGCTTACATGCGGCAGCTCTTGTGGAAGATTGCCCAGCCCATTGGGCTGCACTGTCGCGCAGAGAACTTGCCGGGCGCACCGCATTCCCTGTGGGAGCGGGCGTGCCCGCGAAG
>NZ_JBIVXJ010000004.1:20359-285010 GCF_044769185.1 Pseudomonas sp. NPDC090592
ATGGCACCGGCTGCGCCGGTGTTCGCGGGCATGCCCGCTCCCACAGGGTCCCCTGCTAAATCAGTGAGTGAAGCGCAGTTCTGAGCGTACCGCGTATCCCTGTGGCGGGTTTACCTGCGGCTGTTCTTGTGGAAGATTGCCCAGCCCATTGGGCTGCACTGTCGCGCAGAGAACTTGCCGGGCGCACCGCATTCCCTGTGGGAGCGGGCGTGCCCGCGAAGAATCCAACGCGGTGCATGGCACCGGCTGCGCCGGTGTTCGCGGGCATGCCCGCTCCCACAGGGTCCCCTGCTAAATCAGTGAGTGAAGCGCAGTTCTGAGCGTACCGCGTACCCCTGTGGCGGGTTTACCTGCGGCTGTTCTTGTGGAAGATTGCCCAGCCCTTTGGGCTGCACTGTCGCGCAGAGAACTTGCCGGGCGCAGCGCATTCCCTGTGGGAGCGGGCGTGCCCGCGAAGAATCCAACGCGGTGCATGGCACCGGCTGCGCCGGTGTTCGCGGCGGTTCGACGCCTCGACGAGCCCGCTCCCACAGGGGTCCCTGCTAATTCAGTAAGTGATGCGCAGTTCTGTGAGAGCAGCCTTGTGCTGCTCCTGGTTCAATAGTAGGTGCGTGGCTGCTCGTCCGCCTTGTTCAACACCGTCCCCACCAGGTTCACCGTTGCCAGGTAATGCAGGCAATCCTCGATTTCCTTCTTGTTGTTCATCCCGTTGGCCACCACCAGCAATACACAATCGAACTTGGGTATCACGGTGATCGCATCGTCAGAGCTCAGCAACGGCGGCAAATCGAAAATGCAGATGCGCGACTCATAGCGATTGCGCAACTCGTCGATCAGGGTGTTTACCTTGGGCGAAGACAGCATCTCGGTCGACAACGGCACCGGCACCCGCGTCGGTAGCACCACAAAGCGTGGCAGGGTCGGGTTCACCAGGCAGTCCTGCAGCTCTGCCTTGTCCGTCAGGAACTCGTTCAGTGCCTGCTCCATGGGCAGGCCCAGGCAACTGCCTACCTTGGGCCGGCGCAGGTCGAAATCCACCAGCAACGCGGTCTTGGTGGTGTGGTGGGCGATACTCATGGCCAGGTTGATCGCCAGCACTGTCTTGCCCGCTTCAGGGGTTGGCGAGGTGATGGCGAGGGTACGCCAGCCGTTCTCGTCCATCATCCTGAGCACTTGCGTGCGTAGCAGGTCGATCGGCCCGTTCATGTTGGAATTCTTGTTGAACGCCACAATGCGATGGCGCTCCAGGTGGTCCGGGCGCAGCGGCACCACCTTGGTGGTTACGTAGTCGAACTGGCCTGGCACTTCCGCCAGCGCCGTACCTGGTGGGGGTGATAATGTCTGGGGGGTACCAGGGGTAACCTGATGAAGATTGTTGCCAACAGCCGGCTTGATCCTGTCCATCACTGCTTTCCCTATGCAAACCGAGATATGACTTTGAACAACAGCACATCCAGTGGCATGTAGAACACGTGCACCAGCACTACCATGATAGCCGCCAACGCCAGTGCCGCCAGGATCAGCCAGTTACGCCAGCGCTTGCGCCGGGCGACGTCGGCCCGCGTATCGATATAGGGCACTGCCACCAGCACCCGTTTGCCCAGCAGGTTTTCCAGGGCGCCGACGCCGCGGACACGCTGGTTGAGCATTTCCAGCAGCATCACCAACGCACCGCCACCCGCCGGTGCCAACACCAGCCCCAGGGCGGCAATTTTCTTGCGGTTGGGCTTGATCGGTTTTTCAGCCAGCAGTGGTGGCTCCAGCAGAACAAAGCGCTCGGCCTTGTTTTCCTGCTCCAGGCTTTCGGTAATCTTGGCGCCCATTTCCTTGGCGCGGATTTCTTCGTACTTCTTGCGCGCGTTGTCGTGGTCACGCATCAAGGTCACCAGGCCACGCTCGACCTGAGGTGCCTCCAGGATCTCGGCCTCGTAGCCTTCCATCTTCTTGGTCAGTTCGCGCTTCTGATCGGCCAGTGAAGTGATGCGTTCCTGGGCAGCGCTCATCTTGGCGCGAACGCGAGCGACGTCGAGGCTCACCGAGGAGGCCGCCGTTGTGCGACTACCCGTGGCTTCCAGGGCCTGGATCTTGCGCTTTATCGCCACCACATCCGGGTGGGCGTCCTTGTAGCGGGTCAGCAAGCGGGCGTATTCGGCCTTCAGGCTGGGCAAGTCCTCGGGTTGATCGGCAGTCGCCTGGCGGGTGCCATCAGTGACCTTGGTGGCCAGCCCGGCATTGGCCGCAGACAGCTCCAGCTCCAGGTAGCGCAGCTCTTCCTGGGCAGCCTTGTAATCACGGTCGACTTCGCGGAACTCCAGCTCCGAGCGCGACAACATGTTCATGCGCAGGGTCTGGTGCTCGGGCAAGGCATTGGCATGAGCCTGCTTGAAGTCGGCCAGCTGGTTCTCCAGGCTGGCAAGCTCCGCCCCCAGTTTGTTGGCCTCCTGGGTGAGGAACTCGGTGGTTTCGTTGGCGCGTTCGGTACGCTGCTTGAGGTTTTCGTTGAGGAACAACGTTACCAGTTCGTCAGCCACTTCCTTGGCCACCTGCGCCTGCTTGTGCTCGAAAGACACATTGAATGCCACGGTCGCTTCACCGCGACCGCGCACGAAGGTGGTAAGCGTTTCGACCACGATGGCGTTGCGCATCTGGTCGATCTTGTCGCTTTCGCTCAGGCGCTTGTCGGCAAACAGGTCGTACTTGCCAATGATGCGCAGCAGGTTTTCGCGGGTCATCACCCGCTGGCGAATCACCTCGATGCGCTCATCGGCAAAGCTGGTGTTGTTGGTCGACACCAGCTCGGGGGAAATCTGCTGTGACTCCACCAGGATGGTGCCGGTCGACTGGTAGATCGGCGGCACCATCAACGCGACAGCCACGGTCGCGGCAAGAATGACTGCGACACTCACCCCTAACACCAGGGCCCTGTCCTTGATAATGGCGATGTAATCTCTGATGGAGAGTTCGTAGTCAGACTTCATGGGGCCACCTGCCTGAAGTTCAGATGTCGGGGTACCTGTACGTCAACGTCAAACCAACGATCGTAGCGGTTGCATCCGCTACATGGTCCTGCTGCCGTTCCTTGTACATCAGCGACAGGCGCAGGTCCCAGTACGGCGAGAACTGGCGGCTGGCCCAAACGCTGTAAGTCTGCAACGTGTTGGGGCTCTGGCCCTTGCTGTCTTGCCAGGCCGCGTCCGCACCTACCCGGTTCAGCTCGCTGACCGCGTAGCTCCAAACGCCGCGTACCTGGTCCAGCTCGGCAAAGCCACCTTCGGCGCTGGCCACCGTGCTGCGTTCGGCGGTAAAACTGGCGTCCGCGCGCACGCCGGTGTACAGCAACGAAACACCGCCCTCCCCGCGCCGGCCACCTTCATCGCCAGACACTTTGTTGACGCCTACATGCGCGTCGGCACTCAGGCGCTCGGAAAGCTGGTACTTGATCCCCACCGCCGGGGTGTAGCTGTTGGAAGCCGTGGCAGTAAGGTCTTGCTCGGGCTCGTAGCGCCGGGCGCCGAAACGCGTGTACAGATCAGCCCGCTCGCTCCAGGCGTAGGTCCAGGTAAACACGTTCGCCAACTCGTCGTAGCCCGTCAGCGAACTGATGTCATAACGGGCACGGTTGTAAGTGGTTTCGTTGCTCAAGGTGCTGCGTTCGGTGACCGCCTGGCTCCAGTTGCCAGTCAGGGTATACAGCTTTTGCGTACCGTCGGTGGTGATGACGCCAGTGTCCAGCACCGTCCCCGACAGGGTCGAGCTTTCGTTGTAGCGTGCCACCAGGCCGAAACGCCCACGCTCGGTCGTGCGTTGCCAGCCCAGGCTCAGGTCAGGGTCTTCGCGGTTGTCGACCACGTCCGTGTCGGATGAGCGCAACACATGCATGCCTAGCCCCAACCTCAATTCGTCACGGTCGAAGGTTCCGATCAAGGTGTAGTCCGGCGCAATGATCGTGCGCGTTACGCCCTTTTCCCCCGAGGTCAGCAACAAGGGGTTGCTGTCGTATTCGACGGATGTCGGTACCACCACCGTAGACTGCCAATTTGCCGCCAGGACCGCGTCCGTGAACGGCAATACCAGGATTGCCGTTGCAATGCGTGTTGTTTTAAGAAGTGGCATTAAATGTTCTTATTAAAGGCAAGATCAAGGAACGACCAGCGTATCGCCAGCCTGAAGTTGGATGTTGGTGGACATGTCCCGTCCAGACACCAGGTCCTTATATCGCACGGGCAAGATCTTTTGTGAAGCGCCCGTGCCGCGGACCACCTTGATTTCGCTTTCGTCAGCAAACTTGTCCAGGCCGCCCGACATGCTCAGGGCCTGAAGCACCGCCGTAGGGCCTGCCATTTGCACGGCACCCGGCTTGATCACTTTGCCTTGGACATAGACCAGGTTGCCAGCGATGCTCTTGACGACAACGCTGACGTTCGGGTCGGGGAGGTATTTGTTGAGTTTGGTAGCCACCTGTTGTTCAACTGCCGTTACATCCAGCCCGGCAACATTGATGGGCCCGACCAAAGGGAAGGTGATACTGCCATCGGGGAGTACGGTGGCTTCTTGACGCAGGCTCTCTTCCTGCCACACCGAAACCATGACGACATCACCGGGGCTGAGCAGGTAGGGCGCACTGCTCTGGTCAGCGTTGCCCACACCGGACCACACTGTCAGCATGCAGAATGCAGCAATCAATGAACGCTTCATGAGGGTCCCTCCGGCCAAATGGCCCGACAAAGAGCACTGAATGAGAACAGCACACCAACTCTCGCTCCGCTTCGCGGCTTATGCCCGCCGCGATGGCCTCGACCTCCCTGGAGGCCCTTGCCTTGACGCTGTAACCTGGGGTGCAACGCCCTGCAATCCTGGGCCTTCTTGGGCTAATGGGAATATAGCAACGGTTGGGAAATTCACAAGCCGGCCCCCGGGCTTGCGACAACCAATATCCACTTACCGGATGGGCCGGTCAGTTTCAGATCTTTCTTCTATTGGCCACCAGCACAAAGCCAACAACGGCGAATGCCATCAACCAGCCTGCGGTTGAAACAGGAATGATACTGTTCTGATTTACATACGAATCTGCGGCGCGAGCAGCACCACTCAGCAGCACGAGCAAAAACATCGATTTGATAATCAGAGTCGTGCGCATACGCCCCTCCAAAAATTCAGGATAATCAATTAGTTATTTGCGTGTTACGGCGGGAGTTGTTTCGCTGTTGACTTGAGCTTATGGGCACAATGACACTACGTCAATGATCCGACACCATAATAAAATTCAATGGGCGATGGGCAGATTCGTCAAAATATCGACATGCAGAATATGCAAGGGCGTGCGAGTTGATGAAGGCTGCGTTTCAGGGCTGAGAACGGAGGGGGCCGTGTTCGACCCCCGCTCTTTTCATTCGTCTGCGTGGTGAACCACGACCAGCAATTGCGCCGGCTGGGCACCCACCGAGCGGAGGCGGTGCGGTGTCTGGGCGTTGAAATGCAAGGCATCGCCCTGCTCCAGCAATACCCGTTCGCTCATGAAGTCCACTTCCACCTGGCCGGCATGCACGAACAGGAACTCCTCGCCCTGGTGCTCCTTGAAGGTGGGGTCGCTGAACTCGGACGGCGGCTGGATCAGGAACGGCAACAGGCTGCGCTGGCCGATCTGGCTGGTGAGGGCCGCGTAGCCCGGCCCTTGCCCATCACCCACCAAGGCCTGGCGTTCGCCATGGCGTACCAGGCTGTAGCGGCTCTGGCCAACCTGTTCTTCAGCGAACAGCTCTTCAACATTCACGTTCAACGCCCGCGCCAGTTTCAACGCTGCGGCGATCGAGGGGGTATTGAGGCCGCGCTCCACCTTGGACAGGTAGCTTTTGGTCATGCCGGTCTTGTCGGCCAGCACTTCCAGGGTCATCCCCAGTTTCTTTCGCAGCAGTTTCAATCGGATAGACATGTGAAGCGGGTTCCCAGGCTGAGGCAGCCATGATACGCATCTGACGGCTGCCGCCAAGCCTGTAGGCCCACCTTGGGCTACGGCATTACCGGAGGCACGTATTGCAACGTTGTACCCAATGCCCACAGCAACACTAGAACCAGCGGCACATGCACCAGCAACTGTACGAACGAAAAGCCGATCAGGTCACGTGCCTTCAGCCCCAACACCCCCAGCAGCGGCAGCATGTAGAACGGGTTGATCAGGTTCGGCAAGGCCTCGGCCGCGTTGTAGATCTGCACCGCCCAGCCCAGGTGATACTGCAGGTCATTGGCCACCAGCATCACATAGGGCGCCTCGATGATCCACTTGCCGCCACCCGAAGGAATGAAGAAGCCCAGCACTGCCGAATACACGCCCATCAGCACGGCATAGGTGTCATGCGTGGCGATCTGGGTGAAGAACAGCGATATGTGATGGGCCAGGGTCTGCTCGTCCACACCCTTTACCTGGGTGAGGATGGCCGCGATCGAGCCATACAGCGGGAACTGGATCAACACCCCGGTGGTGGTTGGCACCGCACGGGCGACGGCGTCAAGAAAACTGCGCGGCCGCCAGTGCAGCAAGGCACCGAGCATGATGAACAGCAGGTTGTAGGTGTTCAGGCCAGAGATGGCGGTAATCGCCGGTTTGGTGGCGAACTCCTGGTACAGCCAGCCAGCGGCAAGGGCCACCAGCATCAGGATCAGAATGGGGCTGTGTTCCAGCCACTCCCCCGGGCGGGTGCGCTGTGGTGTGGGTGGCGCGGTGAAGCTGGGGTCTACACCACAGTCTTCGGCGCTACGTGCACTGTTCGGGCCTGGGGCCGTGGCGTAGGCGATCACCAGCGAAACCACCACAAGCGCCCCCAGCATCACACCCGACTGCCAGAGAAAGATGGTTTCGGTAAATGGAATGACGCCGGTAATCGACAGAATCGAGGGTGGCAGGCTGGCCGGGTTGGCTTGCAGTTGCGCTGCAGATGACGACAGGCCCAATGCCCACACGGCGCCCAGGCCCAGGTAAGCTGCAGCACCCGCTGCGCGGTAGTCCATCTTCAAGTCGGTGCGCCGGGCCAGGGCGCGTACCAGCAGGCCGCCGAACACCAGCGACAGGCCCCAGTTGAGCAGCGACGCCAGCATCGAGATCAGCGCCACCCAGCACACCGCTGAACGGCCATTGGCGGGGATGCGTGCCAGGCGGTCGATCAACCGTGCCGCGGGTGGCGAGCTGGCCACCACATAACCGCCGATGACCACGAAGGCCATTTGCATGGTGAACGGGATAAGGCTCCAGAAGCCATCGCCAAAGGCCTTGGCGGTGTCGGTCGGTTTGGCCCCCATGGCCAGGGCACCGATACACACCAGCAGTACGGCCAGGGCGGCAAAGACCCAGGAATCGGGGAACCAGCGTTCGGCCCAGTTGGAACAGCGCAAGGCAAAGCGGGCGGAGCGGCTGTCTTGAATTTCAGCGGCCACAGTGGCATTCCTTTTATTGGTTTTATGAGGTGAAACAGTACTATCAGACAACGCAAAAACCCTGTGGGAGCGGGCGTGCCCGCGAATGCGTCGGTAAACTCACCGCAGCATTCGCGGGCATGCCCGCTCCCACAGGGTAGGACCGTGTAATGCCTTTAGAAGGTCATTTCCTTCACATCATCCGCCACGATCAGCTTGCCGGCGGTTTTCGCGATGATTTCCTCAACGCTCACCCCGGGTGCGGTCTCGCGCAGGATGAAGGCGCCGTCTTCGATTTCCAGGTAGGCCAGGTCGGTCAGCACCTTGCGGATGCAGCCGGCGCCTGTCAGGGGCAGGCTGCACTGCGCCAGCAGCTTGGACTCACCGTCCTTGGAGGCGTGGGTCATGGTGACGATGATGTTCTCGGCGCCAGCCACCAGGTCCATGGCACCGCCCATCCCCTTGACCAGCTTGCCGGGGATCATCCACGAGGCAATGTTGCCCTGCACGTCTACCTCGAAAGCCCCCAGTACGGTCAGGTCGACGTGGCCACCACGGATCATCGCGAACGATTGCGCAGAATCGAAGATCGAGGCGCCGCGGCGGGCGGTGACAGTTTGCTTGCCGGCGTTGATCATGTCGGCATCGAGGGTGCTTTCGGTGGGGAATTCGCCCATGCCAAGCAGGCCGTTTTCCGACTGCAGCATTACATCCATGTCGGCGGGTACGTAGTTGGCCACCAGGGTTGGAATGCCGATGCCCAGGTTGACGTAGTAGCCGTCCTTCAGTTCACGGGCAACGCGTTGTGCCATCTGTTCGCGGGTCAGTGCCATGGTCAGGATCTCTTTGTTGTTCTGGTGGAGGGCGCTCAGGCCTTGACGGTGCGCTTTTCGATACGTTTTTCGAAGGTGCCGACGATGACGCGGTCCACGTAGATGCCCGGGGTGTGGATCTCGCTGGGCAACAGCACGCCAGGCTCGACGATCTCTTCCACTTCGACCACGGTGATCTTGCCGGCGGTGGCTGCCAGCGGGTTGAAGTTTTGCGCGGTGTTGCGGTAGACCACGTTGCCGTAGTGGTCGGCTTTCCAGCCCTTGACGATGGCGAAGTCACCGGTGATGGATTCTTCGAGGATGTACTTGCGCCCGTTGAACTCGCGCACCTCCTTGCCCTCGGCTACCGGGGTACCGTAACCGGTGGCGGTGAAGAACGCCGGGATACCGGCGCCGCCAGCGCGCATCTTCTCGGCCAGGGTGCCCTGCGGGGTCAGTTCAACCTCTAGTTCGCCGCTGAGCAACTGGCGTTCGAACTCGGCGTTTTCGCCCACATAGGAGGCGACCATCTTGCGGATCTGCCGGTCTTCCAACAGCACGCCCAGGCCAAAGCCGTCGACGCCGCAGTTGTTGGAGACCACGGTCAGGCCCTTGACGCCAAGCCGCTTGATTTCGCTGATGAGGTTTTCCGGGATGCCGCACAGGCCGAAACCACCGGCCAGTACTGTCATGTTGTCGGTCAGGCCTTCAAGGGCCTGTTCATAGGTTGCAACGCGCTTGTCCAGTCCGGCCATGCTGATCCGCCTTTTGTAGTTGTTGAACCGACGAGGCTGTCGGTGAGCGTGTGCAGACATCTTCACCGCAAGCGACTGATTTGTTAATTTTGTTTTCGTCATCGATTGATAACTTTTACAAAACAAACAATAGGCCTGTCATGAACGTCAAGCAACTGCGCGCCTTTGTCGCCGTGGCCAAGTACCAGAGCTTCGCCCAGGCCGGTGAACACCTGCATGTCTCGCAACCGGCGCTGAGCCTGACCATCAAGGCCCTGGAAGAAAACCTGGGCGGCGCCCTGCTCAGCCGCACCACACGTAGCGTCAGCCTGACCGCCGAAGGCGAGGTACTGTTGCCGCTGGCGCGGCGCCTGCTGGCCGATTGGGACGATACCGAAGAAATGCTGCGCCAGCGCTTCACTCTGCAACTGGGCCGGGTGGCGGTGGCGGCCATGCCGGCTTTCGCCGGCAATTTGCTGCCCCACTCGCTCAAGGTATTCCGCCGACGTTACCCCAAGGTCAACGTCACCGTGCATGACGTGATCAACGAACAAGTGCTGGAACTGGTGCGCCATCGTCGCGTCGAACTGGGCATCGGCTTCGAACCGGACAACATCGACGGGCTGCACTTTCACCCTTTGTACATGGACCGTTTCGTTGCGGTGGTCCCCGCAGATTCGCCCTTGGCACTGCTGCCCCAGGTCAGCTGGGCACAGTTGATGGCCGAAGACTTCGTAGCCCTGCAACGCCCTTCGGCGGTACGCCTGCTGATGGAGCAGAATGTGGCTGCCCAACACGGCAAACTGACCGTGGCCTTCGAGAGCCACCAGCTGGCAACGATTGGCCGCATGGTTGCCAGCGGCCTGGGGGTGAGTGCCGTACCGGCGCTGTGCATCAGCCAGATGCAGGAGTTGGGTGCCCGTTGCGTGACCTTGGTGGAGCCCACGGTCGAGCGGCGTATCGGCGTGATTGCCCTCAGCGAACACAAGCTTTCCACCGCAGCGCAGGCGCTGCTTGAGGTTCTGCTTTCCAACACCCGCACCCCGGAGGTGACATGCGTTACGTGAAACTGGCAGGCTCGAGTGTTCCGGCCATCGGCCAAGGTACCTGGTACATGGGTGAAGACCCAGGCCGCAAGGCTGCCGAAGTGGCGGCCCTGCAGCAGGGTATCGAGCTGGGCCTGAGCCTGATTGACACTGCCGAAATGTATGCCGAAGGCGGCGCGGAAGCGGTCGTTGGCCAGGCCATTGCCGGGCGCCGCGACCAGGTTTTTCTGGTTAGCAAGGTCTACCCGCACAATGCCAGTGCGCGCAGCATGGCAGCCGCCTGCGAGCGCAGCCTCACGCGCCTGGCTACCGACTGCATCGACCTGTACCTGCTGCATTGGCGTGGCCAGCACCCGCTGGAGGAAACCGTCGAAGCCTTCGAGCGTTTGCGCGAGCAAGGCAAGATCAAACGCTGGGGCGTGTCCAACTTCGACGTCGACGACCTGCGTGAGCTGCACAACCCTGACTGTGCCACCAATCAGGTGTTGTACAACCCGGCCCAGCGCGGCATCGAGTTCGACCTGCTGCCGTGGAGCGAAAAGCGCGGCCTGCCGACCATGGCTTACTGCCCGCTGGCCCAGGCTGGGCGCCTGTTGCAGCACCCGACGCTGGCAGAAATCGCCGAGCGCCATGGCGCCACGCCGGCCCAGGTCAGCCTGGCCTGGGTAACCCGTACTGAGGGCGTGATCGCCATTCCCAAGGCGGTGGAGCCTGAGCATGTGCGGCTGAATGCGGCTGCGGGCTCGCTAACCTTGACCCGTGAAGACCTGCGGGCGATAGACCTGGCGTTCCCGGCGCCTACGCGCAAGCAGCGGCTGGCGATGGTGTGACCAGCAAGCGGTAAACTACCCGCGAAGAATCTAAGTGTTGCATGGCACCGGCTGCGCCGGTGTTCGCGGCTAAAGCCGCTCCCACAGGCATAGTGCTAACTCGAAGCCAGCACAGTTCCTGTGGGAGCGGGCGCGCCCGCGAAACAGGCAACGCAGTGGATGGCACCGGCTTTGTCGGTGTTCGCGGCGGTTCGACGCCTCGACTCGCCCGCTCCCACAGAGATTGCGCGAGCTTTAATATTTTAAACAAGACAGTTGCTCCCAGAGCGATCCGCGCAAGGCCCGGAGGATTAATGGAAGTCCCGGCTGCGTACATCCAGCCCCTGCAACAATGGGCTCACATCTTCCAGCCGCCGCGCAATCAAGTGCCTTACCCCCTGCTCCTGCTCCAGTCGCCCGCTGACCTTGAGCAACTGCGACCCTACCAGCGCCCGCCGCTGCCGTTCGGCCAAGTCCCGCCACACCACCACGTTGACCATTCCGTGCTCATCTTCCAGGGTCACGAAGGTCACGCCGCTGGCAGTCTGTGGCCGTTGGCGCCCTACCACAAGGCCAGCCACGGCAATGTTGTCGCCATGCTCGACACCCTGCAGCTCCAGCGAACTGCGACACCCCAGCGCCCTCAGGCGCGAGCGCAACAGGGCCAACGGATGCGGCCCGAGCGTGGTGCCCAGGGCCTGGTAATCGGCCACCAGGTCCTCAGCCACGGTGGGTACAGGCAAATTCACGGGTGCTTCGGGCGCTGCCTGCACCTCAGCGAACAGGGGTAACTGCGGCTGCACCGCCGCTACCTGCCAACGTGCCTGGTGCCGATCGCGGGCCAGGGCGCGCAACGCCCCACCTTCAGCCAGCCGGGCGCGGGCGCGGGCGTCGAGCCCGGCACGCAGGCACAGGTCTTCGACATCGCGCCAGGGCCGCTGCGCCCTCGCCTGCTCCAGGCGTATGGCATCGGCTTCGGCCAGGCCGCGTACAAGGCGCAAGCCCATACGAATGGCCAGCGCCCCTGCCGCCTTGGGTTCAAGGGTGCAGTCCCAGTCACTGTGGCACACGTCCACCGGCCGTACTTCGATACCCTGGCGGCGAGCCTCTTGTAGCAACTGATCGGGGCTATAGAACCCCATCGGCCAGCTATTGACCAATGCGCAGGTGAAGATTGCCGGTTCATGGCACTTCAGCCAGCTGCTGGCATAGCACAGCAAGGCAAAGCTGGCTGCATGCGACTCCGGGAAGCCATAGCTGCCAAAGCCTTTGATTTGCTCGAAGATGCGCTCTGCAAAGGCCAGCTCGTAACCATTGCGCAGCATGCCTTGCACCAACCGTTCGCGGTGCGGTTCCAGGCCACCGTGGCGCTTCCAGGCGGCCATGCTGCGGCGTAGCTGGTCGGCCTCGCCCGGCGTGTAGTCGGCCGCGACCATGGCCAGCTCCATCACCTGCTCCTGGAACAGGGGTACACCCAAGGTACGCTCGAAGACGTCCTTGAGCTGAGGTGATGGGTAAGTCACGGGCTCCTGTTTCAGGCGCCGGCGCAAGTAGGGGTGCACCATGTCGCCCTGGATCGGCCCAGGGCGGACAATCGCCACTTCTATGACCAGGTCATAGAAGGTCCTGGGTTGCAGCCGGGGCAGCATGGCCATCTGCGCACGCGACTCGATCTGGAACACGCCCATGGTCTCGGCACGGCTGATCATCGCGTAGGTGGCCGGGTCCTCGCCGGGGATCGTGGCCAGGGTCAGCGCTTGACCGCGATGGCGTTGCAGCAGGTCGAAACAGCGGCGCAAGGCACTGAGCATGCCCAGAGCCAGCACATCGACCTTGAGCAGGCCGACCATGTCCAGGTCGTCCTTGTCCCACTGGATCACCGTGCGCTCCGCCATGGCAGCATTTTCCACCGGCACCAGTTGGTCGAGTGGTTGCTGGGAGATGACGAAACCTCCCGGATGCTGCGACAAATGCCGGGGGAAACCGATCAGTTCGCCAGCCAGCACCAACACCCGCCGCAACGATGGGCTGCCGGCCTCGAAGCCGGCTTCCGCCAGGCGCTGGTCATCGGGAATGCGGTCGCTCCAGCGGCCACAGCATTTGGCCAGGGCATCCACCTGGTCCGCCGGCAAACCCAGCACGCGCGCAACATCCCGCACGGCACCCGCGGCATGGTAGGTATTGACCACCGCAGTCAGCGCCGCACGGTGTCGGCCATAGCGGTTGAACACGTACTGGATCACTTCTTCGCGCCGGTCGTGCTCGAAGTCCACATCGATATCCGGTGGCTCGTTACGTTCGCGCGACAGGAAGCGTTCGAACAGCAAGCGGTGCTCCATGGGGTCCAGTTCGGTGATACCCAGCACGAAACACACCACCGAGTTGGCTGCCGACCCACGGCCCTGGCAGAGGATGCGCTGGCTGCGGGCAAAGGCGACGATGTCGTGCACGGTCAGGAAATAACTTTCGTAGCCAAGCTCCTCGATCAGCGCCAACTCCTTGGCCAGTACGTCACGCACTTTGCCGCTGGCCCCTGCTGGCCAGCGCAACGGCAAGCCCTGCTCGCACAGCTCACGCAACCAGCTCGCCGGGGTATGGCCCTGGGGCACCAGTTCGCGGGGGTACTGGTATTTCAGCTCGCTCAAGTCAAACTGGCAGCGCTCGGCAATGGCCAGGGTCTCGGCCAGCAGGTCGGCGGGATAGAGTTCGCCCAATTGTGCCTGGCTGCGCAGGTGGCGCTCGCCATTGGCAAACAGAAAGCGACCGGCCTCTGCCACCTGGCAATGCTTGCGAATGGCAGTCATGCAGTCCTGCAACGCACGGCGGCCGCGCACATGCATGTGCACATCGCCACAGGCCACGGCGCGAATGCCCACTTCTGCCGCCAGGCTTCGCAAGCGTTGAAGGCGCAAACCATCGTCACTGCCACGGTGCAGGTGCACGGCCAGCCACAGGTGCTCGCCAAACACGCTGCACAGCCACTCGCCAGTGGCCGTATCGTTGTGGTCATCGGCTATCCATATCGCCAGCAGGCCATCAGTGTGCTGCTGCAGGTCATCGCGAAGCAGTTGGTACTCGCCCTTAGGTGCCCGCCGGCGAGCCCGGGTGATCAGCGCACACAAGTTCTGGTAGCCGATCAGGTTCTCTACCAGCAGCACCAGCTTGGGGCCGTCCTGGAGTTGAACCTCACTGCCTACGATCAGCCGCAGCTGGTGCGCCTTGGCAGCCTGCCAGGCCCGGACGATTCCGGCCAGGGTACATTCGTCAGTGATCGCCAAGGCCTGGTAACCCTGGTCACGTGCTCGCCGGAACAGCTCGTCGGCACTCGATGCACCGCGCTGGAAACTGAAGTTGGACAAGCAATGCAGCTCGGCATAACCCGGGGTGTTCATGCAAACCAGCCCTGCAGCCACATAGGGCCGGCCTGGCCCAGGTCGCGATAGGCCCAGCCACGCAGGCCATCACGGGTTTCGATACGGTAGTAGTCGCGGCGTACGTCGCCACCATCCCACCAGCCTGATTCAATCCGTTCAGCGTGGCCGTGTACCTGGTAGCCGGCATCGTCCAGCGCTAGCGGCGCCGGCAGCAGCCAGCCTGGGCGGCTGCCCGGGGCAACCGGCAGGTTGCCTTGAGCACCCTGCTCAGCCAGTTGCCAGGCACATTCGGGGCGGTGATCGGCTGCCGCTGTAAGCCCTTTGACGGCATCGTCCCCCAGGCGGGCGCGCAGCCGCTCGCGCAACTGCTCCCAAGGCTGCGCCTGTTGCGCACGTGGGTCGAACAACGCTTGGTGCTGCGGCACAAAAGGTGGCAGGTCGTCGGCCACCAGCCGCAGGTTGCGAACGGGTGCGGGAATGCGCAGCGGCTCCAGGCGCCCACGGGCCAGTTCGAACAGCATGCCGGCATCGCGTTCGGCTGCCAGCAAGCCTACCTTGAGCAGCGTGTCCGGCCCATCGGCATGTTCCAGATGCAGGCAGAAGCGTTGCACACCACAGTCACGCCCGGCGAGAAACGCCGCCAGGTCGTTGAGCATGCGCCGCAGCGGGAACAGCAGCGCCTGATGCGACTCGACGTCGAAGTTCAGCTCCAGCCGGGTCTCGAAGCGATCCGGTGGCAGGTAGAAGTGCAGCCCCGCATTACGCAGGCCGATTAGCTGATCGAGGTGCAGCTGTACCTGGGCGCCAAAGCGCCTGGCCAACGTATCACGCGGCAAGGCCAGCACCTGGCTCAGCTGGCGCAAGCCCATGCGGCTGAAGGCTTCGGCGGCCTCGACCGGCAAGCCGATACGTGTAATGGGCATGCCTGACAGTACTGCTCGGGTGGCCTCGGCATCAGCCACCGCAAGGCCATCATGACCATTGGCAAGCATGCGTGCCGCCACCGGGTTGCTGGCCATGACGATACGATGGCGCAGGCCCAGATCTGCAAGCTCCTGGCGCAAGCGTGCTTCAAACAATGGCCAGGGGCCGAACAGTTGCAGGCTGGAGCCCACCTCCAGTAGCAACGCACGTGGGTAATGCAGGCTGACCTGGGCGCTGAAGCGGTAGGCCCAGGCCGCCAGCAATTGCTGCACCTGTTCGATACGCCCGGGGTCGGCTTCGACACAAGTGAAACCATCGGCCAGGGCGCGAGCTGCCGTCAGGGTTTGCCCTGCCCGCAGCCCAAGTGCAGCTGCTGCCGGGTTGACAGCTTGCAGTACCCGGCGCTGGGTAGGCCCAGCCAATAACGCCAAGGGTGTGTCGGGGTCGTCACGCTCACGCAGGATTGTGTCCAGCGCCAGCTGAGGGAGCAGGATGCAGGCCCAGAGCATGGTGCATCAGCCCCGCCCTGAACAGGCGATGGGCAGCGCTGGTGGCATGCCGCCCCGGCTTTTCAGCACACGCCACTGCGCCGGACGTGTGTCGATGGCTATGCGCAAAGCAGCTGGCGACGGGTTGTGCGCCGCTTGATGCGGCCGGCAGGCAAAGGCCAGCGCCTGGCCGGTTTCCGCAGCTACCTGCAAACGCCGCAGGGCTCGGTCATCAGCACGCTCAGGCCAGCACAGCACCGCGGCGCAGCTGCCGGAGCGCAGGCACTGCTCGGCAGCCCACAGGGCATCGGCAGGCTCGGCATCCACCTGTACCAGCCAGCGCAGGTCCACGCCTGCCGCTTGCCACGCAGGGGCATAGGGAATAAAGGGCGGCGCCACCAGCACCAGCCGGCTGGCTTGCGCACTGAGCCGCGCCAGCGTTGGCCACAGCAGTTGCAGTTCGCCGCAACCGGGGCTGGCCAACAACAGTTCGCTAAGTGCCGCTGCCGGCCAGCCGCCTTCAGGCAGGCGCTCGTCAAGGCTGGCATGCCCGGTCGGCTGCAACCCGATTGGCCGGGCCTGGGCCTGCCGGCCGCGCCATACACGGCGCTGGTCGAGCAGCCTGTCGAGATCGACCACCGCGCCCATCAGTCGCGCCTCAGCAAGCCGCAGAACACGCCTTCGATAAAGAACTCCTGCTCAGGCTGCACATCGATGGGCGCATAGGCCGGGTTGCGTGGCAACAGCCGATAATTGCTGCCCTGGCGTTGCAGGCGCTTGATGGTCACTTCGCCGTCCAGGCGCGCAACCACTATCTGGCCGTCGCGGGCGTCGGCCTGCTGAAGGATACCGACCAGGTCACCGTCGAAGATGCCGTCGTCGATCATCGAGTCGCCACGTACTTTAAGCAGGTAGTCGGGTGTACGGCGGAACAGGCTTGGGTCGAGCAGCAACTGTTCGTGGATATCAAGATCCGGGCCGATGGGGGCGCCAGCTGCTACCTGGCCCAACACCGGGACTTCGAGAATTTCCGGCCGACGTAACGGTTCGGCCAGGCGAATGCCCCGCGCCTGGTTGGGCGTGACATCGATATAGCCAGCCTGGGAAAGGGCGGTGATGTGCTTGCGGGCTACGCTGCGCGAAGCAAAACCGAAGCGTGTGGCGATATCGGCCAGGCTGGGTGGCTGGCCATGATCGGCAATGCGCTCACGGATGAACTCGAAAATGGCGCGGCGTTTGGGAGTAAGATTGTCCATGGAGCACATTTGTACTCCTTTCGGAGCATGCTGAACAGCCCCCCTTGTCGTCAGCTTTGGTTATCATCCGCTGGCTCGTGTTTTTCTGATCTGGATATCCCATGCTGACTGCGCTGCTGTTCGACCTCGACGGAACCTTGACCGACACCGACACCCTGCACTTGCAGGCTTTTCGCCAACTGCTGCGTGAGCATGACGGCCGCGAGCTGAGCCAGGCGCAGTTCGATGCCCAGGTAAGCGGCCGCGCCAACGGTGAGTTGTTCGCCGAACTGTTCACCGGGGCCAGTGCCGAGCAGTGCCAGGCGTTGGCCGACCGCAAGGAAGCGCTGTTCCGCGACATGTCGCCGCAGCTGGAGCCTATGCCAGGCCTGCTGCGCCTGCTGGCCCATGCCGAGGCCAAAGGCATGGGCATGTGCGTGGTGACCAACGCGCCGCGGCTGAACGCCGAGCACATGCTGGGCGCCATGGGCCTGGCCCAGCGGTTCGAGCATGTGCTGGTGGCCGAAGAACTGGCGCGCCCCAAGCCGGACCCTCTGCCCTACCTCACCGGGTTGCAGCGGCTGGGTGCTGAAGCCGGGCAGGCGCTGGCCTTCGAGGACTCGCTGCCCGGTGTTGCAGCGGCCAGTGGTGCCGGCATATTCACCGTGGGCGTGGCTACCACCCAAACGCCGGAGCGGTTGCTGGCGGCGGGGGCCGGGTTGGTAGTCGATGATTTCAATGATCCGGCATTGTGGGCATTAGTCGAGCGTATGGCTTAAGTTGGTTGTTGCCTGAGAGATCGAGCGCCGCCCGCGCGGCGCATCGCGAGCAAGCTCGCTCCTACATTTGTTTCGGGCCAGTCACGCCTGTGCCAGCGCGCGCGACCGCCTTGGTCGTACGACGCGATATCGAGCCATGCGCCAAAGCGTTCGCGCGCAAATCCCACAGGAATGATTGGCCCGAAACAAATGTAGGAGCGAGCTTGCTCGCGATGCGCCGCGCGGGCGGCGCTCGATCTCAATGCCCCCATAACCCCCAAGCCATGCACCCAAGGCCCCCATGCTCATCGACGAAGAACTGACCCTCAAGAAGCTGGAAACATTTCTCGCCTTCATGCGCACCGGCAACCTCGGCCGTGCGGCCGTCGAGCTCTCCACCAGCGCGGTCAGCGTGCACCGCGCCATCCACTCGCTGGAGAGTGCCCTGCGCTGCCCACTGTTCAAGCACGAAGGCCGCCAGCTGATCCCGCTGGAAAGCGCCTACGTGCTGGAGAAAAAAGCCCGGCAACTGATCCAGGACGCCGAGCAGATGGTGCGCCAGACCCGCGAAGCCGCCGGGTTCTATGCCGAGCGCTTCCGCTTGGGGGCGCTCTATTCGCTGACGGTAAAAACCGTGCCCAAACTGGTCATGGGCCTGAAACTGCGCCGTAGCGAACTGAACATCGACCTCACCCTGGGCTCCAACGTCGACCTGCTGCAGCGCCTGAAAAACCACGAGTTGGAGGCCATTCTGGTTTCACTCGATGAAAGCGCCAGCGACCCGGCTTGCGAGCAACTGCCGTTGTTCTCTGACGACATCTTTCTCGCGGTGCCCACTGACTCGCCCTTCGCCGGGCAAGCCGAGCTGGACCTGGCCGACCTGGCCGACTCCACCTTCATCACCCTGACCCAGGGCTTTGCCACCCACCGCGATGGCACACGGGTGTTCCAGCAGGCCGGCTTCGAACCGAAAGTGGCCATGCAGGTGAACGATATCTTCACCCTGCTGAGCATGGTCAGCTCGGGCGTGGGCTTCGCCCTGCTGCCCGGGCGCATCGCGGCGGTGTATGAGAACCGTGTCAGGTTGATTGCCTTGAAGCCGCAATATCGCTTGCAGCAGCATATCGGCGTGGTGTTTCTGAAAGCGCGGGAGCGGGAGCCGAACCTGCTGGCGCTGTTGGCAGAGTGCCGGATGTACAGCCTGGAACGCTAAGCTGCCGTGCAGCCTGCCGGCCTTGCAGCCACACGGCCAAGGCTGCAAGCCCGGCCGGCAGCAACAGCGAGGCGAATACCTGCGTAAAGCTCCAGCCCAGTGCCAACATCTGCGCCCCGGCAAACGCGCTTAAAATCGCCCCCAGCCGGCCGATGCCGCTCATCCAGCTGGCGCCGGTCGCCCGCGCCTCGGTCGGGTAAAAGCCTGCCGCCAATGCATTCATCCCCACACTGGCCCCGTTCAGGCCAAACCCCACGGCCCATGCAGTTGCGCACAACCAGGCAAAGTCCCCGTTCACCTGGCCAATCGCAAAAATCACCGCGCCACTGAACAGGAAAGTCAGGACCAGAACACGTTGCGCCCGATAACGGTCCATGGCCCAGCCTACGCTGATGGCACCCACCGGCCCGCCGATCTGGAAACAGGCGGTGACAATGGCCGCTTCCGACACCGAGAAACCACCCCCCTCCTTCACCAGCGTCGGCAGCCAGCCGCTGAACAGGTAGACCAGGAACAGTGCCAGCACATAGCCCGCCCACAGCATCAACGTACCGAAGCGGTAGCGCGGTGACAGGATGGTGCCGATCGCACCGCCCGTGGCCTGCGGGTTGGCGGGCATGACGAAGGCGCTGTCGGCGTTGAACTGCTCAGGTGCCAGACGGCGAACAATGGCCAGTATGCGCTGCCGGTCCGCGCCTTTGCTGACCAGGAATGTCACCGATTCCGGCAAGCGCCAGTACAGCAGCGGCAAGGTCATCAGCGGCAGTACCCCACCCAGCACCAGCACACTACGCCAGCCCAGGTTGGGGATCATCCAGGCGCTGACGAAGCCACCCAAGGCTGCGCCGAGGGAGAACCCGCAAAAGGCCAGGGTGATGAGTAACGAGCGGCTGCGCGCCGGTGCGTATTCGCTGACCAGGGTACTGGCATTGGGCATGGCAGCACCCAGGCCCAGGCCAGTGAGCAAACGCAGCGCGACCAGGGTTTCCAGGTTTGGGGAAAAGGCCGAGGCCAAGGTCCAGATGCCAAACAACAGCACGCTGCACAGCAAAACCACCTTGCGCCCGTAGCGGTCCGCCAGTGGGCCGGCGATCAGGGCACCGAGGGCCAGGCCGATCAAGGCTGCGCTCAATACCGGCCCCAGGCTTTGCGCACCCAGGCCCCAGTCGCTTTTCAGTTGAGGGGCTATGAAACCGATGATGGCAACGTCCAGGCCATCCAGGGCAATGATCAGAAAGCCGAGGAGCACCACCCATTTCTGGTAGCGGCCGATGGGTTGCTGGTCTATCAGTTGGCGCACGTCGAGCGTGTTGTTCATGGGGTATCACCTGTTTTTGTTGTTATGAAGGTGCAAAGCATCCGGGGTTCTTCACCCGAGGCTAGGCAAGCGCACAGGCCTGATGATCCTTGTCTCCTGGGCCACCACCAGATCACGGGTGGCATGCAGATAAGCGGCAAAATCCGGGTCGGCATCCCGCGCGGCGCTGCGCTTTTCAAAGTCATCGAGGCTGTCATACCCCCACAGGTGCACCACCTGGTTCAGCGGCCCGATGCTGCTGGTGTAGAACGCCAGCGGTGCACCGAGGTGACGCAGCAGGATGGGCATGGCCAACTGGTCGAAGGCTTCGAGAAAGGCCGCCATGCAGCGCGGGCGGATGGTATAGATGCGGTGATCGACCACGGCCCTGTCCATCAGGCCACCTCCCGTGCATTGCCCGCAGCCGCAAGCCCCAGCTCGACACCTGCCAGGTGGCACCCGGTGATGTAGCCAAAGGTCATGATCGGCCCCAAGGTGATACCGGCACCCGGGTAGTTGCCGCCCATGATGCTGGCGCGGTCGTTACCCACCGCATACAGCCCCTCGATGGGCTGCCCATCGGCCGCCAGCACTTCGCCGACCACGCTGGTGCGCAGCCCGTCGAACGTGCCCAGGTCGCCCATGATGACCTTCACGGCAAAATACGGCCCCTCGCCCACTGCGGCCACACACGGGTTGGGCCGTTGCTGCGGGTCGGCCAGGTAGCGATTGAAGCTGGTCGTGCCGCGGCCATACTGGCGGTCTTCACCCTGCTCGGCCCCAAGGTTGTACTCGCGCACGGTTTGCTCCAGCCCTTGCGCATCGATCCCTGCCTTGCCTGCAAGTTCGGCCAGGGTCTTGCCCTTGAGCAGGTAGCCATTACGCAACAGCGGCCCCATCGGCATGGGCGCCGGCTTGGCGAAGCCCAGGCCGTACTTGGCCAAGGTGCGGCGGTCGCACACCAGCCACATGGCAGTTTCCACTTGCCCGGCGCAGGCCTCGATCAACGCTGCACCCACGTCATGGTAGGAATTCGACTCGTTGGTAAAACGCCGGCCTGAACGGAGCACCCCGATCACGCCCGGTTTGTAGCGGTCGAGCAAATGCGGAAAGGCGATATGGCGCCCGCCGCCCACCGGCACCTTCGACACTGGCATCCAGGCCGCAGGTGCCTGCAGGCAGATATCCACCTTGGCACCCAGCGCCTCGGCCATGCGTGCGCCATCGCCGGTATTGCCGGCCGGCACGGGTGAAAAATGCTCACCGCCACGACGTACATGCGGGTAGGCCTGACGGACACGTTGCAGGTCATGGGAGAACCCGCCACAGGCCAGCACCACGGCGCGCCGGGCCTGGATGCGCAGTTCGCTGTCGGCTTGCCCTGCCAGTGCGCCCACCACCCGCCCGCCTTCGCGCAACAATTGCCGCGCAGGTGTGCCGGTCAGAATCGGGATGCCCAGGTCCAGCGCCGAACGCACCAGCCTGGCCGCCAGGGCATTGCCGCTGGTGACCTGGGTGCCACGGCGGTACAGGGCCAGCTCCTTCAGGTGGGTGAGCAGGCGGTTGGCCACGTACACGAACGACGTCAGCGAGCGGGTAACGTTGAAGAAATGTTTGAGATCGGCATTTGACGAATTGAACATCATGCCGATGAAGGTGATGGTTTTCAGTGGCGGACGCAGGCGGGCCATGTCTGGCCCCAAGCCACGAATGTCGTAAGGTGCGGCCAGTATCGAGCGGCCGACATCGACACCACCGGCTTGCTGTGGGTGATAGTCGGGGTACAGGGTGGGCACAAACCTGACGGCGGTCTCCCGCTCGAAAAAGTCCACCATTTGCGGCCCAAAGCGCAAGAACGCCTCGACCCCCTTCGCGTCATAGCAGGCACCCGCTTCGTTACGCAGGTAGGTTACTGCTGCCTCAGGGCTGTCGTTGGCCCCATGCCTGTTGCCAGGCACCCACAACACACCGCCGGAAAACGCCGTAGTGCCGCCAAAGCAGTCATCCTTTTCGATGACGATCACATCAAGGCCGTGCTTTTTCGCCGTTATCGCCGTGGCCAGGCCACCGGCGCCGGCGCCGATCACCAGTACATCGCAGCTACGCGTGTTCATGGGCGCGCCCCCTCGAAGCCGGGACGCGGGATCAGCGCCATGGGCATGCTTTCGAGCCCGCCATCCACCGTCAACTCCGCACCGTTGATGTAGTCGGCACGCCGGCTGGCCAGGAACAGCACGGCTTCAACGATGTCCTGGGGTTCGCCGATGCGCCGGTTGGCGGTCATGGCGCTGCGCTGGCGCTCGACCTGCGGGTCGGCATAGAACGCCGCCGACAAGGGCGTGCGGATCAACCCTGGGCAGACGGTGTTGCTGCACACCCCGTTTGGCCCCCACTCAACGGCAATCTGCCGCGATAGCATGCTGACCCCGGCCTTGGCCGCACTGTAGGCACCGCTGTTGGGTTGCGGATAGTGCGCGGCAATCGAGGCCACGTGCACGATACGGCCCTGACCGCGAGCCAGCATCGAACGGCCAAAGGCCTGGGCGCACAGCAGGTAGCCACTGAGGTTGACCGCCAGCACCTGGTTCCACTGCTCCAGGCTCAGGGTATCCAGCGCACCGGGCCGCAGCACGCTGGCATTGTTGACCAGCACATCGCAGCGCCCATGCAGTGCCTGCACCTGGGCAGCGGCCTGCTCCACGCTGGCCGGGTCGGCGATGTCGCAGCCCAGCGCGCTGACCTCGCCAACACTGTGCTCGCCAAGGGTGGCAGCCAGTTCACGGCATTTGTCCAGATCGCGGTCCAGCAACACCACATGGGCCTGCTGCTCGACCAGGGCGGCGGCCAGTGCCGCCCCTATACCGCCGGCCGCGCCGGTGACCACGCATACGGCCGAGTCCAGGCCCAGCCACTGAGAGGGAATATTGTTGTTGTGCATGCTGCTCTCCAGAGTGTCGCTTCATCTGGGGCACAGCCTAGGGCCGGCAGGCACGCCCGCAGAATGGACAAAACCTGCAACCAACCACACATTCCCGACAATTTTGCCTCTGCCCCCTGAAGCCTGCGGATGGCTGTGGCACAGTAGCCCGGTACCGAACAGAACAATTACAACAACATGAACAAGATCCCCAACTACGCCCTGTACGGTGAAACCGCACAACCGGTGTGGCACGCAGCCCTGCATGTGGAGCAGATCTCCCAGCGCTCCGGCGCCCACAACTGGGAGATTGCCGCACACCGTCACGATGGCTTGCTGCAACTGCTGTACCTGCAGAGCGGCGGTGGTGAAGTGCTGTTCGACAGTGACCGGCTGCAGGTGCAGGCACCGTGCGTGGTGTATGTGCCCGCGCAGGTGGTGCATGGTTTCCATTGGGCCGGCCACGTCGAGGGCCAGGTCATTACTGCCGCCCAGCACCCGCTGGAAAGCATCGCCCAGGTGCTGGCACCTGGCCTGTTGCCGCAGGTGCGCAAACCGCAGGTGATCGCCCTGCCGGTATGGGCCGCCGACGAAGACCCGTTGCTGCCGCTCTGCCATGCGTTGCGCGAGGAGTACCACAACCGCGCCCGCGAACATGTGGCCTGCAGCATGGCACTGCTGCTGACGCTGCTGATCCAGGTACTGCGCCATGAGCCCCAGGCGGCTGAAGGCGAACAGCGTCCGCCATCCAGGCGCAGCCAGCAACTGGCCGGGTTTCGTGAACAGGTAGACATGCATTACCGCACCCATCGGCCACTGGGCGACTACGCTGCCGAGTTGGGCATGACCCTGGCCACGCTGGGGCGCCTGTGCCAGGAGCATCTGGGCATGACACCGATGCACGTGATCAATGCCCGGCTGATACTGGAGGCCAAGCGCATGCTCGGGCATTCGAGCCTGAGCGTTAAGGAGATTGCCCATGAGCTGGGGTTTGTCGATGTGGGGTATTTCAGCCGGTTCTTTCGCAAGCAGGCAGGGGTGAGCCCTAGTGGCTTTCGCGAGGGCCAGTAACACCTGCATGATTTGTTGTGGCCTGCACCGGCCTCTTCGCGGGCTCGCCCGCTCCCACAGGTCCTGTGCAACCCCATGCAACACGCTTAGCCTGTGGGAGCGGGCATTCAGGCCAAGGCCCGCTGCACATCGCCCACGGTGGTCGCCAGGCTGCTCAGGTGCAGGTTCAGCACCTGCTCAACCGGCGCCTGGTCCACCGGCCAGTGCAAGGCAATACTCCCGGCAAGGCGCCCTTCGGCATGCACCGGCAGCGCAATGGCGCGAATCAGGAACGGCAAGCGCACCGGGTATTCCCAGTGCCCTTCGGTTCGCTGGCCAAAGCCCTTGTGTGCATCCTCCTCGATATCACGCAGCAGCGTGTCATCGCCCAGGCGCTGATGGGCCGCCAGACGCTGCACTTCATCACCCGCCAACTCTCCCAGGCATGCCCGCCCCATCGCCGAGTGAAACAGGCTGGCATGGTGCCCGACGATCTGGCAGGTATGCGGGTAGCGCTTGCGCAACACCTGCGGAATGGCGCTCTCCATTACCTCCAGCCGTTCGCCGTCGAAGCACGACAGGTCCACCACCAACCCGGTGCGCTCGCTCAGCTCCAGCAGCATAGGAGCAGCACTTTCCACCAGGCGCCGCTTGAAACGCATCTGCCGGTCACCAAACAGGCGCCGCGCGCACAGGCGATAACGCCGGTCGCTGAGGCCGCGGTAGATCCAGCCCTGCTCCTGCAAGGTGGCCAGCATGCGCGACACCGTGGCCTTGGGCAGGCCAGTCAGGTAATGCAGTTCTTCCAGGCCCAGTGCCTGGTGCTCGCCGAGCAGGTCGACGATGGCCAGCGCCCGCTCCACCGAACGCACGCCGCCACTGTCTGCCGTGATGCCCATGGGTATGACCTCCTTGTAGCTGGATGGTCAGCATAACCAGCAAGAACCGCGCCTGCCCAGTGGCTTCATGAAGCCAGCAAGCAAGCTGGCGGACGCCGCTCGACCCAACGGGTGAGCTGTTCATGGGCATACGCCAGTTGCAATACGGCGTGGTCGGCCTGGGCCGGGCCTATGATTTGCAGGCCCATGGGCAACCCGGCACTGTTGAAGCCGATGGGTATGCTGATGCTCGGCAAACCGGCCAGGGTCGGGCCGATCACCACTTCCATCCAGCGGTGGTAGGTGTCCATCGCCTGCCCCCCGACAACCGTGGGCCATGCCTGCCGTGCATCGAAAGGGAACACCTGGGCCGACGGCAACAGCAGATAGTCGTAACGCTCGAACAGGCTGGCCAAGGCACGGTACCAGTCGCTGCGGTCCAGCGAGGCCTGGTACAGCGCAGCCGCGCTCAAGTGCAAGCCACCTTGCACCTCCCACTGTGCTTCAGGCTTGAGCAATGCACGCTTGGCCGGGTCGGCATAGGCCGCACCGAGGTTGCCGTGCACCAGGAAGTGGCGGTGGGCCAGCCAGCATTGCCACAAGCGCGCCGGGTCGTATGCCGGCTGGCAAGCCTCCACCCGGCAACCCAGTTCGGCGAAGTCGGCCAGTGCTGACTCGCACAGGCTCATCACACCGTCATCCATCGGCAGGTAGCCGTTGTAATCACCCAGCCAGCCAACCCGCACGCCGCGCAAGTCACGCTCAAGCCCTGCGGCAAAATCGCGGCGGCCCTCGCTCAGTGACAGCGGTACTCGCGCATCAACACCCGCCTGGGTCGACAACAGCCGCGCCACATCCACCACGCTGCGCCCCATCGGCCCCTCGGTGGCCAGCTGCTGCACGTACAGCTCGGGCGCAGGCCCATGAGGCACGCGGCCCTGCGACGGGCGCAGGCCGAACACATTGTTGAACGCCGCCGGGTTGCGCAGCGAGCCCATCATGTCGCTGCCGTCAGCCACCGGCAACAGGCGCATGGCCAGCGCGGCCGCCGCGCCGCCACTGCTGCCACCGGCCACACGTTGTGGGTCGTAGGCATTGGTAGTGGTGCCGAACAGGGTGTTGTAGGTTTGCGAGCCAAGGCCGAACTCGGGCACGTTGCTTTTACCAACAATCAGCGCCCCGCTCGCCCGCACCCGCGCCACACTGATCGCGTCATGCTCGGGCACCTGTTCGGCGAACAGCGGCGAACCCAGGGTGGTGCGCAGCCCGGCAGTGGCCGCCAGGTCCTTGATCGCCTGCGGCATGCCGTGCATCCAGCCGCGCGAGTGACCACGGGCCAGTTCACGGTCACGCTCATCCGCCTCGGCCAGCAGCACCTCAGCCGGGCGCAGTGACACCAGCGCGTTAACGTGCGGGTTGTAGCGCTCGATATGCGCCAGGTAGGCCTGCATCACCTCCCGGCACGATACCTGCCGGGCATGGATGGCCTGGGACAAATCCTCGGCATCGAGGGCAACGATGGGGTCGATGACTAGGGGCATCACGGTTTTACTCCAAGGTTCAAGGCGGCAGGCTTGCCCGCTCGGGGAGCCTCTTTCAGGCAATAGGTGCCCAGTAGTGTCAGCAAGCAGGCGAACAGCACGTAGAACGACGGTGCCACAGGGGTGCCGAGTACCTTGCTCAGCCAGGTAACGATCAGCGGGGCAAAGCCGCCGAACACCATCACCGCCACGTTATACGCCACAGACACACCGGTAGAGCGCACCTCGACCGGGAACTGCTCGGCCAGGGCGGTAGGCGCTGGCCCGAAGAAGCCACCAATGGCCGTGCACAGCAGCAGTTGCATCACCAGCAGGCGCTCCAGCGAAGGCGCGGCAGCCACCCACATGTACAGTGGATAGACCATCACGAAAAACGCCAAAGTGAAGGCCATCAGCACCGGCCTGCGCCCCACCCGGTCAGACAATGCGCCGGACAACGGAATGACCACCGTCATCAGCCCGACCGCGAGCATCTGTATCAACAGCACCTGATCCAGCGGCAGGCCGAGATTCTTGTGAGCGAAGGTCGGCATGTTCACCAGCACCACATAGAACGACACGGTCGCGCCACAGGCCAGCCCCATCGACACCAGCACGCTGCGCCGATGCTCACGCAGCACCTGCCACAGGCTGGGCGACTGGCCCTTGGCCTGGCGGCGCGCCTCGACGAACTCCTCGGGCTCTTCCATGTGCTTGCGGATCCACAACCCCACCGGGCCGATCAGCAGGCCGAGTACGAACGGGATGCGCCAACCCCAGCTGTCCAGCGCCTCAGGCGAACACAGGTGCGTGACGAGGGCCACCATCGCCGCTCCGGAAAACACCGCCAGGCACTGCCCCACCAGTTGCCACGAACCATACAGCCCCTTGCGGTGCGCGGGTGCGCTTTCCACCAGAAATGCCGTGGCACTGGCGTACTCGCCACCGGTGGCAAAGCCCTGCAGCATGCGCGCCACCACGATCAGCATCGGCGCAGCCATGCCAATGGCCAGGTAGTCGGGAGCAAAAGCGATCATGGCGATGGACACAGTCATCAGGCGGATGATCATCTGCATCGCCGCCTTGCGGCCTTTGCGGTCGGAATACATGCCCAGCAACACACCGCCCACCGGGCGCATGAAAAAGCCGACGCCAAAGGTGGCCAGGGCCATCAGCAGCGAGGCGTATTCGTCGTCGGACGGGAAGAACTGTCGGGCGATGATGCTGGCCAGAAAGCCGTACACGATAAAGTCATACCACTCCAGGGCGTTGCCGATAACGGCGGCAACCACTTGCCGGGTACGCGACACGCCAGTGCTCGAACTCTGCATAGAAACACTCCACACAATGATTGGGTGATCGCCCAGGCGCGGTCGCGCCCGGGTTCCAGCGGCAGTCGTCAAAAAAGCAGGGTCAGGCGGGCGCGAGCCAGCGTTCTGCCAGCGCGCCCCAGTAGGCGGCGCCGGTCAGCAGGATGTCGTCGTTGAAGTCGTAGGCCGGGTTGTGCACCATCGGCCGCCCCACGCCGTTGCCGATGAACAGGTAGGCGCCCGGGCAGCGTTGCAGCATCCAGGCGAAATCTTCGCTGCCCATCAGCTTGCGGGTATTGCCATCCACCGCTTCGGCGCCCAGCAACTCCACCCCTACCTGGGTTGCAAAGGCGTTCTGCGCAGCATGGTTGACCAATACGGGATAGGCCGGGCGGTGCTCGATGGTGGCCCGGCAGCCAAAGCTTTCGGCCTGGCTGACGATGATCGCCCTCACCCGCTCCAGGGTCTGCGCCCGCACCTCGGCATCGAGCGCGCGCAGGCTCAGGCGCAGCAGCGCCTGCTGCGGAATCACGTTGGCTGCTTCGCCAGCCTGCAAGGCGCCTACCGTAACCACGGCGGCCTCCTGCGCATCGATGTTGCGCGCCACCACGGTTTGAAGCGCCATCACCACACTGGCCGCCGCCACCAGCGGGTCCACGGTCAGGTGGGGCATAGAGCCATGTCCACCAACCCCGTCCAAGGTAACCGTCAGCAGGTCTTGCGAGGCCATCATCGGCCCTTCGCGAAAGCCCAGGTGCCCGGCCGGCAGCCCAGGCATATTGTGCATGCCGAACAGCGCATCGCAGGGGAAACGTTCCAGCAGCCCATCGGCGAGCATTGCCTCGGCGCCACCCTGGCCCTCTTCGGCCGGTTGGAAAATCAGCGTAAGCGTGCCGTCGAACTGCCGGGTTGCCGCCAGGTACCGGGCAGCGCCGAGCAGCATGGTAGTGTGGCCGTCATGGCCGCAGGCGTGCATGCACCCCTGGTGCTGGCTGCTGTAGGCGGCGCCAGTCGCTTCGTGGATGGGCAGCGCGTCCATGTCTGCGCGCAAACCCAGGCGGCGTGGACTACTGCCATTGCGCAGCACGCCCACCACGCCGGTCTTGCCGATGCCGGTGTGTACCTCATAGCCCCACCCCTCCAACAACCGGGCGACCAGTGCAGAGGTGCGGCTTTCTTCAAAACCCAGTTCGGGGTGGGCATGGATATCATGACGGATAGCGTGCAGGTCGCTGGCTACTTCATTCAGCCAGGCCCGGATGTGTTGATGTCGGGACATGCAGAGTCTCCTCGCGCGGGTGGTTTCCCGTTCTTGTTGTTCGCCTTGAGGTCACGACAGGTAAGGCAGGTCGTGCTTGGTGACAGGTAACCGCGAGCAGGCTGGAAGCACAATCTAATGTGGTTTCACACGGTGGAACCGAAAGTATCCATGCACGTTGGTTACGGGGGCACACTGCCGGCAGCCATACGCACCAGCAATACTTGCTCCGCTATGGGCTCAAGGATGGCCGACTCCCTGCCACGTAGACGGTTCCAGCCGGTAGCCTCCTTCACTGACTCCAGTCCCAGTTGTCTCAATGGGAGCCTGTTTAACTTAGCTTTCAGATAGGTCGATCTCATATCGCTGAACAACTGTCTCAGTTTGCCCACCCCGGCGATTGCCGCGCCTCCCATTGCCACCACGTTGAGTGCTTCACTTGCCAAGGAAGCTGACGGAAACGCGTATGCCATTGCCACACCAGGCACTTTGCTCAGGGTCGCGGCAAAACCACCATTGAAGATCATGGCATTATTGGTTCGGCTTGCAGCATCGAACTCGCCAGGCACCGGCAACCCCTTGGCCTTGGCAACCGATCGTTTGACGATTGTTCTGGAGGCCTTGTTCAATGAAGACAGCATGCCTACCGTCCCCCATACAAGCCCTGCCCCCTGGCTCACAATACGCGTAGGCGAATGCCCATCCCGGTCCACATTGTTCACGGGGTCCCCCTTGCAATAGGCGTAGGCGTTGATACCGCCACGCGCAAAAGGGCTGAGCGTGTCCGGGCTGTAAAATCGCATCAGTACCGTATCGTAGGCACGCTTGCCATTGCCAAGCAGATAACAGTGATGCAGTGACAGGCCTGGCTCGGCGGCGAAGCCAAGCAGGTATCCCTTTGACGCAAGTTGAAAGCCATAAGGCATGTAGGGCCGACGCGACAAATGACCAGAAGCCAGGGCTGTCAATTGCTGATCCGGGGCCATGATGTGCGAACTTCGCATGCTTTGATTTCCGTTGTTGCTTACTCCCAGGCCAAACTAGCGCGCTCGGTGCCCGGCGATAACTCTCAGATCTGTCTGGCGCAAGCAATACCCCAGCAAGCGTGGTGTTTTTACTGTTAACGTGGCGCACTATTCACCTGAAGGACCGCGCCATGCCCCCACGCCAAACGCCCCCGACCGGTTTTGTCCGCGTGCGCGGCGCCCGCGAGCACAACCTGAAGAACATCGATGTCGATATCCCTCGCGACGCACTCGTGGTGTTCACAGGCGTGTCTGGTTCAGGCAAGTCCTCGCTGGCCTTTTCAACGCTGTACGCCGAGGCCCAGCGCCGCTATTTCGAGTCGGTGGCGCCCTATGCCCGGCGCCTGATCGACCAGGTTGGCGTGCCGGACGTGGATGCCATCGAAGGCTTGCCGCCTGCGGTGGCCTTGCAGCAACAACGTGGCACGCCAAGTGCGCGTTCCTCGGTGGGTAGCGTGACCACGCTGTCCAGCTCCATTCGCATGCTCTATTCCCGTGCCGGCCACTACCCGGCTGGCCAGGCGATGCTTCATGCCGAAGACTTTTCGCCAAATACACCACAAGGCGCCTGCCCGCAGTGCCATGGCATGGGCCGGGTTTACGAAGTGACCGAAGCCACCATGGTTCCCGACCCGTCGCTGACGATTCGTGAGCGTGCAGTTGCGTCATGGCCGATGGCCTGGCAGGGCCAGAACCAGCGCGACATCCTGGTGACGCTGGGCTATGACGTGGATATACCCTGGCGTGATTTGCCTCAGGCACAACGTGACTGGATTCTGTTCACCGAAGAAACCCCGACCGCCCCCGTGTATGCCGGCCTGACCCCGGCGCAGACCCGCGCCGCCCTCGAACGCAAGCAGGAGCCCAGTTACCAGGGCACCTTCATGGGCGCCCGCCGCTATGTGCTGCACACCTTCATGCATTCGCAAAGTGCACAGATGCGCAAGCGTGTGTCCCGGTTCATGCGCCCCAGCCCCTGCCCGATGTGCCAGGGCAAACGCCTCAAGCGCGAGGCACTGGGGGTAACCTTTGCCGGGCTGGATATCGCTGAACTGTCGCACCTGCCGCTGCAGGCATTGGCCGAGGTATTGCGCAACGTAGCGGCAGCGGACTACCTGGAGCAGCAGCAGGACGAGCTGACCCTGGAAAAACGCCTGGCCGCCCAGCGCATCGCCAACGAGCTGCTCGAACGCATCGATACCCTGCTTGACCTGGGCCTGGGCTACCTGGCGCTGGAGCGCAGCACACCGACCCTGTCATCCGGTGAGCTGCAACGCTTGCGCCTGGCCACCCAGCTGAATTCGCAGCTGTTCGGTGTGATCTACGTGCTCGACGAGCCCTCGGCCGGCTTGCACCCGGCCGACAGCGAGGCCTTGTTCGAAGCCCTGCAACGGCTGAAGCTCGCCGGCAACTCGGTCTATGTGGTCGAGCATGACCTGGACACCATGCGCCGCGCCGACTGGCTGGTGGATGTGGGGCCTGCTGCCGGGGAGCACGGCGGCACCATCCTGTACAGCGGGCCACCCGCAGGCCTGGCGGCGGTCGAGCATTCGTCCACCCGCGCTTACCTGTTCGATGCAACGGCCCAGGCCACGCGTGCACCACGCCAGGCCCTGGACTGGCTGAAACTGGAAGGCATCACCCGCAACAACCTCGTCAACCTCAGCGCAGCATTCCCGCTGGGCTGCTTCACTGCCGTGACCGGTATTTCCGGCTCGGGCAAGTCCAGCCTGGTGAGCCAGGCGCTACTGGAGCTGGTAGGTGCGCACCTGGGCCATGCCGAGCAACCCAGCGAGCCCGAAGAGCAGAGCCTGGAAGATGAACCTGAACAGGCCGGCAGCGGGCAGGTAAGCGCTGGCCTGGACAGCATAAAACGCCTGGTGCAGGTCGACCAGAAGCCGATCGGCCGCACACCACGCTCCAACCTGGCCACCTACACCGGCCTGTTCGACCATGTGCGCAAGCTGTTTGCCGCTACCGAGCAGGCCAAGGCGCAAGGTTTCGATGCCGGGCGCTTTTCTTTCAACGTCGCCAAGGGCCGTTGCGCCAACTGCGAGGGTGAAGGCTTTGTCAGCGTCGAATTGCTGTTCATGCCCAGCGTCTATGCGCCCTGCCCGACCTGCCACGGTGCCCGCTACAATCCGCAAACCCTGGCAGTGACCTGGCAGGGCATGAACATTGCGCAAGTGCTGCAATTGACTGTCGACCACGCCCTGCAAGTGTTTGCCGAGCAACCGCCGGCACGTCGCTGCCTGCAAGTGCTGCAGGATATCGGCCTGGGCTACCTGCGCCTCGGCCAGCCTGCCACCGAGCTGTCCGGCGGTGAGGCCCAGCGCATCAAGCTGGCCACCGAATTGCAACGCATGGCCCGTGGGGCGACGCTGTATGTGCTGGATGAACCTACCAACGGCCTGCACCCACAAGACATCGACCGCCTGCTGGTGCAGCTTAACCGCCTGGTCGATGCCGGGCACAGCGTGGTGGTGGTCGAACATGACATGCGGGTGGTGGCGCAAAGTGACTGGGTGATCGATATCGGCCCGGGGGCCGGGGATGCCGGGGGCCAGGTGGTGGCCAGTGGCCCTCCCCGGGAGGTGGCTGGCTGCGCGCAAAGCCGCACCGCAGCGTTTCTGGCCAAGGCCTTGTAAAGCCGTCAAAGGGCCGCAAGGCGGCCCATTGATCTCATCGCCCACGCACCTCGTTTACCAGGTTTGCAGGCCGCTCTCCCGCCAACGCGGCCAGCAGGTTGTCCACGGCGCAACGCGCCATGGCATGGCGGGTTTCCTCAGTGGCAGAACCGATATGCGGCGTTGCCACTACGTTATCGAGTTGCAGCAGTGGCGAGCCCTGCGATAACGGCTCTTGCACGAACACATCCAGGCCGGCCGCACGGATGCGCCGGGTGCGCAGCGCTTCGATCAGTGCGGTTTCATCTACCACGCGCCCACGGGAAATGTTCACAAGGATGGCCTCAGGCTTCATCAATGCCAGTTCCCCGGCGCCGATCAAGCCTTCGGTTGCGGCACTCAACGGCACGGTCAGGCAAACAAAATCCGCCTGTTGCAGCAGGCCAGCCAGGCTACACTGGCGTGCGCCATAGCGTGCCTCCACTTCAGGCTTGGTACGCTGGCTGTGATACAGCACGCGCATGCCAAACCCGGCGGCGGCACGCCGGGCCAACGCTTCGCCGATGCGGCCCATGCCGATTATCCCCAGCGTCTTGCCATACACATCGCTGCCAAAATGCGCCGGGCCGAGGTTGGCCTGCCAGTGGCCGTCGCGTACCCAGTTCGCCAACTCCACTACACGCCTGGCGGTGGCCAGTATCAGGGCAAAACCGGTGTCGGCGGTGGTCTCGGTGAGCACGTCAGGCGTGTTGGTCAGCATCACGCCACGCCGCGTGAGTTCGGGGATGTCGTAGTTGTCCACGCCGACCGACACGCTGGCCACCACTTCCAGCGTTGGCGCCAGATCGAGCAGGCTGGCGTCCAGGCGCAGGCTGGCCCCCAGCAGCCCGTGTGCACCGGGCAAGGCATCGCGCAGGCGGGCAAGCCCATCGGCCTGGGCAGTGTCCACCCACGTCACCTCGACTTGCTCGCGCAAGCGTGCCATCAGGTCATCGGACAAGCGTTTGTACAAGACGATTCGTTTCTTCATTGCAGGGTTCCTAAGGGTTCATCGCCAAACGCGAGCCGCCGCGTTTGGCCCGGCCAGTCGTCTGGCTGGTATTGAGTGCAGCGGTAAGCACCACCGCTGTCAGCAGCGCACCGCACATGAACAGGTAAGAGGCGCCTGGCCCGCCGGTGGCGCCGTTGAGGTAGCCCACCAGCCATGAACCGCCGAACGAGCCCAGCGCCCCCATGCTGTTGATCAGTGCCATGGCGCCGCCCGCAACATTGGCCGGCAGGATCTCTGGCACGATGGCGAAAAACGGGCCATAGGGGGCGTACATGCAAGCGCCGGCCACCACCAGCAGCGCGTAGGACAGCCAGAAATGATCGCTGCCCAGCGCATACGAGCCATAGAACGCCACGGCGGCGACCAGCAGCGGCGGCCAGACGAAACGCTTGCGCTTTTGCAGGCGGTCGGACGCCCACGACACGCTCACCATGGCCAGCACTGCGGCCAGGTAAGGCACCGAAGCCAGCCAGCCGGCCTGCACGATATCGACGTTGGCCGCCTGCTTGAGGATCGAAGGCAACCAGAGCACGAAGCCATACACGCCGATACTCCAGCAGAAATACTGCAGCGCCAGGATGATCACCTGCGGCGAGCGGAACGCCTCGCGGTAATTCTTTACCGGTTTGATACCCTGCTGCTCGGCAGCCAGCGCCTGCTGAAGGGCTTGCTTTTCCTGTTCGCTCAGCCAGCTGACCTGGGCCGGTCGATCATCCACCAGGCGCCACCAGAAGAACGCCCAGATCACGGCAGGCAGGCCTTCAATGATGAACATCCAGCGCCAGTCGTAATGCTTGATGAGGTAGCCCGAAACCACCGACATCCACAGGATGGTCACCGGGTTGCCCAGCATCAGGAAGGTGTTGGCGCGCGAGCGCTCGGCGCGGGTGAACCAGTGGCACAGGTAGACCAGCATTGCCGGCATGACTGCGGCTTCGACCACCCCCAGCAGGAAGCGGATACCGATCAGCATGTAGACGTTGCTGACCATGCCCGTCAGCGTGGCCAGGCCGCCCCAGAGGATCAGGCAAACGAAGATCAGCTTCTTCACACTGCGCTTTTCGGCGTAAATGGCGCCAGGCACCTGGAAGAAGAAATACCCGAGGAAGAACAGCGCCCCCAGCAGCGAAGACAGCACGGGCGTGATGTGCAGGTCTTCGGCCATGCCGGAGGCTGCAGCGAAACCGTAATTGGCGCGGTCCAGGTACGCCAGGCTGTAGGTAAAGAACACAATCGGGATGATGTACCACCAGCGGCGCGGTGCCAGGCTTTGGCTTTGCATGGTTTGTGTCTCCTGAGCTTTTTGTTTTTGTGGCAACAGGTGTTTCGGGGGGGTGGGTTCACGCACTCGTGCGCAGGTGAGTGGCGTCCAGCTCATGGCGCAGCGGCAGCCCTTCCATGTCACCACGCGACTGCACGGCGCGGCTGCCGCACCAGTTGCCGCGTGCTACCGCTTCGGCCAAGGCACGGCCCTCCAGTAGCGCACTTAGTACACCCACGGCAAACGCATCACCGGCACCGACCGTGTCCACCACACGACTGACCGCTACCGGCGCCACCTGCCCTTCGCCCTTGGCGCTGCGGAAATAGGCACCCGCGTCTCCCAGTTTGATCACCACCAACTCAACGCCCTGGTCGAGGTAGAAGCCAGCGATGTCCGCGGGTGAGCGCTGACCGGTCAGCAACCGGCCCTCCTCCAGGCCCGGCAAAACCCAGTCAGCCTTGGCCGCCAGAGCATTGATTTCGCGCACCATGCTGCCCTGGTCTGGCCACAGGGACGGGCGCAGGTTTGGGTCGAAGGAAATGCTGTGCCCGGCAGCGCGCATGGCGTCTACCAGGGCATGCGACAATGCGCGACACCCCTGCGACAGCGCCAGTGGGATGCCGGTGGCGTGCAGGTGGCGGGCTTGCAGCCAGTCTGCACGGATGTGCGCGGGCGACAGCTGGCTGGCCGCCGAACCACGGCGGAAATACTCCACCACCGGGTCGCTACCATCATCGCTGCGGGATTTGAGCTGAAAACCCGTAGGGTAATTGCCATCGACTTCGACGCCGGAGCAGTCCAGGCCTTCGCGGCGCAAGCTTTCGAGCACGAAGCGGCCCAACGAATCGTCACCCACCCGGCTCAACCAGCGGACCTTCAAGCCCAACCGGGCCAGGCCAATGGCTACGTTGCTGTCCGCGCCGGCGATGCGTTTGCCGAACTGGCTGACAGTGGCCAAGCCCCCTGCCTGCTCGGCGACAAACATGGCCATGGTCTCGCCAAAACACAGCACATCATGCTCATGCATGGCTCACCCCCTCTTCTGCGCCCAGTGCAGACAGGCTGCGCACCTGGGCGCGGGTCAGCGCCAGCAGGTCGTCACCTGCCAAGGGGTACTCGACTGCGCGCACCACGCCGGGGTCGAACTCGGTCATCATCGCCGACCACGCCTGGAGGTCTGCCGCTTGTGGGGGTACGGCGACCAGGCGACCATCAACCCGCCGTTGCACAGCCTTGCAGTGCACATAGCGCACCCAGCGGCCAAGCTGTCGTGCAGCTTGCCGGGCAGACTCGCCCTGCCACTGCCAGTTACCGATGTCGAAGGTCATGCCCAGGCGCAACCCGAGCACCTCGGCACGCTGAAAGAAGTCCAGCATCGGCTGGAGCCTGCCACCTTGTGCGGTCTGGTCATTCTCAACCAGCAGCAGCGGACCATCGGCGGGCAGTAGCGCCGCCAACGCCGTAACATCGCAGCGCTTGTCATAGTGCCCCAGGGAAACCTTCAGCGCGACCGCGCCAAGCGCCCTGGCGATTTCCAGCTTGTGCAGCAGCAACGGGTCGGGGATACCTTGCTCGGTCCACAACTCAAGGGGCGTGGAATACAGGCATTCCAGGCCTAGCGCAGCAATGACCGCCCCCAGCGCAGCGGCGTCCGGAGCGCTGGCGAACAATTCTTCGCGCAATTCCACACGGCTGACGCCAGCGGCTGACAGCAGGCCCAGGAATTGCTCTTGGCCAGTTTGCCGCACAAAGTCGGCGCCGTAGCTTGAAAGGCTGATGGAAACGGGGTTCGGGTGCATTGTTCTTATCCTTATGAAACCGGTTTCATTTTTAGAAAACAGCAGGCATGCAGCTACCTGCCACTGATTAACGTGGGTGGGTTGAACCTCGGATGATCAGGTCGGCCTTGAAGTCGATGCGTCGCGCGGCCCCGCTATCGCCGCGCAAGCGACCGAGCAGGCTTTCGAAAGCCGCCACACCGATACGTTCGGTGGGCTGGGCCAGCGCAGTGATGCCATTGCCGACCAAGGGGTACCAGTCGAGGTCGTCCAGGGCAATCAGCCCGACGTCCGCGAACATGTTGCGCCCTGCCTGGTGCAGGGCCTTGGTTACCGCCAGGGTGGCGACGCCGTTGAAGGTAAAGATCGCCTGTGGACCGTGGCCATTGGCGCAGAGGAACGATGCCAGTTGGCCTTCTAGCCCGGCGCTTGTTTCCAGCACTTGCTGGCGCATACCGACGCGACGGCTGACCGACGCGCCGAACGCCTGCACCCGCTCGAGGCGCGAACTGGTACCGTCGAGGGGCTCGGTGACTGCCAGGATATCGCGGTAGCCCTGGGCCTGCAGGTGGTCCAGGGCCTGCTCGACCGCCTCGGTGTTGTCCAGCCCAACCAGATCCACATTCAGTTCGGGCAACTGGCGGTCGACCAAGACCATGGGGATAGCGCGTTGCAGGTTGAGCAGTTCTCCGGGGTGGTGACCGAGCGTGTTCACGATCAAGCCTTCAACATTGTACGACTGCAGGGCTACCAGGTGCTGGCGCTCCTGCTCGTCGTCACGGTCGGTGTTGCACACCACCAGGCTGTAGCCATGCTGACGGCAAGCGGTTTCCACGCCATGCATCACGGCCACCGAATAGGGGTTGAGGATATCCGCCACCAGCATGCCGATCAGCCGCGTCTGGCCACGTTTGAGCCCGCGTGCCATCTGGTTGGGGCGATAGCCGAGGCGTTCGATCACCTCTTCCAGGCGCTTGGCGGTGGCTTCAGCCAGCAACTGACGGTCGCCACCGATGTAACGGGAGACGGTGGCCTTGGAAACGCCAGCGACACGCGCTACTTCGCTGATGGTGACCCGTTCGCGGGCATGGGCAGGCGCGTCGGTCATGGGCAGTCCTTATGATTATTGTGATAGCGATGAAACCGGTTTCAATACAGCAAAACAAAATCCGTTCGTCAACCTGCTGTTGATCTTGGCAGGTTCAATAACCGGATTATCAACATTAGATATCTTATTCATCTTGTTGATATATATGATTTTATAAGCACACAAAAAATGTGAGGCCCCGGTTACCCGCGAATGCAGGCCCAAGGCATTTTTCACATTCAGGTCACTCTCTGCTCACATCCCACCGCCTACAGTGCCGGCGCTCGCCAACAGAACGAGCTGACAGGAGTGGTAGCATGCTGCAAGGCGTCATCGTCAAATCCCCAAGCCTCAGGGCTAGCCAGGCCTTGCGCCTGCCTTCGCGCAGCGTGCTGATCGCAGTGTTGTGCGTGTTGCTGGCACTGGCCGTGACTGCGTCCTGGGCCCAAAACCGCGCGGCGCTTCCCGATCTTGGCAATCCACATCAACTCCAACGCAGCGGGCTACATGCCGAGTGGTCGAAAGGTTCGGTCATTGTCGTGCTGCGCCATGCCGAGCGCTGCGACCGCTCCCGTGGCGCCTGCCTGGGCGCCCCCGCCGGCATCACCGTTGCGGGCAGCCGTACGGCCTCCGATGTAGGCGTCGGCCTGCAACACCTTGGCCTGGGCACAGCCGATGTATGGGCCAGCCCGGAGGTGCGTACCCGGCAGACGGCTCGGCGCAAACTTGTTGATGCGAAGGAACTCTGAACATGCCCGGCCGAGCCACCTTCTACCGTAACAACCTGCTGCTCCCATTATTGCTGGCGGCCATCGTATTCGTGGTATTCGACCTCACAGAACTCGACCGCTGGATCAGCAACCTGCTGCTTGACCCCGCTACCGGCCAGTTCCCGCTACTGCACAATCAATGGTTCGAAAAAGTCACCCACAAGTGGCCACGGATACTGCCGGACTGGATCGGTGAGCTGGCGGTCATCGGCAGCTTGCTGTCCTTCATCTGGCCACGCCTGGCAAACCGCCCGAAACTGGGCGTTACCCGGCTACTGGAAAAAGCCCGCATCGCGCCGGTGCTGCGCTTTACCACCCGGCACCGCCGCGATCTGCTGTTCGTCGTAGTGGAGTTCGCGCTAAGCACCACCGTCATTCACTACCTGAAAAGCCATACCAGCGTGTACTGCCCGGTAGAAACCACGCTGTACGGTGGCCAGCAAGCCCGGGTGGAATGGTTCGAAAACTTCTCCTGGTGGAGTAAGGCTGGCGATGGCCGTTGCTGGCCAGGTGGCCATGCTTCCAGCGGCTTTACCTTGTTGGCCCTGTATTTCGTGGCACGGCGCCACCGCTGGGTGCATGCCCGCAAACTGCTCGTGGCCATTTTGCTGGTTGGGTTCGTGTACGGTACTACCCGGCTATTGCAGGGCTGGCACTATACGTCTCACACGTTCTGGGCCGGTATCTTCGTGTGGCTGAGCTCTTGGGTAACCGCAATGTTCTTCTATGGCCGTAGTGCTCTGCAGGCACCGGAAAACAGCCCCACCCCGGTTGAGGCGGCTGTTCCACAGCTGTTGTAGTTTCGGCCACAAAAAGGTTGCGTTCCACCCTGACCTGCGGCGATGCTCTCAGCACCGTTGAAGTGACGATCAGGGAAGGCCTTTATCAGCATGGAATCGCTTCATAGCATCAAGTCAGACCTGGTCAGGACAGCCGACCACCTGGACCAACTCAGTCAGGCCATGAGCGGGCACGCCAGGTTCATGGAAGCCCGTGGCACCTCGCAGAGCGAAATCGATGTCACGGCGCACATCAAGTCCATTGATGTCGTCGCCGATGAACTACGCTCTGTCGCCGCCAGGATTGACGATATCGAAGGTGCTCGCACATGAACGACCAGCGCGGTTTGGCCATCCGCCTGCTTTGATGCCGCGACCCGTTTCGGCCCCCAGACATGGGGTCAGGGCCTGGCTCCCCGGTAAAGCCTGAGGGCCGCAACATCAAGGGCCAACACGCTGGCAACAAAGAAAAACATCACGTACAGGTCTTCAGGAAGCATTGCCCTATCCCCCAAATGCACCGGTTTTCAAGGGATGAGCAATTTCTGTTCCATTGTTAACCCAAGGGGGCTAGGCACCGAATCAGCTGAACTTGAGCTTTGCCACTTTGCTCAGCGCCCACCCACTGAACACATAAAACGCATCCAGATAGAACAGGCCTTCGTAATTGGTCAAAGGTGCGTTGTTCAGCAGAACCTCAGGTGCCGGAGCCGGCGGAAACAGGGCATAAAAACCGTTGGGCAGCACCGCCAGAACAAGCAACAACAGGTAGGTGAGCACCTGCAGCAGGGTGGCACGACGAGGGTATTGGCCAGCCCATTTCAGGCCGTAGAAAGCAACCAGGCCGGCAACTGGCAACACCCAGAAATGCGTCGGGATCCCGATGAACATTTCAGCAACAACGCTTCTTGCTTCCACCCGCTGTACTCCGTCCAAATGCCCGGATTATTACGGGCGGGGCTGGCAAAAGCAAAAAGAAGCGCAGCTTACGCCCCCTCTGGCGCTACCAGCCAGTTCTGGCAAGACCACGGAACCCGTACCAAAAGAGCCCGCTCTCGTCGGCGGGCTCTTGGTGCCATAGGGTTTAGCGGATCACGCTTTGGAACACATCAAGGCGGCATCCAGCAACCTGCCATGGTCGTACCAGGCATCGCGTTGATAGGCCGTGAACTGGTGTTGGGTTCCCGTGGTGCGCAGTTCGACCAGGCCATCTGCCTTGCTGGGGTCGGTACTTTCAATGAACAGTCTGACCGAGTTGTCGCCGTCGACCTCGTAGGCTTTCACATTGCCTGGAAGTTCGCCCTTCACACACCCCAGGTAGGCGGGTGGACTTTTTGCGGTGGAGCCAGAGGTATAATCATGGCCGTCACGCACGTCACGGTTTTGTGCGCAACCGGCCATGATCAATGTGGCCAATACGGGAAAAAGTATTGCACCTGCTAGCGATCTTGAGCTCTTCACGCGACACGCTCCTGCTGCCCCCATCGCGAACCTGGGAAAGTGTTGCCAAGCCCTTTTTTAGTTTTAGTTTGCCCATGTTACTGCTCAATCACGGGCAGGCCATATGTTTGTTTGCTATATGGGCTCAGGGAGAATTTATGGTGCCCTGAACGGAATCTACAGCATCAGTAGCGGCGGTACTCCTGACCATGATGGTCGCCGTCATAGTAATGACGGTGATGCCTGCCATCATGCCAATACGGCCAGCATCCACTGAGCAACAGCAACCCTGACACCACGACGACCCATGCAGCCTTGCGTTTCATGTGCGTACCTCCGGCCAGGAGAAACCAGGCCTTGCATACGTTGGACTGCACAAGGGCTGGATGTTCAGCCGGCAGGTAGCCGCTGGTCTTTTTCACTGCAAGATTTCATCTAGCGGCCGTCACGCGCTGATGTCAAAAAGCCCCAACTTCGCGTATTGCCGCGCCCACTATCGGGGTCAGGTGATAGCCTTCAGAAACACCAAGGTCGCTGCCAGGTCCAGGACCAGCACAGCAACCACAACGAAAACCATGTAATAGCGGTCATCCTGAGTCATTTTGGCGCGCTCCGCTTGCTCAATGTCTCAGGGTTACAGCAATAACTGTTCCAGCACCCTGGCGTTTCCGGGTGCTGTCACTTTATTCATGAATGCGGAAAACCGCACGTCCGGTGGTGTGGGAAGGGTAACGGGCTGGTCCCGTTACCTCGACCCGATCCGCGACCGACTATATTTAGCATAAGCACGTGGATGGAAATTCAAATTCAGCCTGAAGAACTGTTATTTTTACCAGTTGTCGACACTCATACGGCCGCTTATTGTTACTACGACCAATATAGGTGCCCGAAGGTAGTTAAGCGGACTCATATTCATAAGTCATTTAATTCAGCGAGCTTTTCTTAATATTTCGTAGTCTAACAACGCGATGGTGATTGTGCATGCCAACCGAAAATGAAATGACTGACTGGACAAAGCCAGTGGATATAAAACTTGAACGCAAAGTCTATAAGGTCATAGGCGAAGGCAAGGACACAGGATATCCAGAACGCCTGAAGCACGAAGGACTGAGCCTGGGCGACACATTAACTATACAACCGGATGGAAAGGTAACGCTTGTGTGTCGCCGGCTAACACTACATCTTGAAGCCGCACAAAGAGCAATGTTAGCTAAAGAGCGCTGGGAGGACTACAGTCAGCTTTCGGGCTATTTGATGAAGGCAGGGCCAAATCCTGTTACAGCTCATATTAATACACCTGATAAAACGGCGAGTTACGAGCTAATTTTAACATCAGGTAGAGTATCTGAGAATGGAGATATTATCACGGCAACAATTGATGTCAGGACTGGAGCTGCAGGCGGCACTGAAGTTACTCAGGCAGGTACCCTGGTAGAGCTTCAGCTAATGTAAAGGCCCTGTTATTTTCTTTGTATCTGGCGGGTCGGGGCAGGTGTGGAAGCGTTCTGATTCGAGGCGCTTGAGCCAGAGACAAAAGCCGTTGCGCTCTCAATAGATGTTCTTCACTTGGTTACGGGCGCGGTTGATGAGAATGAACATCGTAGCTCAGCACCTGCTGCTTGAAATCGTCATCATAACGCTGCCCGTTTGAACGCGGAGAAAGGCTGGACTTGCTCTGATGGCTAGAAACCCACCGCCGCAGTAGGCTGAAGTCGATACCGAAATACTGGGCTATCTTTCGGAAGCCATCATTGCCATCTAGGTAGGCTGAGATGGCTGTGAGTTTGAACTGCTCTGTGTATTTGCCCATAGGTCCCCCAAGGGTTGGATTTTTTGTCCAACTTATTGGGGGCAGTCCAAAGATTGCTGTTCGGCTCACCGGCAGCTATGGGTCGAAAGGAGCCATTAACGACCGGCGCTTTCAACACATAGCAGAAAAATTACTGGGTTCGTGAGCACGACGCGCACTCTGTGGGAGCGGGCTTGCCCGCGAACACCGGCGCAGCCGGTGCCAGGCTCCGCGGTGGATTCTTCGCGGCGGTTCGACGCCTCGACGCGCCCGCTCCCACAGTGATTGCTGTTCGGCTCACCGGCAGCTTCGGGTCGAAAGCTGCCGGCCGTAACTGGCCGCTAACGACCCATTGCTGACATTGATTAAGTCGAGTCTGGTTTAATCCGGGAGCGAGTAGGAGCAGGAGCGAAGCCAGGATGGACTTGTTAAATGTCAGCATGACGGTAATCCTTGTCGCGCGTGAAGATCACAGAGCAGCAATATGTTCGTAACTATTGAGCGACTCAAGCTGCTTCTTCATCCTCAATCAGCGCCCACAACCTGGCCGCCTCGGCAAACTCCAGCATGTCGGCCAACTGGCCTGCATCAACGTCACCGCGTCGGTGCGCAGAAATCGCCAGCTCGGCAAGCACTGCAGCGCACCCATCGGGATCCGACACCAAGGCCGACTGGTCATTCAGCTCAGCTAGCCACGCTGATGGAAGGTTCAACATCTGACCGTCCATAGCTCGTCGATCCGCGTCGTATAGGATTGGCTCATCATCTCCCTCCTCATTCCCCAGTCCGGTGTTGCCGGCACGCCGGCGGACCGCATCGTCCCTCTCCCCCAGCGCCCGTTGATGTTATCCATCACCTGCATCAGTCGGTCACATGCCAGCGATTGCTTGAGCGCAAACAAGTCCTCTGAAAATTCACCTGCTTGGCGCAGGTCCATCAGCAGCACCTCAGCCTTGCTGTAGCGAAACCCTGGCCTGAAGATTCGCCCGACCGCATCGGTGGCCAGTCGGGTCATCAGCAGCGTGTCACAGGTTGGATATGGCAGTTCCACCAGCGCCCCTTGTGCGTGGTGCGCCTCATCCGGGTTGAACATGCCGGTGCGGATGCTGACGCGCATGCGCTTGCACACGGAGCTCTGGGCCCGGAGCTTTTCCGCTGCCCGGCCAACGTACGTGGCCACTGCCTGCTTGATGGGCGCCAGCTCTGTCAGCCGCTTGCCGAACATCCGGCTGCAGCAGATTTCCTGCTTCGCGGGCTCGGCCTCGTCCAGCTCCAGACACGGCGTGCCAGCCAGCTCGCGGGCAGTCTTCTCCACCACCACACTGAATTTTTGCCGCAGCGTCCAGGCATCCGCCTTGGCCAAGTCCATCGCCGTGTGAATGCCCATCGCCTCAAGGTGGGCGGTCATCCGCCGGCCAACACCCCACACCTCCTTCACTTCAGTGTTGCGTAGCACCCAATCGCGCTTGAACGGCTCGGTAATGTCGACCACGCCCCCGGTCTGTGCCAGCAGGCGCTTCGCCATATGATTGGCCAGCTTGGCGAGCGTTTTTGTGCCGGCGATACCGACACCCACGGGGATACCGGTGCACTGCAAGATCCTGGACCGCAGCTTGCGCCCGAACTGGGTCAGGTTTTCCTGTACGCCGGACAGGTCAGCGAAGCACTCGTCGATGCTGTAGACCTCGGCGGCGGGTACCATCGATTCAATCAGGGTCATGACGCGCTCGCTCATGTCGCCGTACAGCGCATAATTACTGCTGAAGGCCATGATGCCGTGCCGGCGCAGTTTGTCCTTGGCCTGGAAATACGGCTCGCCCATCTTCACGTAAGGCTTTGCGTCGTACGACCTGGCGATCACGCAGCCATCGTTGTTGCTCAACACCACGATCGGGGTCTTGGCCAGGTCTGGCCGGAACACGCGCTCGCAACTCGCGTAGAACGAGTTGCAGTCAATCAGCGCGAACACCTGGTCACTGCGCATGGTCGCGAACGCTGTAACGCACCACACCCCAGACGACGAGCTCATCGCCCTCCATGATGTACCGCGGTGGGTAGGCCGGATTCTCCGATTTCAGGATCACCACCCCGTCGCGCCGGTGGAGACGCTTGCACACCGGCTCGCTGTTGACGGCAGCAATCACCACATCGCCATGCTCGGCTTCGCGGCCGCGGTCTACGATGACGATATCGCCTGAGTAGATTCCTGCCCCTTGCATGCTGTCGCCCTCGATTTTCACCAGATACACATGCGGCGCACGGAGGTCGAATAGCTCATCGAGGGAAATATGGCCTTCCAGGTGGTCCGCAGCAGGCGAAGGAAACCCGGCCGGGACGTGGAACGAATAGAGCGGTAGCGGTTCGGTATCGCCGGTGGGCGTACCCAGGAATGTGATGGTCATGATGGAAGGTCCAATGCAAACTGTATGCATATACAGTAGATCCGGCATCGGCTGCCCGGTCAATCCTGGGCGATGAAAATTCTGACGGGCGAGATGGAAAATGTGCGGACGCTACTCGATCTACGAGTCGATGGATCACTACCTGCGCCAGCTGTCGCTGGATCTGGTCATTATCAATGGATACGACCACGAGCCGATCAGCCGCTATAACGTGGCGCCATCAACCCGCGTTGAAATCTTACGCCAGGTAGAAGGCGGGCTGAGCGTGGATAGGGTCAAGTGGGGATGGTCGCCGTCCTGGGCGAAGGGGAAGCGACCCGACCCGATAAATGCTCGGGCAGAAACGGTTGTTACAGGAAAGTTCTTCAAAGGCCTGTGGCCACATGGCAGAGCCTTGGCACCGGCAAATGGGTGGTTCGAGTGGGTGCCCGACCTGGCGGATCCGAAGCGCAAGCAGCCGTACTACATCACCAGCGCCGACGCAGGCCCACTTTATTTCGCTGCTCTTGCAGAGGTCCATCAGGACATCGAGCCGGACCAGCGCGATGGATTTGTGATCATCACCGCAGCGGCGGACCAGGGGCTGATCGACGTTCACGACAGGAAGCCTTTGGTGCTGGCCCCTGCGCTCGCCCGGGAGTGGATCGACCCAGCCACATCGCTGCAGCGAGCTGCGCAGATCGTGGAACAGGGTTGCATGCCGGCTGCGGAATTTCGGTGGTATCCCGTCGGCAAGGCGGTGGGAAATGTCCGGAATGAGGGTCAGGCGTTGATTACGCCGATAAACGACGAAAATTCTCAGGGTCAGCTAGAGTTTTAATGAGTACAGGCACCGCGAGATAACGATCATGCTAAAACAAGAAGCAGACGACGTGATTGAGCGCATCAGGGACGATCTGAAAAGGCACGGCGTGCTCATCGGCTACGACCCGGAACTTTGCACAGCTGAATTTGGATGCGATCTGGACCATCACGTTGCTCAAGTAAGAGAAGACCCGAACAACCGTGTGGTGGGTATCGCGATACATGATGAAGGCTTGTGGGCCCAGCTTCAGCAAGGAACGGTGTATCGTTGTGTGGTCAGCGATTGTCGAGGGAAGCTCTTCGGCATTCCGATCACGATTGAACCAAGAACGGATGAGTCCTACACCATCCTGTACAAGCTTTGAAGCATCAGGAGGGTAGTCTGCCGTTCAGACTGCCCTCCCGGTGAGCCCTTTTGTGTCCCAGCCGAGCTGTTGTGATCAACAACTACCCACTAAAAGGGGGGCTCACGGAGCACTGGCTTTCCCGTCTTCTAAGCTATCAGGCACGGACCTGAAAGCTAGGGCAGGAATGACAGTGACCCGTAGAGATGATCTTACCTATTCAATCCTGATGATCACTGCCGTTCTCCTTTACGCCAGCATGGGTGCCGATCCGCTGCACATAGGTCTTGGGTACCTCCTCGCAGTGCCCGCCGTGACTCTTGTACCTGGCTTGATCTTGCGATCGCCCGCTCTTTTTCTCACCGGAACGACAGTTACAGCCATCGCCACCCTGTTGATCTATATGAAAATCATGTCCAGCCAGGATCACGCCGAAGGAATGTTGGCGCTTGGGCATATGTTTTCCGTGCCCGGCATGTTGATTGGTGCAAGCGTGTCAGCCTGGCTGTTCAGGGCTCGGGTGAAAACACGCTTGCCATGGATCGTCGCGGGTGTTGGTGCTCTGGGTGCCGCCATGGGATTCATGGTCGCCCAGATGGTTATATGCAATACCCTGATGTACTGCGGTGCGCTGTCGCTTGGGGTGTAACACTGAAGCCCAGTGCCCGCCTCTGGCCGTTTGCGAATGGCCGCTATGGGTCGAAAGCAGACGGTTACGACTGGCCGCAATCGGCCCGTTGCGGCCGTTGCGACTGACAGCGGACTTTGTGGGAGCGGGCGTGCCCGCGAACACCGGCGCAGCCGGTGCCAGGCTCCGCGTTGGATTCTTCGCGGGCACGCCCGCTCCCACAAAGATTGCTGTTCAGCTCACCGGCTGCAGTGGGTCGAAAACTGTCATTCGTGACCGGCAACTGTCGACCCAAGGCCGGCGCTGACAAACTGATTTCGCGGGCGCGCCGCGCACACTGTGGGAGCGGCTTTAGCCGCGAACACCGGCAAAGCCGGTGCCAGCCACCGCGTCGCCTGCTTCGCGGCTAAAGCCGCTCCCACAGAAGTCGTGGATAGTTTGCGGGTGGTACTTCATCAGTGGCAGCTATGGGTCGAAAGCTGCCGGCCGTAACTGACCGCCATCGACCCAAATGGGACGATCCTCAAGGGCCGATAGTGAGTAAAAAGCCTGTTGCCACTACCGAAACTCAACGGGCTGGAACGACGAGTGCTCGTGTATCAGGATCGGCATCGAATGCCGCCTCCACTCGAAGCCAACCGGGTGCTTGATTCGTATCGATCAATGCTTTGACGGCCTGCTTTCGGCACGTCGAGCAGGGCGAACGCTCATAGACATAAAGAAGGCAATCTAGGGATTCATTGACGAGATTCACATTGCATAATTGCAGTAGTTTCTGGCCGACTGCTTCAACAACGGCGCCACCGCCATGCTGTCGTTCAAGATTCGCGAGCCCCTGACCCTCCGACGCTGCCCGCCAGGGCCCTATCGCTTGTCGTGAAGCTCCGGCGGCCAAGCGCTGAAGAGCATGTACACACCTGGCCCACCTATCCAAGCCCAATTGATGCCGGGCCACACTACCGTCGCAGCGATCCAGGCGACGATCAGAGTTACCCCAATGCCCCGACGGCGCCTTGGAGTCAGCCATTCCTGCAAAGCCTTATGCCTGTCCCGCAACCCCATTACCACTCTCCTTGTTTGGTAAGCGGCGAAGCATACCAGCGTTGCTCGCCAACGCCCTCCCCTATCCCTAAACAATGGGTGCTGGCGCTGAATGAATTAGGGATCAGGCGTCGCTCCCCATACAACTGCCGTCACACCTATGCGACAATATGCTCAATGTCTGGTCTCAACCCCGCATTTATCGCCCAACAGCTCGGGCATAGCGTGCAGATGCTCTTATCGACTTATGCGCGCTGGATTAATTCGTCCAACGACTGGCTGGAGCTGGAAAAGCTCCAAATTGGTCCGAAATTGGTCCGAAGCTGCGAAGAAGCCACGTAAGTTATTGATAGGTAAGCTCCTTGATCTCCACCGCTAACATCACCATGCAGTTCGGCTCCAAGCCGCTGTTCGAAAACGTTTCCGTAAAATTCAACAACGGCAACCGCTACGGCCTGATCGGCGCCAACGGTTGCGGCAAGTCGACCTTCATGAAGATCCTGGGCGGTGACCTGGAGCCTTCCGGTGGCCAGGTCATGCTCGAGCCGAACACCCGCCTGGGCAAGCTGCGCCAGGACCAGTTCGCCTATGAGCAGTTCACCGTGATCGATACCGTCATCATGGGCCATGGCCAGCTCTGGAACGTCAAGGCCGAGCGCGACCGCATCTACTCGCTGCCGGAAATGACCGAAGAAGACGGCATGGCCGTTGCCGAACTGGAAACGGAATTCGCCGAAATGGACGGCTACACCGCCGAATCCCGCGCCGGTGAACTGCTGCTGGGCCTGGGTATCCCGCTGGAGCAGCACTTCGGCCCGATGAGCGAAGTGGCACCGGGCTGGAAGCTGCGTGTGCTGCTGGCCCAGGCACTGTTCTCGGACCCGGACGTGCTGCTGCTCGACGAGCCGACCAACCACCTGGACATCAACACCATCCGCTGGCTGGAAACGATCCTTACGGCGCGTAACAGCACCATGATTATCATTTCCCACGACCGCCACTTCCTCAACAGCGTCTGCACCCACATGGCTGACCTGGATTACGGCGAGCTGCGCCTGTTCCCGGGTAACTATGACGAGTACATGACTGCCGCTACCCAGTCGCGCGAGCAGCTGCTGTCGGACAACGCCAAGAAGAAAGCCCAGATCGCCGAACTGCAGACCTTCGTCAGCCGCTTCTCGGCCAACGCCTCGAAGGCCAAGCAGGCGACTTCGCGTGCCAAGCAGATCGACAAGATCCAGCTGGCCGAGGTCAAGCCATCCAGCCGCGTCAGCCCGTTCATCCGCTTCGAGCAGAACAAAAAACTGCACCGCCAAGCGGTTGTGGTAGAGAAAATGGCCAAGGCCTTCGACGACAAAGTGCTTTTCAAGAACTTCGACATCACCGTCGAAGCAGGCGAGCGCGTAGCGATCATCGGCCCCAACGGTATCGGCAAGACTACCCTGCTGCGCACCCTGGTTGGCGAAATGGCCCCGGATGCAGGTTCGGTGAAGTGGACCGACAGCGCCGAAGTGGGCTACTACGCCCAGGATCACGCTCACGACTTCGAAGACGACGTTACCCTGTTCGACTGGATGGGCCAATGGACTTCCGGCGAGCAGGTAATCCGCGGCACCCTGGGGCGCATGCTGTTCTCCAACGACGAGATCCTCAAGTCGGTGAAGGTGATTTCCGGTGGTGAGCAAGGCCGCATGCTGTTTGGCAAGCTGATCTTGCAGAAGCCGAACGTGCTGGTGATGGACGAGCCGACCAACCACCTGGACATGGAATCGATCGAGGCGCTCAACCTGGCGCTGGAAAACTATCCGGGGACCTTGCTGTTCGTCAGCCACGACCGCGAGTTCGTGTCGTCGCTGGCTACGCGCATCATCGAGCTGTCGGCGGATGGTGTGGTGGACTTCAGCGGCACCTATGACGACTACCTGCGTAGCCAGGGCGTGCTGGTCTGATTGAAGAAGGCCCGGCCAATTGCACTGGCCGGGCCTGCCCGCTCCAACACGTACTGTAAGAGCCCCCGACGCTGCGGGCTTCAGTAGTCGAAACGGTCTACGGCACGACGTCGCTCGTTGTCATCGCGCCGGTCATAAATGGCCGTGGTCTGGATATTGGCGTGATGCGCCAGCTTCTGCGCAATCGACAGGTCATGCTCTTCGATCACCCGGGTGATGAACGCCCGGCGGAAGTCGTGCGGCATTATCTTCACCCCTACCTGCGCGCCGCGCTGGCGGGCGATGTAGTAGATCGCGTGCTTGGTGATCCGCGCCCGGGTGATGTGGCTGCCGCGGCGGATACGGTTGAACAGGAACGGGTCGTCCTCGGCCCCTGCCGGCAGGTCCAGGCGACGCAGCTCGAGCCACGCCTGTAACTTCTCGAACGCCCATGGTGGCGCATACTTGATGAGCTGGTGGTTGCCTTTGCCCACCACCTGCAAGCTGCGCGCCTCGAAATCGACCTGGTTCAGGTCGATGTCTACCGACTCCGACTTGCGCATACCGGTGCCGTACAGCAACGCAATGATCGCCGCATCGCGCACACCCTGCGGCCGTGGGTCGGCCGCGCATACATCCATCAGCTCGCGAATCAGGCTGCGCCGCAAGTTGCGCCCAGGCGGCAGGCGCGTGCCAGTGGCCGGCTTGACCTCGCGAATACGCAACAACTGCTCATGGTCGATCAGGCCCTGGCGCCAGGCCTCGTTCATTACCCCACGAATGGCGTTGACGTACAGCGACGAACTGTTGGGCGCGTAACCGTCGGCACGCAAAGCCGACACCAGGGCGATCACATGGCCGGGCTCAAGCCGATGCCAGGGCACATCGACGATGTTGCAGTCGACAAAGCCAAGGCGGTCGGCGGCGTCCTGAAGGATGTAGCGCATGGTTTGCTGGCTGGATGGGGCCAGGCGGGCCATGTACTGCAGCAGCGGATTTTTCGAGAGATCGGACAAAGCGTGAATCCTGTAGCGAAGCGTTGGCCGGCAATGGTCCGGCCAATGTCTGAAGCAAGTCGAAACGACAACGAGATCAGGATGTTACCTTATTTGGCATGTCGTCAGCCGCACTTGCGACGCTTGGTTTGGGCGCCGACTAAATGGCCTGTGGCCACCAACCCGGGAACATTTGTTGAACCCGCGGCTCGGCAAAGCGCTCGTCGATCAGCACAAGCACGCCGCGATCCTGGTCGCCACGGATGACCCGTCCCGCCGCCTGGATGACCTTGCGCACCCCAGGGTAGAGATAGGCGTAATCGAACCCCGCTCCAAATTGCCTGCCCAAGCGCTGCTTGAACTGCTCGTTGACCGGATTGACCTGAGGCAACCCGAGCGTGGCGACGAAAGCACCGATCAGCCGTGTGCCCGGCAAATCCACCCCTTCGCCAAAAGCCCCGCCCAATACAGCAAAGCCAACGCCGCGCCCGTCGGCGACAAAACGGTCGAGAAACCCTTGGCGGGCCGCCTCGTCCATACCGGGTTCCTGGGCCCATAGCGGAATCTGCGCGTGCCGTTCGGCCAGCAACCCGGCAACCTGCTGCAGGTATTCAAAACTGCTGAAAAAGGCCAGGTAGTTGCCTGGCATGCGCCCATACTGCTCGGCAATCAGCTCGACGATCGGCGCCAACGAGGCATGGCGCTGCTGGTAACGGGTAGACACCTGGCTGGCGATACGCACTTGCAATTGTTCGGCGCGAAACGGTGCGGCAACCTCCAGCCAGGCTGTGTCGGCCGGCATACCCAGCAGGTCGCTGTAGAAATGCCGCGGGCTGAGCGTGGCGGAAAACAGCGTCACGCTGCGCGCCGCCTGCATGCGTGGCGCCAACAGGCGCGCCGGGGTGACATTACGCAGGCACAGGGTAGCCAGGCTGCGTTTGCGCGGGCCTTGCCGCACACTGATATCGAACAGAAAGTGCTTGTCGAACAGCTCTGCAACCCGGCTGAACTGCAGCGCCTGGAAGAAGAACTGCAACACCTGCGGGTCAATCTGCGTGGGCGCCTGGTTCATCTGTTCCTGGATCAGCCCGATGCACTGCTGCAAGGCCTTCAGCAAGCCTTCCGGCAGCGCATCACTGGCCTGGTACGGCGCACGCTGTTCTTTATAGAGCGCGTTCCATTGCCGGTTCAGCCGGTCCAGCGCACTGACCAGCCCCTGCGGTTTGCTTTGGCGCAGCGCCATCAACTGGCCCTGGTCCAGGCTGGCGCTGTACATGCCGCGCCCGCGCTCGACCAGGTTGTGTGCTTCGTCCACCAGCACCGCCACCCGCCACTGGTTGGCCTGGGTCAGACCGAACAGCAAGGCATGGGCATCGAAATAGTAGTTGTAGTCCGCTACCAGCACATCGACCCAGCGTGCCATTTCCTGGCCCAGGTAGTACGGACACACCTGATGCATCAGGGCCACTTCGCGCAGGTTGGCGCGGTCGAGCAAGGGCAGCGCTGCGGCTGCCTCGCGCGCGGCCGGCAAGCGGTCGTAGAAACCGGCCGCCAACGGGCAGGACTCGCCGTGGCAGGCCTTGTCCGGGTGCTCGCAGGCTTTGTCGCGGGCGATCAGTTCCAGCGTGCGCAAGGCAGGTTGCGCCGTGGTATCGGTGATCTGGCGCAGGGCGTCGAGGGCCAGCGCCCGGCCCGGCGTCTTTGCCGTGAGAAAGAACACCTTGTCCAACTGCTGCGGCACCATGGCCTTGAGCAACGGGAACAATGTGCCCAGGGTTTTGCCAATGCCAGTGCTGGCCTGGGCCATCAGGCAGCGGCCCGTACTCACTGCCTTGTACAACGTCTCTGCCAATTGCCGCTGGCCCTGGCGGAACTGCGCATAGGGGAAGCCTAGTGCCTGCAGGCCTTGATCACGCTCGGCCAGGCGTTGCTGCTGGTACTGAGCCCAGGCCAGGAATATCAGGCACTGGGTTTCGAAAAAAACCTGCAGTTCGGCAGCTGTGCAGTGTTCGCTGATAAGCGTCTGGCTATCGCTGTCCACATCCAGGTACACCAGCGCAACCTCGATGGCCGGTAATTGCCGTGCCTGGCACAGCAGCCAGGCGTAGACCTTGGCCTGCGCCCAGTGCAACTGACGGTGGTTGGCCGGCTGGCGGGCCAGGTCGCCACGGTGCGTCTTGATCTCTTCAAGGCGGTTGCAGACGGGGTCATAACCATCTGCGCGGCCACGCACCGTCAGGGTTTCGAACTGGCCTTCGAGGGCGATTTCCGCTTCATAGCCAGCGGCACGCCGCGCCACCACCCGCTGATGGCCCTCGATACCTTCCTGGGCAGTGGGTGATGGCGTGAAGCGCAGGTCCAGATCGCCAACCTTGGCGCTGAATTCACACAAGGCGCGGACCGCCACCCGATAACTCAAGGCGCTTCACTCCAGCGCACGTGACACACAGCGACGGGCAGGCCGTGGGCCCGACAGAATTCCAGCCAGCGTAGCTGGTTGTCCTGCAGGCGATCACCAGGCCCCTTGACCTCGACCATGCGGTAGCGACCCTGTTCAGGCCAGAACTGAATCAGGTCGGGCATGCCGGCACGATTGCTGCGAATATCCTGCAGCAGGCGCAGGAAGCACTGCTTCAGCTGGGCGGCCGGCAGGCAGGCCAAGGCCTGCTCCAACAGCGCCTCGCTAAGCATGGACCAGAACACGAACGGTGACTGGAGGCCTTGCTTGGCAGCGTAACAATCAAGAATCGCCTGGCGATGGCTGCCATCATCGAGCCGCCCCAGGCAGTGCTCGAACAAAGCGCTGCGCCGCTGCTGGAAGTCATTGTCATGCAGGTCCTGGGGGCCGGCCTGGAAGGGGTTGAAAAACGCGCCGGGCACCGGGGCGAAGATCGCCTCCCAGCACAGCAGGCCAAAAAGGCTGTTGAACAGCGTGTTCTCCACGTAATGCACCTGCCCACCCTCCTGCGCCAGGTGCTGACGCACGGCCTCTTCCACGCCTAGTGCGGCGTGCTCGCGAGGCAGCTCGAGCTCAATCAGGTCCAGGGGCGCGACACGTTGGCGCCGCTGTGGCGGCCCACCGAGCTTGCGCGCCAGGCGTGGCAGCATGCGTTCCAGTGCCTGCACCTCCAGGGCATTGGCTGGCGCCGCTGCCAGTTGCAATGCCAGTGCATGGGCTTGCGGCCATTGCTCGCAGCGCTCAAGTACCCGCACCTGGCGGATGCGCGCCTGGGCATGGCTGCACTGGCTGTACACAGCCATGGCCTGATCCCACTCGCCCAGGCGCTCGCACTGCTGGCCCAGGGCGAACTGCAGCCGCGCATGGCGCCGGGCCAGCCAGGGGTTGTCGCTGTGCAGGCCTTGCAAGGCCGCCAGAATCGAAACAGGGTCGTCGCCCTGCTCCAGGCGCTCGGCGCACAGGTGCAATGCCATGGCCAGGTCCACTTCGGCGCGTTGCTGCAGGGCGCGCGAGCCCGTGCTGAACGGCACCTGCTCGTAGCGCAGCACACCGAGGTCGGCGAGCACGAAGTCTGACCAGTCCTGGTACAGGTTGCCAAAGAACAACAGGCGCATACGGTCGCACAGAGGTTGCAGGCACCACTGGAGAATACGCACCCCACTGGCTGGGTACCACTCGGCCAGTGAACGGGCGGCTAGCCCCAAGGGCTGCAGTTGCAGCAGCAGGTCGTGCTTGGCGGCGCGGGGGCGGCTCAGATGGCTGGCGAAGCAGTGGGCCAACTCATCTTTGCGCAGCAGCGTAAACAACTGCTCGAGTGCCAACTGCTCGGGTTCCTGCACCCACCGCAGGGCCAGCAAGGGCTGCAGGGCTTGCCCGGTATCACCAATTTCGACGTACTCCAGCCGGTCACTGCGAAATAGCTCGCCCTTGCGCATGACCATGCGCACCATCAGCGCCTGGGATGGCGCCTGCAATAAGCTGAACGCCTGGATGAAGGCCAGTTCCTGATCGTCGAGCAGGTCCTTGTAGCGCTGCTCAACCCACAGCAATACCTGCCTGAAATTGTGCAGGTAGTAAAACGGGTCGTCGACGGAATGAGCGATCACGGACAGGCGCAGGCAACGGAAAGGGATACTGTTTATACATACAGACCCGTGCGCCTGGCAAGTGCCGTGGGTCTGGTAGAGCCCTTGGCACTTAACGTTTCACACGGACAGACCGCCCACGGCGTGGCTCCAGTGCTTGCGCCAGGCGCTCGACTGCCTGCTGCAGGCCCTCCAACTGGTCACCCAGCCACACAAGTGCCAGATACTGCGTGTAACGCCCTTGCAGGCTGAACTGCCAGCCCGGCAGCGCATGCAAAACCGAACCTGCCAGCGCCGCAGCGATGCCATCCCACATCAGGGGTTGGCGAAAACGTACCCACAACATTCGCCCGCCTTGGGGCATCTGCAACGCCACCCGCTGGCCGAACTGCATTTCCAGCGCACGCGCCAGGCATTGGGTGCTCCGTTGCATTTCGGCACGCAGTTGCGCCAACTGCATCTCGATAGGCCTTTTGCCTAGCATCTGCGCCAATGCTTGCAGGCGCAGCGGTGCAAGCCGATACTCGCGATCGGCAAACGCGTTCGCCAGCGCGGTATCACGGCCCAGTACATAGGCAGAAGGGGCCTCGCCCCCCACTGCTGCCTCGAATGCCCCCATCACCAACAGCCAGCGGGGCTCGACCCAGTCGCGCAGGCGCGCACGTGGCGGCCCGCGGTAACAGGCCTCACTGTCCAGATCGTTTTCCAGCAACCAGACAGGATGCTGGTCAAGCAGCTGCCCCAACTGCCGCTGGTAGTGCGGCGACACCAATTGCCCCTGCGGCATGCCAAGGCAAGACGGCATGACCAGCATGCACACCGGCTCGCTTTCCAGCAAACGGGCCAGGGCGCGCAGGTCTGGATTACCTCGATTGTCCGCTGGCACCTCGAGTACGCGCATGCCGGCACGCGCCAAGGCGCGCAACACCTGCCAGCAGCAGGGCGATTGCACCAGCACCGTTCCACCCTGCAAGGCCAACCCCACGAGCAGCGTCTCCAGCAGTGCCTGCACATCGGGGGCCAGTTGAACGTCCGCGGCCCGCCAGTACTGGCTGGAGGAGCGGGTGTAACGCTCAGCCAGGGCAATGCGCAAGCGGGTGCGGCCGAGTGCTTCCCAGGGTGCCGGGCTATTTGCGCGCTGGCGGGCCAACCGCCGCTCCTGGCCCAGCATTAGCTGCTCCAGCATCAGCTGGGCTGGCAAGGGTGAATGCTGCGCAAGTATTGCTGGCGCTGCCCTGCCAGTAGCCTGAGCGTAGTAGCCAGACCTCGGCAAACACTGTACCCGCCCTTCTTCCTCCAGCAGGTTGTAGGCACTCTGCACGGTAACCAATGACACCCGCAATAGCCGGGACAGCGCACGCAATGACGGGAGCTTGCATGAGCCATCGCTTGCGCCCTGCTCGATCAACGCTTCCAGGTAGCGATAAACCTTGCGATAGGCGAATTCGCCGCTTCCCCCTTGGCCCATCAATACGGCCCCGGCACCTTGCTCCGCCGCCCCGACGACGACCGCGGTAGCAACCTCAGTTGCACATCGCGCCGGGCCAGGGCGCTTTGCAAGCGCCAGGCGCTTAGCGTTATGCGCCCTGCATAGATCGCCCGCAGTTGCCCCAGCGTCAAGCCACTGGTATTCACCAGCCAGTCTCTCACCGCATCAGGGCAGGGTTTGCCCTGCAGAGCCCGATGCAGGTAAGGCAACGCAACCAGCATGTCGGCGTGACGGTACTTGAGAAAACGCTCGAGGTACTTGCCCTGCCTGGCGAACGGGCTGAACAACAGGCACAGCAGTTGCGTCTGGTTGATACCGTAGGCCTTGGCCAACTGCAACGTGTGGCCCTCGCGCCACTTGCTGTCGCCCGGCTGGCCAGCCAGCCGCAGCGCTGGGCGAGCAGCCTGAGGCCCGTGGCTACACGCGCGTAGTTCGTGCAGTTGCGCCGGCGCCTGCAAATCGGCGAACGCCGCCAATGGCCAGGCATCCTGAGCAGCTTCGTAGCCACCACCCAGCATGACGTCGAGTTGCGGCCCGTCAAACAGGTGCGGCAACAGGTCATCAAGGGCAATCACACGTAACGGTGCAGACTCAGCCGCGTCCACGAGGGCCGGCTCCGCCAGTTTGCCCGGCGCCATGCCCAGAGCACCGTGCAAACGACTCAACCCCTGAGCTAGCGACGCCGGACACTGGTGCAACAGATGCCGGCCATGCTCCGCTGTCAGGCGCAGGCTACGCCGGGCCCACGCCAGGTAGCGGCGCCGCTGGCGGGCGGGAATGGCAGTGATCAATACGTCGGCCGGTGTCGGTGCCTGCAACGCAATACCCACTGCGTCGGCCAGTTCCAGGTGCAGGCGGCTTCCCAACAAGGCTTCGGGCCTGGCATCCACCAGGTGGCCGAACATCAGCATGGCATTTCTTGCCTGCAGCCAACGCTCCGGTACTGCCGAAGGTCGACGGCTGAAAGGCACCACCTCACTCCCTTCGATCATCTGCAGTTGAACCCGCGGATCGTCCTGCAGAAACAGGGCGCTGAAACTGCGCTCGTGGCGCTCAAGCGTGGCACTTGCAGCTACTGGCAGGTTGACGACCAGCACCCGTAACTGGAACGTTACCGACGCACGCAGGGCGATGCTCAGTTGTGCCGCGCGAAGCATGGCCAGCAGCCGTTCACTACGGCGATCACTGCCTTGCAGTACCACTACACGGAACGTGCCAATGTACTCCGGCCCACCTGCTGCAACGACTATCCGCTGGATCAGCAGTTGCAAAGATGCGCGCTGCGCCTGGGACATGTGGCCCAACAAGCGTTCAAGCACTTGCTGGTAAACATAGTGCATTGCCTGATCATGAATAACCGTCACGAAATCACCTCATCATCTTCATCCAGAAGAAACTTCCTATATCCAAACTGAAGTAATGTCGTAACGCATCACCGTCGCCAAACCTTCAAAAAATCTTCGCCCTTGCGACGGCCTGCCGCTGCCTCACGCAGCCCTTCCTCAGGCACAGCCATGCTCATTCCACGCTCCTTGCGCAAATATCACCAGGCCATTATCGGGGGATGCAGAGCGAATAGAAGATACAGATCAGGGTAAAAAAACCATTCAGTGCTACTGTGCAAACACACTGGGCGCCATGCTGAAATAGTTCAAGGCTGAATATTTGGCGGAATATTTCCACGAAACGCGGACTCGGCGCCCCGTATGTAGTCCGCATCTGAGAAAGTTGTAGGAATATTCTTTTTATTACTATTCAATCTACCTGCACAACAAATAAAAAACCCGGGACTCGGCCCGGGTTTTTCGACTTTGCAAACGGTTGTCAGTGCTGTGCCATGTCCAGCACCACCCGGCCTCCGCAAGGGCATTGGTCCATGTAACGATGGGCCTCCACCACTTGCTCGAACGGGTACACCTTGATGATCTGCGGTGTCAGCAGCTGGTCGGCGGTAAACTGGTTGATATCGCGCAGGGCCCGCTGCAGTGCCACCTGATCCTGGCTGATACCAAGTTCGGGCTTGCCGGTGAAGTTACCGATGCAATGCACGTAGAACTGAATGTTCTTCTGGAACGCGGCACAGGCCGGGAATGGCGTCTGGTTACCGCCTTGCAGGCCATACAATACCAAGCTGCCACGCGGTGCCAGCACATCGCCGAGCAGCGACATCTGCGGCCCGCCCATGCCATCGAGTACCATGTCCACGCCACGGCCATCGGTGTACTTGCCTACCTGCAGCAGCAAGTCCTGCTCTTCGGTGACAATCACCTTGTCGGCGCCCAGGCCCAGCAGGTATTCACGCTGCTCTGGCTCTTTGGTGGCCGCAAACACCTTCAGCCCCAGCGCCTTGCCCAACTGTACGAAGGCGGGGCCGGCACAGTGGCTGGCATCGGTAACCAGCGCGGTTTGCCCGGCCTTGGCACGGGCCAGGTCGACATAGGCAAAATAGGCGATCAGCAGTGGCGTGTAGTGCACGCTGGCCTCGATCGGGGTGAGCACATCCGGGTAGCGGGTAATGGCGGTCCGCGGCAGCACGATGACATCACCGTATACCGGGTGGTCGTTTGCACTGGTAGCCGGGAAGCTGGCAACCCGGTCGCCCACCGCAATGTCTTCGACGCCTTCACCGACCGCAGTCACCACCCCGGCCATCTCATGGCCGATACCCGCCGGCAGGCGTGCCTGGGACGGCGCCAGGTTCTGGCGCCAAAGCACGTCATACCAGCTGACGCCAACCGCCTGAACGCGGATCTGTACCTCGTCGGCAGCGGGTGACGGTTCGGCCTGCTCCTCGCAACGGAGCACATCGGCAGCGCCGAACTTGTGGAAACGGATCATGCGGGACATCGCATACCTCGCCTTTGTGAACCTCTAATTACCACTCACTCTATCGGGGCTTTAGCGGTTAGACCATCAGCGGTCATTAATAGTCGACATGCTTGTCATCGATTGGGCACCTGGCTTTCCATGCGATTGGTACCCCTAAACCCGTGCAGGGTAACAGCCTTTGGCCTTAAGATTCACCCCTGCCCCACTTTAGGCGAAGCGCACCGATGAATCGTAACGACCTGCGTCGCGTAGACCTCAACCTGCTGATCGTGTTCGAAACGCTGATGCACGAGCGCAGCGTCACGCGTGCTGCAGAAAAACTGTTCCTCGGCCAGCCGGCCATCAGCGCGGCCCTCTCGCGCCTGCGCAACCTGTTCGACGACCCACTGTTCGTACGCACCGGCCGCAGCATGGAACCCTCCGCACGGGCCCACGAGATCTTTGCCTTGCTGTCCCCGGCACTGGACTCGATTTCCACCGCGGTCAGCCGTGCTGCCGAGTTCGACCCCGCCACCAGCAAGGCGGTGTTCCGCATCGGCCTCTCGGACGACGCCGAGTTCGCCCTGCTGCCGCAGTTGCTCAAGCGCATCCGCGCCGAAGCACCAGGTATCGTGCTGGTGGTACGACGGGTCAACTATCTGCTGATGCCCACACTGCTTGCCTCGGGCGAGATTTCTGTAGGTGTCAGCTACACCAGTGAACTGCCGGCCAATGCCAAGCGCAAGATACTGCGCCGCAGCATGCCGAAGCTGCTGCGGGCCGACAGCGTGCCTGGCAGCATTACCCTGGACGACTTCTGTGATCGGCCGCATGCACTGGTGTCGTTTGCAGGTGACCTTTCCGGGTTTATCGACGAAGCACTGGAAGAGCTTGGTCGCAAGCGCCATGTGGTACTGGCGGTGCCGCAGTTCAACGGGCTGGGGAGCTTGCTGGCCGGGACTGATATCGTGGCGACGGTGCCCGACTACACGGCCGATGCGCTGACGGCGGCGGGTGGGTTGCGGGCCGAAGACTTGCCGATACCCGTGCGCAGTTTCGAGCTGCACATGGCTTGGCGCGGGGCGCAGGATAACGACCCGGCGGAGCGGTGGTTGCGGTCGAGGATTCAGATGTTCTTTGGGGACCCTGACAGTCTCTAGGTCTCGGGCAGGCCTTCAATCTCATCAGCTCCGGGATTTTCATAGGCCATGGAGATCCATTCACTTTCAGCCGGGGTCACTGCTTGCTCCACATTATTCACTCGATGAGACCAATTCATTCATCAGATCGACGCACACGGCTGCACAAACAGCCATGACGCGATCCTGGGTCGCTGATTTGATTGTCAATTGCCCAACCGAGTAGTTGGTAGAGCCCACCACCCCAGTGGCCACCGATGGCCTTTCCGAATAGTCAAACGGCTCACAGAGCGCCTCGCGTCGATCCGAACGGCTGCGCCAGTAAGAGCGCGGAAAAGAAAGGACATCGTTGTCACCTCGGCGGAAGGCAAGTACATCCATCTGGTTCCCATCCGCGCCGCGATACTGGAAAGGAAGTGTCTCGCAATTCGACTTACCTTCCGGCTTTAGGCCTTGTTCAACCAGATAATCGAAAATGGCCTTGAACCTGCGGCCACGTACGTCCTGGGTTTGGAACGCCGAGACGATTTCTTGCGTAACGGTGGGCTGAAGCATGAGTTTATGTCCTCAAAGGGCTCATCAGTGGATCTGGGATTCACCTAAGGCCCTGAGACCAGATCAATTCAGCTGGATCTCACTCTCGCCAGCAATTACCTCAAAACCAGCGAATCCCCACGCTATGTTGCTGAGACTTTAGTGCACGCAGATCTTACTGTAGGACAGTATCGGCAGGCTGCTTGTGCTTGATCATCAGAGATCCAAGATGATCGAGTAAGGATTATTTCTTACCATACAACCAATACATCCGGGAGAACGCTCATGCCTGCCATCCACGAAATCGCCACGTTGACCTCGAAGGGCCAAGTCACGCTGCCCAAATCCATTCGCCAGCTTTTGGGCATAGACACTGGTGGCAAAATCGCATTCGACGTACGCGGGGGTGAAATCGTGGTCAGCCGCGTGGAAACCACCCACGAAGACCCTGCCATCGGTGCATTCCTGGATTTGCTGGAGGCTGATATCCGAAGCGGACGAAACCTCACCACCCTACCGGAAGACTTGGCGCAAACCATGCTCGCCAACGCACATCACCCTGTAAACCTGGGCGAAGATATCGACGGTGAGGTCGCGCTCTGATGCTGCGACATGGCTGGACACTGTTGTTCCATGAAGGAGTGACTTTACAGCTACGCAAATTGCAAGAAGCCGCCGCCCGAGCCGAGCCGAAAGATCCGCAAGGCTTTGAGAGCAATGCCAACGTCAAGCTGTTTAGGGCATTGAGCCATCTGATCATGGAGGCTGTGCCTGCCGACCCGGGCCGTGATGAATTTCGCCAAGGCAACACGCTGGGCACAGCCTACCGCCATTGGCGCCGCGCAAAAATCGGTAGGCGCTTTCGTCTGTTCTTTCGCTACGACTCAAGGTCCAAGGTCATCGTCTACGCATGGGTCAACGACAAAAATACCCTACGGTCCGCAGGCAGCAAATCCGAGCCATACGCTGTATTCGAGAAGATGCTGGGCCGCGGTAACCCTCCTGATGACTGGGATGCGCTGATTGCTGCGACGCGTTTCGACTGGAACAAGGCCAAAGCATAAGCGGCACGCTACTGACCGAACATCTCTCAACCTGCCGGTTGCTGTTGCAGCCATTGCCTGGGGCTGGTGCCCACTTTACGGCGAAACGTACGGGCCAGAGCAGACGGGCTTTCATAGCCGACCTCATCGGCAATCAGCGCAATCGGGCGGCCTTCGCGCAGGCGCTTCTGGGCCAGGCTGATTCGCCAATTGGCCAGGTAGTCGGCAGGGGTAACCCCCACGGTCTGCCGAAAATGCGCAGCAAAACTGGCCCGCGACATGCCTGAGCGGTCTGCCAGTTCCGCCACGGTCCAGTTGTGCTGTGGTTCGCTGTGCATACCTACAAGCGCACGGGAAAGCTGGGGATTGGCCAGCCCGGCCATCATGCCCGAGCCGATGCTCTGGGTGGCGATCAGGTGGCGAAGCAGCTGAATCACCATCAGCTCGAACAGGCGGTTGAGAATCACATCGCGGCCGCATTCGTCGCCGAACGCTTCTTCGAACAGCCAGTCCAGCGTGCCGGTCAGGCCTTGCAACTCGCCCAGCGGTTTGATGATGAAGTCTGGCAAGGCCAAGGTCAGCGGATTATTTGCCCCGCCTTCGAACTGCAGGGTTGCACACACCAATTGCGCCTCATCGGCTTCGGTCGCCAACAGTTGATGCGCCTGCGGGCGTACCGCAACGATCAGGCTCGGTTCTGTCAATTCGGTGACCTGGCCCTGCTTGCCCCTGAACCGCAAGCGCCCCGAACGCAGCAGGTGCACGTGGCCGAGGCTGTATTGCCCGTCCATGTCGCTGGTGCCACAAAAGCCACCCTGGTGGAATGTGGACGCATGCAGGTTGAAGTGTTTGAGCAGTGTCGACAATCGGTCCATGGCGCACTCAGTTTTAGACGATCTGTTGCATAATTTCGACGATCTGAATCCGAAAGGAAAGCCTCGCTCCCTACTATTGATTCCAGGCTTGATCGACAAACCGGTTGGTCAACTCATTGGAGAATCACCATGACTCGCATCACCGCCCTCTCGCTGGACCAGGCACCTGCCGGCTCACGCACCGCACTTGAAGGCATCCAGAAAGGCCTCGGTTTCATACCCAACGCCTTCAAGACCCTGGCCCACTCCCCGACCGCACTCAATGGTTACCTGGGCCTTGCTCAGGCGATGGGCAGAAGCACACTCAGCGCCGCCGAGCGCGAGGTCGTCGCCCTCGCCACCTCGCAAGTCAACGGTTGCGACTACTGCCTGGCCGCACACACCTTCTTCGCCGCGCAGGCCGGCTTGAGCGACCAGGACATCAGCCAGGCCCGTGGCGGCACGCTCAGCGCGGTTGCTGCCCTGGCGCACCAGATTACCGAAAGCCGCGGCCAGCTGAGTGACCAACAGATCGCTGCAGCGCGCGAGGCCGGCCTGGTCGAAAGCAAGATCGTCGAGGTGGTGGCGCAGGTGACATTGCTGACCCTGACCAACTACCTGAACAACATCGCCAACACCCCGGTCGACTTCCCACCGCCTGGGCACTAGCCACGTCGAGCAACCGAGGCGCCTGGGAACCTTCCTGGCAACGGGGGTTCAGTAGTCCAGAGCGCGTTTGCGACGTCGACACAGGATTGCCATGCCAGATGCTTCCTCCACCGCCCGCCCCCAGGTTCGCGTCGAACGTGAACTGAGCCTGCGGGCGGTGCTCACCGGCACGGTGCTGGGCATCTTGCTCACGCCATCGAATGTATACGCAGGGCTGAAGATCGGCTGGTCGTTCAACATGTCGATCATCGCCTTACTGATTGGTTTCGCCCTGTGGCAAGGCCTGGCGGGGCGGCGCAAGCACCAACCCGCGTGGACATTGCACGAAAGCAACATCAACCAGACCGTGGCGTCGGCCGCCGCTTCCATCGTGTCCGGCGGGCTGGTCGCGCCGATCCCCGCCTACACCCTGCTCACCGGCCACCAACTGGACCCGGTGCCGATGATGGCCTGGGTGTTCTCGGTAAGCTTCCTGGGCATCTGGATCGCCTGGTACCTGCGCCCCGCCCTGCTCAACGACCATGGCCTGAAGTTCCCGGAAGGCATGGCGACCCTGGAAACACTGCAACAGATCTACAACCACGGGCGCGAAGCCATGGCGCGGATCAAGGTGCTGTGCAGCGCCGCGTTGTTGTCAGCACTGGTGAAGTGGATTGACGGGTTCGTCTGGGCGATACCGCGCTGGGCCCCCACACCGGCGCTGGAGCGCCTGACCTTCACGGTCGACCCTTCGTTGATGCTGGTCGGCTTCGGCAGCATCATCGGCATTCGCGTGGGCCTGACATTGCTGCTTGGCGCTGCGCTGGCCTGGGGCGGATTGGCGCCGTGGCTGCTCGAACATGCCCTGGTGGTGCTGGCCCCGAACGCCAGCGGCCCGCAGTTCGCTGCCTTGGTGGAGTGGCTGTTGTGGCCGGGCGTGAGCCTGATGGTGTGTGCGACTCTGGCTTCATTGTCGGTTCGCCTGTTTAAAGTGCCCCGGCGAGCGCCCACCAGCCAGCGGGCGCCGCGCGCCAAGGTGCGCTTTACCCCATGGCCTGCTGCGGGGCTGCTGCTGTCCATGGTACTGATCGTGACCTTGCAGGTGCTGCTGTTCGGGATTGATGGGTGGATGGCGCTGCTGAGTATTCCGTTGGCGGTGTGCCTGGCCGTGGTAGCCGCGCGCGTGGTCGGCGCCACCGGCATCGCGCCGATTGGCGCTATCGGCAAGCTGTCGCAGCTGAGCTTCGGCCTGATTGCCCCAGGCCAGGTGGCAATCAACCTGATGAGCGCCAACACCGCAGGTGGTGCGGCGGGGCAATCCACCGATTTGATGAACGACTTCAAGGTTGGCCTGGCGATTGGCGCTACGCCGCATAAACAGCTGGTTGCTCAGTGCATCGGTATCTTGATGGGTAGCGTGGTCGGTGTGCTGGTGTACCGGGTGCTGATTCCCGACCCACAGGCTTTGTTGCTCACCGAGCAGTGGCCGGCACCGGCCGTGGCAACCTGGAAGGCGGTGGCCCAGACATTGACCCAGGGGCTGGGCGCGCTGTCGCTGGAGTTGCGCTGGGCGATCGTGATCGGGAGTGCTGTTGGCGTACTGCTGGGGGCACTGGACAGCCTGCTGCCGCCACGGGCGGCGCGCTGGCTGCCGAGCACGGCGGCGTTGGGGCTGGCGTTCATCTTGCCGGCGTCGATCAGCCTGATGATGGGGCTTGGCGCCGTGGTCACCTGGCTGGTTAGCTGCAGCTGGCCGAGCGTTACCGAGCGGTTTGCGATTACGGCGGCGGCGGGTTTGATTGCGGGTGAGAGCATCATGGGCGTGGGGGCATCGTTCTGGGCGATGCTGCGGGGGTGGTAGAGCGTTCAGGTTCGACCAAGGGTAATGCCGGTGGAACATTGCCCGGCCCTGCAAGCTACGCTTTCCGACGGAGAATCATGTCCGCAAAGGCACCGCCAATCCCTGTGGGAGCGGGCATACACCGCGAAGAATCCAACGCGGTGCATGGCACCGGCTGCGCCGGTGTTCGCGGGCTCGCCCGCTCCCACAGGGTCCCTGCTAAATCAGTAAGTTATGTGCAGGTCATTGCCGTTGACCTGTAGAAGCGAAACCCCCGCCCCCTGCGCTCAGGGGCCGAGGGTGGCGAGCGCCGTCAGCTCTCCAAGGCGCGCAGGCGCGCCTTGCGGTCCTGGTCGGCGGCATCATTGGAACGCTGCAAGGTAAAGTCGAACTCCACCTCGGCAAAACGCCCCGACACACCGTGGGCAGCGGCCCGCGCGGCATCGTCGCTGAAGCTGATGTGGGCGATCAGCTCATCGCGCGTGGCATAAGCGAAGTCGTCGTGAAGGTACGGGTCACCATCGAGGTTGATCTGCGTGGTGAGGTGCCGATGATCTGGCGCGGAAATGAAGAAGTGAATATGCGCGGGGCGCTGCCCGTGACGCCCCAGCGCATCGAGCAATTGCTGAGTCGGGCCGTCCGGCGGGCAGCCGTAACCTGATGGCACGATGCTGCGCAAACGAAAACGGCCTTCGGCATCGGTGACGATGCGCCGGCGCAGGTTGAAATCCGACTGGCTCGGGTCGAAGTACGAATAGGTGCCTGCGGTGTTCGCGTGCCACACTTCGACCAGCGCACCGGCCAGCGGCTGGCCGCCGGTGTCGCGCACCTGCCCGTGCATGAACATCGGCACACCGGCGTCCCGCCCGTCGTCCAGGCGCACTTCACTGCCGTCCTGCACCAAGGGCGCCCCGGCGACGTACAGCGGGCCCTCGATGGTACGCGGCGTCCCGCCTGTCTGGCCGGCCTGGGCATCCTGGGCATCGAGCCGCAGGTCCAGGTAATGCTCCAAACCCAGGCCCGCCACCAGCAAGCCCGCCTCCTGACGCGCGCCCAGGACGTTGAAGTAGTTGACCGCCTTCCAGAACTCCTCAGGCGTCACGTCCCACTCTTCGATAATGCGCACCGCTTCACTCAGGAAGCAGTGAACGATGCCCTTGAGCCTTTCGTCACCGCCCTCGGCGAAACCCCCGCAGGCATCTACAAGCAGTCCGTTGACGGCTTGGGTGTAAGCAATTTTCACGCTCATGATTCGACCTCATCGTTGTTATCGGGTTACCACGGATAATGTTCAGAACGGTATGGTCAGTTTCATCCAGTAGGCATTGCCCTCGGCACGGTTGCGCACCTCGGTTTCGCGCTGCCACTTGGCGGTAACGAACCACCCGTCGCGGCTGGTGTATTTCAGCGATGGGCCAATGGCGAATGCCTTGCCCTTGTTGTCTTCTATTCGGTCACCATGCTGGCGGTCATCGGTGGTCTGCTGCAGCACGTAACCCCCCAGCCCCACTACCCAGCCATTGCCCAGGCCCCAACCGACCGCATAGTCCACATGCAGCTCCTGGCCGGAGCGGTAGTCGGTGGCACGGTTGCGCAGGTTGAAGTCGTACATGACCTTGGCATCGATGTTCAGGCCAGCCGGGTCGACGTGACGCTGGTAGCTGGGCTCCCAGTCCAGGTCACGGGTCATGCAAGATTCTATGGTTTCTGGCTATGGCGTAAGGGTTGCCAGGTGCTCGCCACGGCATCTTCAGCGCCTGGGAGATCGAGCGCCGCCCGCGCGGCGCATCGCGAGCTGGCGCTCGCTCCTACGTTTGTTTCGGGCCAATTATTCCTGTGGGATTTGCGCGCGAACGCTTTGGCGCATGGCTCGATATCGCGTCGTACGAACAAGACGGTCGCGCGCGTATGGCACAGGCGTTACTGGCCCGAAACAAACGTAGGAGCGAGCGCCAGCTCGCGATGCGCCGCGCGGGCGGCGCTCGGTCTCACAGGCGCTGCATACTTTGTGGCTAACACCTGCCGGCCCTCACGCGATCCCTGTGGGCGGGTTTACCCGCGAAGAAGACACCGCGGTGCATGGCACGGGCTTCGCCCGTGTTCGCGGGCAAGCCCGCTCCCACAGGGATCGCGCCAGCTTTTAGAAATTGAGCAAGACAGTTGCTCCCACTACTGTGGGAGCGGGCTTGCCCGCGAACACGGGCAAAGCCCGTGCCATCCACCGCGTCGCCTGCTTCGCGGCCTCACCGAGGTGCAGCAGATCCTGGTACTGGACCAGCAGACCATCGTCGAGCGCGGCAACCATGCCCAGTTGCTGGCAGCCGGCGGCCTTTACGCAGGCTTCTGGGCGCAACAGCAGGCCAGCCGCCACTGGCGCCTGCGGCCACGGGACAATGCGAACGCGCACCGCTGAACGTAACCGCGCCGCCATGCCGCTGCCGAGCTCCTCGGCTGGCCGGGCGAGGCGCTGCAGCATTCCCTCAACGTGAACGAGATCGAACATGAACATTGAAGACTTCCAGGTCCACGATATCCGCGCCTTTCCCCTTTGCCGGATCGAGCCCGATGCGGTGCTGCCAGGCTACGGCCGCCAGTGGGCGCGCGAGCTCGACGCCCTGATGGCACGCGGCGAGGCGTTCGTGCTGATTTACCGCGAGCCGGCCGATGACGAACCGCACGAAGACCGCAAGCTGAGAACCCAGTGGCTGAAACAGCACAAGGTGGCGTTTGCCGCGCTGTGCCGTGGCATCATCAGCGTGTTGGACGACGCTGCGCGGCGGGCACACTTCGACGAGATGGGACGCATGGGCGAACAGTTGTTCGGTATCCGCTACCGCACGGCGACGACGCTGGGGGAAGCTGAAGTGCTGGCCAGGCGGTTGCTGGCGCCCTAAGGGTCGGGTGGCGTCATGCCCCCCAGCCCAACCCCAGCGACTTGTGCAACGCGGCAAAGTCCTTGAGCAACTGGGCATCCCCGGTCACCCGGTTCTGCTGGGCATCGAAGCGGGTACGTTCGGCATCCAGCCAGTCCAAAGTGCTGGCGGTGCCGGCCCGGTAACGCTGGCGGGTCAGTTCTGCCGCACGTTCGGCACTGGCCTGGATGCCACGCAGTAGCAGCACGTTCTCACGCTGGTGGCCGTAGCGGGCCAGCGCGCTGTCAGCGTCGCGCAGCGCATCGAGCACGGTGCCACGGTACTGCGCCAATGCCAGGTCGCGGCCGGCTTCGGCCCCTTCCACCGAAGCCTTGACCCGGCCGAAGTCGAGCGCGTTCCAGGTCAGGCGCGGCACCACCAGCCAGGTGGCGTTGCCCTTGCGCGCCAGGTGGCCTGGGTCGGCGGCGCTGAAGCCCAGGTCGCCGAGCAGGCTCAGCTTGGGGAACCAGTCGGCGGTCTTTTCGCCAATCTGCGCATTGGCCGACGCCAGCTGACGTTCGGCAGCGCGGATGTCCGGGCGCGCCTTGAGCATCGCGGCGGGGTCCGCCAGCGGCACCTGGGCCGGTACCGTCGGCAGCGCGACGGGCGCCTGCAACTGTGCATCCAGCTCGCCCGGCTCCTGCCCGCACAGCATCGCCAGCTGATCGAGCGACTCGACGATCTGCGCCTGCAACGGCAAGCGCTGGGCACGGGTGGTATCGGCCTGGGTGATCACCTGCTCCAGTTGCAGTTCGCTGGCGACCCCCTGGCTGCGGCGTTGACGGGTCAGGTCCAGCACCTGCGTCTCCAGCTCGCTGGAGGCCTCGACCAATGCCAGGCGCTGCTGGCGGTCGCGCAGGTCGACATAGGCCTGCACTACTTCGGCGGCCAGCTGCACCTGGGCATCGGCCAGTTGCGCGGCACTGGCGGCGGCGCTGGCATCGGCGGCCTCGATGGCGCGCCGGGTACCGCCAAACAGGTCGACTTCCCAGCTGGCATCGAAATCGGCCAGGTACAGGCTGAGCGGCCCGCGCCCACCACCACCACCGCCTTCGCCGCCCGTGAACTGCGAGGTATCCGGAGAACGCATGCGCAGCATCGTCGCATTGGCCGTAAGCTTGGGGCGCCCGGCAGCACGCTCGCTGGCAAGGCCGGCGCGCGATTGGCGCAGGCGGGCTTCGGCTTCGGCCAGCGTCGGGCTGTGGGCGAATGCCTGCTCGACCAAGGCGTCGAGCTGCGTATCGGCAAGGCCGTGCCACCACTGGGCCACCGGCGGCGCACTGGGCACGGCCCGAGCGTCGTGGGCCAGGCGGCCGGCAGCCAGGGTATTTTCGGCGAGGTCGGGCGCACCCTGGTAGTCGGGGCCAACGGTGCAGCCGTTGATCGCGGCCAGCACCAGGGTGGCCAACAGGGTTTTTCGGATCATCGGGCAGCACCTTGGGGTTTGCGGGTTTTCAGCAGCAGCGCCAGGGGGATGCAGGCCAACAGGGCCAGCCCCAGCAGGAGAAATGCTTCGCCGTAGGTCATTACCAGTGCCTCGCGGGCGATGGTCTGGGCCAGTTGCCCAAGCGACTGCATCTGCGCCTGGGCCAGGTCGCCACTGCGGGCGAGGAAGGCCGCCGTACTGGCCGCCATCTGGTCCTGGACCAAGGTGCTGTTGGCATGGACCGACTCGCGCAGGATGGCATCGTGGTATTGCTCGCGGCGGTCGACCAATACCCCGATCAAGGCCAGGCCAATGGAGCCGCCCAGGTTGCGCGCCATGTTGTACAGGCCCGCCGCATCGCCGGCCTCTTCGGTCTTCACCGCCGACATCGAGGCCTGGTTGAGCGGCATCATCGCCAGTATCTGGGCAAAGCCGCGCAGGATCTGCGAGCCCCAGAAGTCGTGGCCGACGCTGTCGGCGGTCAGGCTGACGTCGAGCAGGCAACTGATGCAGAACAGCGCCAGGCCGATGCTCACCAGCCAGCGCGCCTGATAGCGCCCCAGCAGGCGTGGCAACACGGGCATGAGCATGAACGCCGGGATCCCCGACAGCAGCATGATCGAGCCTGCCTGCTGGGCGTTGTAACCCGACACGTTGCCGAGAAACTGCGGCAGCAGGTACGAGATGCCGTAGATGCCCGCCCCCACCACCGAGACGATCAGGATCACACTCGCGTAGTTGGCATTGCGCATCAGGCTCAGGCGAATGATCGGCCGTTTGGCGGTGAGCTGGCCCAGGGTGATCAGAACGAAGCCGAGCACCGTCAGCAGGGTCAGCCAGAGGATCATGTGCGACTCGAACCAGCGCTCGCGCTGGCCCTCCTCCAGCACCACGGTCAGCGAACTCAGGCCCACGGTCAGCCCGACGATGCCCAGCCAGTCGGCCTTGAACAACTGCTCCAGGTCGAGCTTGTCGCTCTTGAGCCCGGTCCACAGCAAGGTCACCAGGGCGATGCTCACCGGCAGGTTGAGGAAGAAACACCAGCGCCAGCTGGCGTTCTCGGTCAACCAGCCACCCACCACCGGGCCCATCAGCGGGCCCAGCAACACCGTCAGGCCAAATACGCTCATGCCGATGGGCAACTGGTGCTGGGGCAAGCGGGTGCGGATGATGGTCTGCGCCGTGGGGATCATCGCCCCGCCGGCGAAGCCCTGGCCGATGCGCCCGGCGATCATGCCGGCCAGGCTGTCGGACATGCCGCAGTACATCGAGAACAGGGTGAACAGCACGGCCATGCACATCAGGAAGCGACGCAGCCCGAAAACCCGGGTCAGCCAGGCGGCCAGCGGAATCATGACGATCTCGGACATCAGGTAACCGGTGCTGATCCAGGTGCCTTCGGTGCCGGTGGCGCCGATCTGGCCCTGGATCTGCGGCAATGCCGAGTTGGTGATGGAAATGTCCAGGGTCGCCAGCAAGGCGCCGAGCGAGCCGGCGGCCACGGCGACCCAGTCGGTCAGCGAGGCGTTGGCCGGACGATCCTCGGCGCTGCCTGCGGTCAAGGTCGCCTCAGCCATGCTGAGCGCCTGGGCCGGTGCGGGTGTCGACGTCGACGGTCACCGACAGGCCCGGCACCAGCGCCGGGCGCATGGCTTCGGGGATATCCAGGACGATGCGCACCGGCACGCGCTGAACGATCTTGGTGAAGTTGCCGGTGGCATTGGACGGCGGCAGCAGCGCGAACTGGGCACCGGTGCCCGGCGAGAGGCTGTCGATATGGCCGGTCAGGTCCTGGCCCGGCAGTGCATCGACATGCACGGTCACGGTCTGGCCAGGGCGCATGGCGCCGATCTGGGTTTCCTTGAAATTGGCCGTGAGGTACAGCGACTGTACCGGGACGATGGTCATCAACCGCGTGCCCGGTTGCGCGAACTGGCCAACCCGCACACTGCGGTCAGCCACACGGCCGGCAATCGGGCTGGTCAGCACGGTGTCCTGCAGGTCGATGTCCGACTGCCGGGCGCTGGCCTGGGAAACCGCCAACTGCGCCTGGGCCTGTTGCAGTTGGGCTTGCAGCGTGCCCACCTTCACCTGCGCGGCACGCAAGGCGGCCTGTTTGGCGGTAAGGGTGGCGCTGGCGCGTGACTGCTCGTTGGTCAGGTCTGCCAGGCGCTCTTGGGTCTCGGCGCCAGAGCGCGCCAATGGCGCGTAACGCTGCACCTGCCCGCGCGCATGGCGCAAATCGGCCTCGGCACCGCCGAGTTCGGCCTTGGCCTGGGCAATGCTGGCGTCTTGCTGCGCCAGATCGGCTTGCGCCCGGGCCACATCGGCCTGGCGCGCCTGGACCGTGGCAGCCGACTGGTCGGCGGCGGCTTGATAATTGCCATGGTCCAGCCGCGCGACCGGCTGGCCCGCCTCCACTTGCTGGTTGTCGGCCACCAGCACTTCGGCGATGTAGCCGCCCACCTTGGGCGCGACGGTCATGCTGTCGGCCTGCAGGTAGGCATCGTCGGTGGTCTCGATGTACTGCCCTACCCAGTACCAGTGGCCGCCCCAGCCCAGCGCGGCAAAGCCGGCGATGGCGCCGAGCGAGAGCAGCACCCGCTTCGGGCTGCGGCGCTTTTCACCGGGCACACCAGGGGCCTGGGCGGGCTTGAGTTGGTCTTGCTGACCGAGGGGGCGATCGGAGGACATGCCGGTAGGCTCTCGAATTTATTCCAGTTGTTACAAAATGTGCCCTTTGGCACTTTTATGTCAAGTGGTATATTTTCGAGTATCTTTTCCTACAGGCGGCTCCCATGGCCCGACACAAACCTACTGCCGAAGGTGGTTACCAGCGCGGTGAAGAGACCCGGGCACGCATCGTGGAGAGCGCCTTGCGCCTGTTCGGCGAGCATGGTTTCGAAGGCGCCTCGACCCGCGACATCGCCACCCATGCCGGGGTCAACGCCCCTGCCCTGCAGTACTATTTCGACAACAAGGAAGGCGTGTACCGGGCTTGCGTGGAGTTCATCCTGGAGCGGGTATGGGAACAACTGGCAGCGCCCATCGTGCAGGCCGAGACGGTGCTCAGCGAAGCGGACTGCGATGACCAGCGACTGATCGACACTTACCTGGCATTGCTCAGCGGCTTCATCGGCTTCATCCACGACAGCCCTTCCGGGCGTGACTGGCGCCTGTTCATGGCCCGCGAACAAGCCGGCTTCGGCCCGCCGGGTACGCTGGAATTGATGGACCAGCGCCTGCATCGGCGCCTCGGCGCAGTCACCACCGGGCTGATCGGCCGGCTGACAGGGCTGCCAGCCGATGATGAGCGCACGCTGATCCGTACCTTCGCCATCAACAGCCAAGGCCTGGTGTTCCGCGTATTGCGCCGCCAGGTGCTCGGTGTTTTGGGCTGGCAGGACATCGACCGCACGCGCATGGAAAAGGTACGTCAGGTACTGCTTGGGCAAACGGCGTTGACTTTGCGGGCTCTGGTGCAGGAGCGCGATAGCGGCGGTTCGAACACGGAACAGTGCTGTCGTTGAGCCCGAAAGCAAATTGAATCACCGCAACATGACGCCGCTCTCACTTACCATCTCCCTCTCGGCACAACCACTTCCCAACGCTCACACTTATTCAAATTCCTGAATTGCTCCTGACCATCCTCTGCGAACCGCACCATGACGGCAGCGACTTCGCATTGATCGAAGCCGGTCTGAGGTTGGAATGACTTGGCGGTTCGCCCTACCACGTTGCCTTGCCTGTCAAGCAGTTGATATCGGCCAGCCTCCTCCCTCAGCGTCAGGGGATCCCCCTCGCGAAGTGCCTCAACCGCCTTGTGTATCCGGGCATGCCGCGATTGACGACCGGCAAAACCAATATCGATCTCCTTCAGCGTGAGTTGCTGAAAGCGTAGCTCCAACTCAGGAAGAGGTCGTCCCAAAAAACCATGCTGCTGAACGTTCATCAGGCTGCAACTGAATGGATTACCATCAGCAAACTCGCACAACGTGAGGGTCTGTTCGGCTCGCGTCATACCCACGTAGTACAAACGACGCTCATCGGCCAGGGTATCGACCTGATCGCTCCAGCCACCATCCAGTAGAACGACATGGCGGAACTCCAGCCCTTTGGCCGAGTGCACGGTGCCAAGATAAAGGCCTTCCTTCGGCTGTTGACGCAATTCACGGGCGTAGTCGTACAACCAGTCGATCAAAGCACCACTGCCAAGTTGGCAGTCGCCCAACTCTCCTCGCATTTGCTCAAAGGCCGTCTGGAAAAAACTCTTCCACTCAGCTTCCCCCAGTTGATTGCTACCCACCAAACGCTGCCATGCGTCAGCCGCGCACAAAGCGCCTTCGATTTCTCGCAGATAGTCGGTTGCAGCCACAAAATTGCGCTGCCTGGTAATGGGTAACGCCGTTTCCTTGTCTGCTGCCAGGAAATAGGGAACATCGTGCTGCTCGCACCAGGCCTGGATTGGCCACAGATAGCGGTGCGTCCGCGCCAGAACCGCACAGCCATTCCAGCTCCCTGGCTCGAGCATCACTAACCGCTCCAACTCCACCATTGACGCCTGAGCCTGCAGATTGCCGCGCTCACGATCGCTCGGGTCGATCAGCAATCTGAGTACTCGGCCTTTGCGTTGCTCATCCTGCTCTTCCCATAGCCCGCCGGCAGGCAGCTCCTGCCGAGCCCCGTCGATCCGGATGGGGTTGGCCTCTTTCAGTCGACCCGTATTCTGGCCAATGAGCTGGTTGGCCGCCTCAATAATGCTTAGGGAAGAACGGTAGTTATCGACCAGGAAGCTGGTCGACGCCTCGTAGTCGTCGCGGAAGCGTTCGATATAACGATTGTTGGTATCGCGCCAGGCGTAGATGTTCTGGTCATCATCGCCTACCGCCATGATGCACAACCGGCCATCCTCTTCTGCCTGCCGCCCAGCTAGAGCACTGACCAGACGGTACTGCAGATCATCAATGTCCTGATATTCATCGACCAGGATATAACGGTATCCGCGCAGTAGCTGCTCGCGGAGGTCGTCTTCGCCTTCAATGTTGCGCCTACCCTCCAACAACTCGACGGCATCGCTTAAAACCTGCTTTAGAGCTCGCTCGTCGACCGTCGCGCCGCGTTCAAAACTGGTTCCGGTCAAGCGCATGGCCATGCTGTGATAAGTCAGAACGCTGACGCCATAGGCATCGCCCCCGACCAGAGCCAACAGCCGCTTGCGGATCTCGTTCGCCGCATGGCGGTTGAACGTCAACGCCACAATGCTGGTCGCTGGTACTCGCCGCACTCGCAGCAGATAAGCGATGCGATGCACGATCACTCGTGTCTTGCCCGAGCCCGGTCCAGCCAGCACTAGCCGATTGATGTCGTCATCGTCGGCTACGATCAGTTTCTGAGTGGTGCTCAGCGACTCGATGATCGATTTCCATGACTCCTCGCTGGTCGCCAGTTTGAGCACGTCCTCCCGCCCATTGAAATGCTGCTTGATGAACGCCTGCTTGGAGTCGGTGAAATAATCCAGCACAAGGCGCAACGCCTCAGCCATCTCCTTCAGCGCCACTTCCGCATACTCACGCATCACATGAACCTGAACGCGCTTCTCGCGGTAGTGCTCGTCAAGTCGCAAGTAGTCCTCCTTGAGGAAGGTCTTGCGCTTGTCTTCCTTCTTGACCTCAATGGTCATAGCCCGGCGCATGACCGTCATGCCGTGGTTGAGGGTCAGAATGTCCTGCCGATGCAAATACAGCAGGACATGCTCAGTCACCTTGCGACGCTTGTTAGGCGGAATCAGATGCGGCAGTTCGAGGTCACTTTCGATCACCCGGAGCAATTCGCCAAAACTCGTTTCGACCAGCAGATCCGCGCCTCGCAATCCTGCCGGTAGTTTACCGACCAACAGTTCCAGGAACTTGCTCGCCAATACGCGTCGCACGTCACCAAAGCCAACGATCTTCGCCCAGGAATGACCACCCTTGATGCGGAGTTTGAGGTGGTCACGGTTGAGTTGCCTGAGCTCAAAGCTACTGCGTTGCTGATCATCCGCATCATGATCCTGTGCCAGGCTGCGCAACAGCCGAAGCACATGCAGCGGGAGCAACTCCTCCAGCCCTGTCGTTGCCCTGAGTTCAGCGGTCAGTGACGGCAGATTCAGATCCTGCCAACCGCCCTGCTCGGCGTCCGGCGCCTGCTCTGGCAAACACCGCAGCAATGCCTGTTCCAGCTCCAGGGTGTTCTGCAGGCGCTGACTAGAAGCCCCCGTAACAGCATGGCGCACATACAGCGTTATCTGCGAGTCATTGACCAGCAGCCCCATCTCCTCCAACTGCTTGAGTGCGCTGGCAACCTCCTCCGACTCCAGGCTGGTCAACTGCATCAACTGGTCGGTGTTCACCCGCTCATCGGCATCAGCGCCATAGAGAAAGCGCAGAATAGCCCTGAACTCCTCCAATCGACGTTGCGGCAACGCGGCCTTCAACAAACGTTTCTCGGCCTCTTCCTCACTCACATCCAGCCGTGCTGGGAAAATCTGAGTATGGTTTTCCTCACGTTTGAGGTAGTCACCACGCTCCAGCCAAGCAACCGCCGTAACGACCTTGGTTTCGGCATCACGTTCATCCGCGGTGAAGCTGGTTTCAACGTTTTCATCCAACAGGATTTCGCCCGCCGTGATGATCAGCTTGCCACCCTTGCGTCGACTGCTTTCGTTCCGCAACTTGCGCAGGATCTGCTGGATATCACGGATGCTGAGCTTCGAGCGCTCGCTCATGCCGAACTGGGTTTCGATGTCTTGTGGGTCGTACAACAGTACACAGCGCGCATCACCCTGATCACGCCCAGCCCTGCCCGCCTCCTGCAAATAGTTCTCCAGCGAGCCTGGTATGTCTGCATGTACAACGAGACGGATATCCGCCTTGTCCACGCCCATCCCGAAAGCGTTGGTGGCGACGATGATTTTCAGTTGCCCAGCCTTGAAATCGTCCTGAATATCGGTTTTGGTGTTGGGCTCAATCCCGGCATGGAAGTGTTTGCAAGGCCAGCCTTGGCCAATCAGGAAGTCGGACAGTTCCTCAGCACTCTTGCGACTGGAAACGAAGACGACTGCACCGCCCTCCTGAGCGTCCAGGTGCTCACGCAGCAATCCATCCGTACGCGACCACTTCTCTGCCTTGGTGCAGGGCAGCACGTCAAAGTGCAGATTGGTTCGCTCGTGCCCTCCAGGGAACACCTTGAATTCAATGCCCAGGCTTTCCCTGAAGTGGCTCTGAATATCCGCAAGCACATCGGGCTTGGCCGTCGCGGTAAAACAGCCGATCTGCGCCAGCGGTTGGCCATCGGTGTACTCCCGGATAAAGCGGGACACATAAAGGTAGTCTGGCCGAAAGTCGCTGCCCCATTTCGACAGGCAATGCGCCTCATCGAATATCCAGGCACCAACATGACGCTGACGGATCGCCCGCCGGAAAGCCTTGTTGCGGAATTGCTCGGGCGACGCCAGCAAAATTCCAACGTCGCCCATCTGGATCTTCTCCAGTACCTCCGCGCGCTCCGGCATAGTGAGCAGGCCATTCAGGGCTGCGGCGCACTGGACGTTGCGCTCCAGCAGTCCGTCGACCTGATCCTTCATCAGTGACTGCAACGGCGAAACGATGACGGTTAGGCTGCCGTTACGATGGAACCGGTTCAATGCCGGCAATTGATAACATAGCGACTTGCCCCCGCCGGTCGCCAGGATGGCCAATACGTGCTGGCCACGCATACCGGCCAGCACGATGTCGTGCTGAAGACTCTCCCCTGGCCGCTCGTAACGAAAATCCGGGAAGCCAAAGTAGCGCTTCAGTTCGTGGCGTGGGTCATGAGTCGTCTGACAGTACTGACAATCCTCGCGCTCACACGGCACATCACGTAGTTCGCAGATCAGCCGCCCAGCCTCTGGAAACTGGTGTCGAACCCAAGGCGCTAACACAGAATTGCCGCCCGATACCCGGAGCCAGGCGAACACATAGGCCAGTGACCAGTGCAATTCTTCCCGCTGAAGATCGTCGTCGAGCAGTTGCTCCAGTCGGGCCCGACAAACCTTCAAATCCCGCGGTTGCGAAGGATCCGTCTCTTGCAGCAATTGCGGAACCAGCATTTTGAGCTCGGGTACAGATACCGGAGACTGCCCAGTCAAGGATGCGAAGAAGAATCCCAGGTCTCCCCTCGTGCTCGGCGTGAGCAACGCCTGATAGCAGAGGAGCTCCGTCTGATTGGTCTCGTTCAACTGCGTGAAGGCTTGGCGTTGATCCTGAAACAGAACCAACGTCGAGCGACAGTCAGACAACGGCGAGTTCAGACTGTCACGGATAAGCTTGTAATCCTTGATCAGCCGGTGATACGGGTTTTGTGGAAACGCCAGCGGCGACAGACGCAGAGTATCAATGACCGGGAGAGCATTCAAAGCCATGCCGGGCATATGCTCGCGTAAGATAGGCAGATCATGGTCGATCACATTGTGTCCGAGTACGAAGCTTGCCCCCTCGGACAGTGCATCCAGTTGCTGCAAGGCCAGGGACGGGTTTCCAGAAACCTTCAGCTCCAGCTCCGCCCCCGAGTCAGGCCGAAGGGCGCCGACCATCATGATCCGAGCAGCTTCATTGTTCTTGGGCGGCACCACCTCAAGATCGAAAATCAGGGCTTTGGGTTGAGGAAGTGGCGACATCAAACGGGCATTCCCTGCTCAGCTATTGCGTCGATCATCATTCAATGCATGAACGATGGAAGTGAAAGGCATCATCATGCCAGCAAAGACCGATAAGAGATATGTGGTTAAGCCCCCAACTCCTCGTGTCTCCCCATGGGGTAGATCGCACCCTGCCCTTCAATTTCCCTTGCCAAAAACGGCGCGCGCCGCCGAAAGTAGTCCAATTTAATGTCGCCATCGAAAAATGCTGTAGCGTACTCTTCACGGACCTTCAGGCAATCATGATCGTTCAGGTTCAAGCGTGTGATGGTAGCCAGCACCCGCGCCTCAATCGCAGGATCAAGATCCTCACCGGGTATGACCTGGTAGCTGACCAGCTCGAGACGAAACCACCCATCCTCGACCTCGAAAGGGTCCAGGACGTCCTGATAGTTATTTTTGCGGGCATTCATTATGCGTGCAGGCCAAGCGATAGTTCTGCCACTCGTATACGTCCCTGCACGCATGAGATTTAGCTAGCATATGGTCCACTGAACCGCCGCCTATGACTCGCTCGATATAGATACAGATATAGGCGCAAAGACGGCCGTACGCTTCCATCAAGTCCGGTAGAGCGTGAGTCCACACAGGTGGAAACTTGTCAGCTGGAATATCTTCACGAGTGTGCGCCACTACCTTCCTGGGCCGCCCTCTACGCGTGGGCAAGCCCTCCTCACCCACCAGTTCGGCAATGGCTCGATGACCAGGCTTCCTGACTAACTCATCAAAGCTCTCAGGCTCATCCGCCCGCTCGACTCGGATCATGCGCTGCCCAACCTCTGCTCACGGAAGTTGCTCCAGCGAACCCAGAAAGAATCGACATCACTCAAGCTACCCCGAAGTGCCGAGTCAATATCGCCAAGGGTGCTCTTCTGCTCAGCTGTCAAAGGCGCCTTCTGTAAACTGACTTCCCGCAAGAACGTCCGTGCACGCCCCTGCGCCTCTTCGGCAGCCACAGAGCTTGGCTCCTTCAGGTTGAAAACATCGGAAGATAGCCAGGCATTCACATCCCCTTTACGCGAATACGGATAGAGTGAGGCTTGCACTTCGGTGCCGACAAGATCGAAATCCCAGATGCAGTCACGCGAACCATCGAATTCAGGTTCGGTCGAAGCTAGCACCAACGGCGAATGAGTTGCTGCCAATAGTTGTACAGGTACCTCACGATTGCCGGTCAGCGCATTCATGACATTGAGCAACGCCGGGACGATACGGCGTTGCCATTCCGGATGCAGGTGGCACTCAATTTCATCAATGAGGAAGATGATCTCTCTAGCCGGTTGGACCCGGTAACGCTCGTAAGCCAATTGATGCTCTCGCCAGGTCCATACAAGCAGGTAAGCTAATGCCGCGATACGACGCATTCCAGCCGATGCCTGTGTCAACGGTACATCCTGCCCATAAGGCATACGCAATGAGGGAATGTCACGAACACTATCGCCCACACGCATCGGCTCTCCTGGCTTCATTTTTTCGACACCAGAAGGTGACAGAGCTTCCAGAACTTTGACCAGATCATCGAAAGCGGGTTTACTACCTTCCTGCCACAGAACCCAATCACTGATCAGACCATTGCAGAGTTGGGTTTTGCCGTCGCTGGAAAGCAGGCCATTCCAAACAGCATCAGGTGAAAAGTCGAAACTACGTGGACGGTTCGGTGCGGCGGCCTCTCCTCTATCGCCCTTCCAGTAGTTGCGCGCCGGGTCCCAGACAGAGAAGCTCCCATCAACGCCGGCATAGATCACCACTCCTGATATCGCCGGACGGCTCTGCTTGACCGACCATTGCTGGGATTCGTGGTCAAAATTACTTTTGTAAGCGAACTCTCCGGTGCTGCCTTCATAGCAGTAGGCGATACTCGACTGACTGGCGCCCTTACGCGGAGTGGCTAGGCCATCTCTGGGCCAAGTACGCGTTAGTGACCACCAGGCAATATCCAAAACAAAGCTTTTTCCCAGACCATTGTCGCCTGTCAGGAAATTCAGACGCGGTTTGAAGTCGATGGCGAGCCTCTCTGCAGGACCAACACCTTCAAACGTCAGGTTTTTAAGCATGGGAGGTGTCTCCAATCATTCGGGCGCCGGCCCATAGGCGCAACAAGATGCTCCCAGAACCGTTGGGTGCTGTACGGCAAGCAAGGCACATAACTGTCATCGAGCAATCATTTTGTGGAAAAGCAGTCGCGCCTCCAATGCGATGACCGCCCAGGCTGGGCATGTCCTTGCGCTGGATTTATCTGAAGCCGCTAGCCATGCGCGTACACTGCGTACGCTACACGGACGCTTGGTTTCCTGGGCAATGAGCTCAGCCGCTTGGGCTTGGGTGACACCCGATTGCTCAATCAGCCACTGGAGCTTGTCTTTAGGGTACATGGAAAGCCTCTTAGGCACATGTGCCTAATGTAACGTATCGAGACAAGATCGTCGAAAGCCATTCACCTTGGCTATCTGAAGGCGATACAAAAGCTTGTGAGCTGCTGGCCCGACAGTGAACGGGGAAGGAGGTCTTGCAAGTCGATCTCTCGCTACCCGGCAGCCTCGGCGTCCCTGAAACCTGTACTGACGCTGACGTCTTCCCAACCTGTCATTTCTTCTTCCACTGCCCTCATCCTGGCCCGCGCGCGCTCCACCGCGTCCGCGCCCAGCAACAGCTGTAGCGGAGGCTGTGCTGCAGCCACGGCCTGCAGGATCGCTTGCGCCGCAAGCGCCGGGTCGCCTTGCTGGAGGTGGTTCAAGCGGTACAAAGCATCCAGTGCTGCGCCCGCGGTTGTCGCATACGCTGCATCTTGCGTATCCACTTGCCGCGGTTCGGTGTCGAGAAAGTCGGTACGAAACTGGCCAGGGGCAACGGCAGTGACCTTGATACCAAAGGGTTCGACCTCACGAGCCAAGGTGGCCGTGCACCCCTCCAGGGCGAATTTAGTGGCCGCGTAAAGCCCCGCCCCTACGCCTGGCGCGCGCCCGGCGATCGAGGTGATGTTGATGATGTGCCCGCCCTTTTGCTTGCGCAAGTAAGGTAACGCCGTGCGAATGATGCGGATCGGCGCGAAGACGTTAACCTGAAACAGCTTGTGCAAGTCTTCATCGGTCGAGCTCTCAAGTGGCCCAAGCACCCCATAACCTGCGTTGTTGACCAGCACATCGATCCTGCCAAACGCTGCGAATGCCTGGTGGACTGCGGCGATAACGCCTTCATCGTCATTCATGTCGACCTTGAGCACCCGCCAGCGATCGTCAGGGTATTGCAGAACTGGCGCTTCGCTCCGCACGGTTCCGATCACCTTGTCACCCTTTGCAAGGGCCGCTTTGGCGAGCGCCAAACCAAAGCCGCGCGAAACGCCTGTAATGAACCAGCACTTCATGATTTGCCTCCTTGGATTTGTTTTTAAAGCTGGGTGAGCTGGAAAAGATGCTACAAAAGGCGGCGCAATGACTCGAAAAAGAGTTCACTTTGCAGGCGCCCTTGATCCAGTTGCGCCACAACTTTCCTGGCGATATCGGGGGATGATGGCGCCAGCGCCAACCCCGTAGAGCGGGCCAGCACTTCAGCACAGCAGGCACGTTCCAGGTAATAGAGATCCTCGTAGGCGTAATCGATTCGGTCATTGCACACGACGACTCCATGGTTGCCGAGAAACACGACGTCGGCGCCATTCATCGCATGCGCAATACGCTCGCCTTCAGAATGATCGAAGGCGAAACCGTTGTACTCACGGTCTACTACCAGGCGTTCATGGAAACGCATCGCATTTTGTGAAAGTGTTGTATCAAGCGCACCCGCAACCGTCAGTGAAAGTGCTGTGGCATAGGGCATATGGGTATGCAGCACGCACTCTTGCCAGTAATGCGGTGAATAGCCGCATGAATGAACATGGCCGTCGGTTCTATCTCATGGCGCCCCGCCAGGCGGCGGCCATTGCTGTCTACCAGAACGATGTCGTCGGTTTGTACTTCCGACCATGCCCGGCCGCGAGGGTTGAGCAGGAAAAGATCAGGCTCACCCGCAACGGCAACACTGAAATGATTGCATACACCCTCGGAAAGCCCGTGCCGGTCTGCGGCCCGCAGGGCCAGTGCGAGGTCGGTCCGCAGTGTCACGATGTCGGCACGTAAGTAAAGTGCTTGCTGGAACTGGGGAACAGCATCCATGAAGTCGCTCCTTATAGCAGTCAGAATGATTTCAAGCGCCGCGCGGCGGCCGACACTGCACCCAGGCGCATCTCGAAGTGGCCAGCCAGCTGAACGACAGCCACGCCCGCGAGAATCAACAACATTGCAGCCCAGGCCGTGACGGCTGTGGGTTCGCCAGCCGCCACCCCAATCAACAGTGCCACCACCGGTGGAATGTAGGTCACGACCGAGGCCGCGACCGCGCCTTCACTTTCAACCAGACGGTAAAACGCGATGTAGGCAACGCCGGTGCTGAGCACACCGAGCCCAAGCACGATACCCACCATCGCAGCCGGCCTGGCCGCGAGGTTGGCAATCCCGGTCATGGGCGTGATGGCGGCCAATGTGAGCAAGGTCAGCCCCAGCTGGTAGGTCGTCAACGCCACGGCCGGTATTTTCAGCGGCGAGATGAAACGTTTGGTGTAGACGAACGAAGCACCGAAGCACAGGGCACCGAACAGCATGTAGGCCACCCCCTCGGGATCCACGGCTTGCGTGCCCGACCACGGCGCAGCTATCAGCAGCATGCCGGCAAAGCCCATCACGATGCCCACGCCTTTGAACAACCCAAGCCGTTCCTCACGCAAGAACAGCCAGGCACACAGAAAGGCGAATAGCGGAATCGCACCATTGAGCAACCCTGCAACGCCTGACGGTAGCAGTGCCGTACCGGCGGTAATGGCAAAAAAGTAAACACTGCCTGCCAGGATGGACATCGCGGCAAAGTGATGAAGGTGACGCATGTGCCGCCACTGCAGCATGCCAGTAAACAGGCCGTAACCCGCAATAGGCAGAAAACCGAACAGCACGCGAATGAAGGTAGTCTGCAGCGGCGTGATCAATTGCGTCGACCACTGGAGAAAGGTGTAGGTACAACCCCAGATGATACCTAGCCCTAAACAGGTCAGTGCCGTCGTTCTTTTCATTGCTAACGCTACCCCTGAAAACGGTGAGCAAGGCCCGTCGTACCTACTGAGCCTTGGGTGAACAGCGAATCAACCGATGACGGCCGCTCCGGCCCTGGCGATCAGGGTGTCCTGGTGCGATGCAACGCCGGAAACGCCAATTGCGCCAAGACATTGGCCTTCGTATCGCAAAGGCAAGCCGCCCTCCAGGCAGGTAAGGCTCTGCACGCTCAGCAGGCTCAGGCGCCCCTCCTGAACCATGTCTTCAAAGGCCTTCGAATCGCGCTTGCCGATGGCGGCGGTTCTGGCTTTTCCCTGGGCAAGCTCTGCGCTGAGCAGGCTGGCGCCGTCCATACGCGCGAACGCCAGCAGGCCACCGCCTTCGTCCACCACGGCGATCGATACCCTCCAGCCTTGGGCACTCGCATGGTCTTTCGCCTGTTGCAAAATGACGGTCGCAACGTCCAGGTCCAACGCATAACGGTTTTGCATCATCCATCGCTCCTTGAAAAAAAGCAGGGGCGGATCACGCCCCTGAAAGCCGACATAACAACCTTTGCTCAGAGGTCGACGACAATGTCCGACAGCGGCGTGCTACAGCACATCAACCGCAGGCCTTTGTCGATTTCCCTCTGCCGAATACCGCCGCCATGCTGCATATCCACGGTGCCTTCAAGCAGCTGCGCCTTGCAGGTGCCACAGATACCCTGGCTGCACGATGACGCAATCGCCACGCCCGAACGCCTGGCAGCGCCCAGCACGGTTTCCCCCCGACGCGCGCTGAACACTGCACCCGACTTGTTGAATCGCACGCTGTACCCTGCCAGCTCAGCACCGGCAATCGGCGGCGGCGCCGCCGCGTTGCCTGCACCCAGCGGCTCCACCACCCCGAAACTGAAGCTTTCGCAGTGGTAGCGGGACATGTCGAACCCCTGCCCCATCAGCATGTCGTGCACGGCCTGCATATAGGGACCAGGGCCACAAACGAACACTTCACGGGACCGCCAGTCCGCGACATGGGCCTGCAGCACAGCCAGGTCGAGCCGCCCGACCGGCCCATCCCACGCACGCTCGTCGCCAACCCCTTCGACGATGTTGAGTACCTTGAGCTGCGAATGCTGGCGCGCCAGCCGCTGCACTTCATCGCGAAAAATGATGTCGCCTGGCGTGCGCGCGCTGTGGACGAACACCACATCGCGATCAAGATCCAGATCCGCCGCGGCCCGCACCATCGACATCAACGGCGTGACCCCGGAGCCTGCAGACAAGAACAGGTAGCGCTGCGCCGCAATGCCACTTGCCGTAAAGGCTCCGGCCGGGCCGTAGGCCGTTATCGCATCGCCCAGGCGCAGATTGTCGTGCAGCCAGTTGGACACCGGCCCGTTGGCCACCCGCTTGACCGTGATGCTCAAGGTGAAGGGCCGGGTTGGCGAAGACGAAACCGTGTAGCAGCGCGACTGGCTCGCTGCCCCCATATCCACGTCGAGGGTGATGAACTGGCCAGGCTCGAAGCTGAACAGCTCGCCGCTCGCCGCGCTGAAGCTGAACGTGCGCACATCGTGGGTTTCCTGCACGATGCCGGTGCAGGTCAGCAGGCGCCGCTCCGAACTTGGCCAAAGCGTGCCCACGCGGGCCCAGGTGGCCGGGTCTGATACTTTGTCGAACATCATCTTTGCAACCCTCCGCAGGCTCTGGCCCGCCGCTGACACCGCCGATCAACGAACCCCATGCGCCGCAAGCCTGGCCGAGTACCAGCTGGCGAAGCGTTCCAGGAATACTTCGGTGTACCTGGAATAAGGCCCGGGCACGTAACCGGGGTCCTGCGTACCGCAGTGGTTGATCGCGACGAAGCGGGCATCGGCCGCATTGGTGGCCTTCCACACTTCGGTCAGTTGCTCGAGGTCGTAGTCGACGCCCTCCACCGCATCTGCGCGCACCAGCCATTTGCTGCGCACCAGGGTGGTATCCGGCGTCAGTGGAATGCAGTAGGTGACTACCGCGTGATCGCTCATCACATGGGTCCAGGAGTGGTGCGTCCACAGGTGGCTGCTGCCCAGGTCCCGGCGCGCCCCGCCACCTAGCAACTTGTGGCAGGCGACGTGAGTGGTCATGGTCTGGGACTCACCTGCGCCGATGATGACCTGGCGTTGGGCGCGAAACATGGTGGGGTTTTCATCGGCCATCTCATCGACCACATGGTGGATTATGCCGTCGGCGTCCCAACTGGCGCGCTGACGTTCGCTCAGGGCCTCGAACGCATCGACCTGCGCGCGCTCATGCGCGGTCATTTCTTCAGCAGAATATCCAAGGTCAGCCGATGACAGGCTGACCAGCAACTCTGGATGGCCACCGGCACAGTGGTAGCACTCGCGGTTGTTCTCGATCACCAGCTTCCAGTTGCCTGCTTCGATGATGTCGCTCTCGTAGGCGATCCTGGTATTGCGAAGGTCGTAAGGCGCCCACCTGGCGGTCATCTCCTGTTCCAGCCTGGCAATGTCCATGGGCGGGTTGTCGGACAGGCACACAAACAGGACACCGGCAATATCGCGCACATGCACTGGCATCAGGCTGCGGCAGCTGCGATCAAAGTCGGCGCCCATGTGCCCCGCATGCTTCAGGGCGCCGTCCAGGTCGTAGGTCCATTGGTGATAGGGGCACACCAACATGCCAACGGTCGACTTGCCCGGATCCTTGAGCCGCGAGCCGCGGTGGCGGCATACATTGCGGAACGCCCTGATCACGCCATCGTCATCGTGAACCAGCAACACCGACGACCTGCCGATGTCCACGGCATAAACATCACCGGGCTCAGGCACATCGGCCGCGACACCGACCATGATCCAGTGTTGGTGAAAGATCACCTCGATGTCATTGTCCAGCACATCCTGACGGCCATACAGCTCGCTTGGCATGCTGAAGCCTGGTTGACGTTCCTGCAGCAGGTCTTTATGCGATTTCGGAAACACGGTTGCCATGCTTGCGCTCCACTTGTCTTGTTGTTTTTCAAGTTCTGGAAACACCACAACACACGCTCACTACTTTGCTCACCGCCTCACTTGGTCATGACGGCCCACTTGTCGATCAACTTGGTGTTCTGCCCCCACCATTTATCCACCGCTTGTTGCATGGTCATGCCATCGTTGACCGACATATTGATTGCGGTGATCTCGTCGATAGGTACATATAAACTGGCCATGGCCTCACGCACCCGCGGGTTGGCGACAGAGAACCCCTTCCTGGCAATCCAGTAATAGGTTTGTGGCGGCGGAAATACGCCTTTGGGGTCTTCCAGGTAGCGAACCTTGAACTTCATGTCCATCCACGACGGCTGCCACAACAGGGTGACGATGGGCGCCTTGCGCTCGATGGCCGACTGCAACTGGGCGGTCATGGCCGCGGTGCTGCCATCCACCAGGGTGTATTGCAGCCCATACTGCTTGATGACCTCGGTTGTGTCGCGCATCACGCCAGAGCCCGGTTCGATGCCAATGATCCTGGCATCGACCTGATCCTTGATACCGTTCAGTTCTTCGATGGACTTGATCGGCATGTAATCAGGCACCACGATGCCCTGGCGCAGGCCATGGGATACCACCGAAACTTTTTCGAGCCGTTGATAATATTTCTGCCAATAGTCGGCAGCGATATAGTTGATGTGCGACACCATCAAGTCCACATCCCCTCGCCCCAGTGCAGCAAATGCAATGCCCCAGTCAGGGAACGTAGTCATTTCAACGGTGTAGCCTTGTTTCTCCAAAAAGCGTTTGGCGATATCCGATAAAGGAACCGTATCTTCCCACGGTAATGTGCCGATTTTAATTGTTGTCTTTTCTGCCGCCTGAATAACACTTGCAAACAGACACATCAAGGCAATAGCCAGCACTCTCAACAGCTTATGCATACGTAACCCCTTCACTGAAATGGTGAGTCACAACACGTTGAGTTTCGGTCGTTGCTCCAATACGACGTTGCCGTCCCGACCCGTTGCGGGTCGAGGCACTTCCGTGTGCAGGGCTGCCCCTTGGGGCAGCCCTGATGCTCTAGGTAGCTTTGTGCAGCGGGCTAGCAGATGGCTGCCGGGCCGGACCGGTTTGAGGCGCCAGCGACGATGCCTTGCAAAGCTCGACACCACGGGTTTCGGGCGCCATCAGCCAGGACACCACAAGGCCGACGAAGGTGATGCCTGCGGCGAAGTACAGGGTATGGCCAATGCCGATCGACTGGATCGACATGGGTACCAGGTAAGTGCCCACCACCGCACCGATGCGCGATACCGAGGTACCCAGCCCGACAGCCACGGCGCGGATTTCGGTCGGGAAAATCTCATTCGGGTAGATGAACTGCAGCACCTGGGCGCCACCAATGAAAAAGGCGTAGGCGGCGAACAGCGCCACGGTCAACCACGATGACTGTTCGGAAAAACTGCCCAGCAGCAACAGCGCAAGCCCAGACCACAGCAGGCTGTTGATCAACAGGCTTCTGCGGCCCATGGCATTGACCAGCCAGGTGGCGACGAAACAACCCACTACGAACATCAGGGTGATGATCATCGAGCCGTAGGCAGACCACTGCGCGTCAAGGTGCAGCGCGTCCAGGACCTTGGGCGCGAAGGCGTAGACGGCAAACACGGGGATTACCGAGCACGTCCAGAACGTGGTGACGAAAAACATCCGCCGGCCATAGCCTGCATGCAGCAAACTGCGTACTGACAGCTTCGCAGGCTTGGGATGTTCGGGCAGATTCCTCAGCCCGAAGCCCTGGCCATAGATCTGCCTGATGATGCGCTCAGCCTGAACCGTGCGGCCTTTGCTGATCAGCCAGCGCGGCGACTCCGGCGTACCCTTGCGGATAAGCAGCAGTAAACCGCTCACCAGCGCAGTGCTGGCCAGCGCATAGCGCCATCCCTCAGCCCCGCCCGCCTCGATCAACGCCTGGCCGCACATGTAGGCAGCCGCCGCCCCTGCAAAGAAATAGATACTCAAGCTGGCAAGGCGTGGCCCACGGGCTTTTTTGGGCAAGAACTCGACCAGAAAGGCAGTGGCCACTGGATACTCAAAACCAATGCCTATACCAATCAGCAACCGGAGGATAAACAAGCCAGGCCCTGAGTCGACCCACAACTGCAACACCGAACACACGGTGAACAAAATCGGACCGACGAAATACATGGCACGCCGGCCAAACCGGTCGGTGAGACTTCCGCCAACGAAGCCGCCCAGAAAGATACCCACCAGCGCCGAAACAGCAATCAGGCTTTCCCAGAAGCTGTTGATATTCATTGCAGGGACAAGAAACGGCATAGCGATGCCGATAATACTCAGCACGTAGCCATCGACGAATGAGCCGCCGCTGGAACGCAATGCGAGCAACCGATGAAAGCGGTTGAATGGCACGTCTTCCAGAGAAACAGGGTTGGACATGGTACACCTTTTATTATGGATATCAGTGATTGACCAGGCAGTCCGGGTACAACATTCCGCTCTGTAACTACGGCCACCAGGTATCCCTGAAGCCAATGCGCTGCAATCGTTATTCGTGCGTCTCGGGGATCATCAGCGTGCCCATGGCCAGGTATGCATGCGCGGTCATCGGCATCGACCGCACGGACGAAGCGGTTCCGCCAGGCCGTTCAGCAACGTCCTGATCGAGTGTGCGCAGTTCAACCCAGGCACCGCGCAGGCCTACACTGACTGCATTGAGCGCCTGACTGCACAACGCGGCACAGGCAGGAACGGAAGGACGCATCATCATTTTCATTGGGCACGCTCTTTTGTTGTTATTGGATAAAAGCCACGGGTCGACATCACGGCCATCTGGCCGTACGGGTAGTTGGTGAATCAACCTCCCCGGTGTAGCGTCTGGAAGATCATTTCGAGCTGGCCCTCCATCATCGAAACCCCCGGGTGGGTCTGGCAGCCCTGGCGCTTGGCCGCTTGCAACAGCGGTGTTAGCGCTGGCTCCATGATGATTTCTGCAACAACCTGGCCAGCCTCCAGCCGGGAGGCGTCACACGGTAGCGCATCACCTTCGCGCATGCCCAGCGAGGTGGCATTGACGACCAGATCATGTTCGCTTGGGTTATCCGTTCCTACCGCGGTGGCCAGGCCGGGATAGGCTTCGGCCAGCCGCTCCAGCAACTGCCGTGCTTTGGCCGGGGTGCGGTTATACACCGTCAGGCTGCGTACACCCGCCTGCGCCAGGGCGAAGGCGATCGCACACGCCGCGCCCCCTGCTCCTGCCAGATACACCGACAGGCCGGCAGGCTCGATGCCGCCAAGCCTTAGCCCGGCGACGAAACCCAGGCCATCGAGGTTATGCCCGTGCAGGCGCCCATCGGTGCTACGGGTGACGACATTGGCTGCCCCAACCTGGCGCACCGCGTCGGAAACCGTATCGCAATAGTCCACCACCGCCGACTTGTGCGGCACGGTGACCACAAAACCGCCAATGCTCTGAACTGCACGCAGCCCTTCGACCACCCGCGCAAGGTCCGCCGGCGCGACCTGCATCGGCACCAGCACACTGTTCTCGCCCCGTTCACTGGCCATCCGGTTCACGGCCTGCGGCGATTTCACCTGTGCGACAGGATCGGCGAGAATGGCGAAGACACGTGTGGTGCCACTGATTGCTGCACGGTCATCCATGGTGTTCTCCTTGTGGGCTTCTGATCAGGGCGGTTCAGGCGACCGAGCGTTCGGTACTGACGCTCATGCGCTCGTCACCCACATACCGTGGGTCGAATGCGGGGCGGGTGAAAATGCGCCGCACCATCGGCTCGAAGTGTTCGAGCGGGAACGTCGGGTAGTCCGGGTCGAACGAGGCCTGGTCCCAGGCTTCGCAAAAGTGCACACAGCTCTGGTAATACGGGTGGTCCTTGTAGATGTCCCGCTCGTTGGGGTCGCCGCCGAAGAAGTGCACGTAGTAGAAGTTCTGGAACAGCCCGTGGTAGTTGATTACCCAGGTGACCTCCGCGCGCACGTAGGGGCGAATGATCGAGGCGGCATACTGCGAATGGTTGTAGGGCGCCAGCTCATCGCCCAGGTCATGAATCAGCGCCGCCACGATCATCTCTTCGTCGGCACCGTCGTTTTCGGCACGAGTGGCGGTTTGCAGCGAATGCTGCAGGCGGTCGATCTGGTAGCCGCTCAAGGAGTTCTCCAGGCCGCGCAGGCACGCCATGATACGGTCCGGCAACAACGTGGCGAAGTCCGCCTCCAGCTGGTGGAGCATTTCATATTCTTCTTTGACACCGTCTTTCATCTGGCGGAACGAAACGCTTTGCATCACACCCTCCATTGTTCTTATGGCTGCAGGCGCCCGCGCCCTTTTCAATCGCGGGCGCGCCCGGCAGGCTAATCAAGTGGTTCAATCGGTCATCGTGTTACCCAGCGTTGGCGTGGTGCAGGCAACGCCCGGCTGTCAGGCCATGTCAACGCTGTACTGGTATTCAAACGCTGTGATGTAGTGCCGGTACTGCTCGGCGTTGTCGCGCAGGGCGTCGTCGCCAATGTCGCCAATACCGCTGAGGAAATACCCGGGGCGGTAGTGCATGTCGATACGAAATGCCAGCACCTCGAACGGGCTGGTCAGCTCTTCCAGCGTGCGCCCGTAGCGCCCTTGCGTCTGGTAATCCGAGGCCTTCGACCAGGTGGAAACAGCAATGCTCAGCGTCTTGCCGGCCACTGCCTTGCCGCTGCCGTAGGCCCAGCCGTCGGCGAACACATCGTCGATCCACTGCTTGAGCAGCGCCGGGCAGTTGTACCACTGCATCGGGAACTGCAGCACGATGCGCTCATGTGCCTCGATAAGTTGCTGCTCAGCAGCGATGTCGATCTTGCCGTCGGGATAACGCCCGTACAGGTCGATCACCGTAACCCCCGGTTGCCCCTGCAGGGCCTTGTACCAGGCGGCATTGATGCGCGAGCTGGAAAGGTCCGGGTGTGCGACCACTACCAATGTCTTTGTCAAAACCTACCTCTCATGGAACAACACATAACTCTTTGATTTAGCAGGGACCTGTGGGAGCGGGTTTACCCGCGAATGCGATGCTGATTCTACCGCCGCATTCGCGGGTGAACCCGCTCCCACAAGGTCTGCAACACGCTTGCGGGCGCAGCACCCCTTACTTGATGTACCACCCCCAAGGCGCGTTGCTGGTGTAGGCGGTGATCTGTTTGGTTTCCAGGTAGTTTTCCAGGCCCCACTTGCCCAGTTCGCGGCCGATGCCGGACTGCTTGTAGCCGCCCCATGGCGCTTCGGTGAAGGTCGGTTGCGAGCAGTTGATCCAGACGATGCCGGCGCGCAAGGCCTGGGCCACGCGCTCGGAGCGCTGGGCATCGGTGGTCATCACCGCGGCGGCCAGGCCGTAGCGGCTGTCATTGGCCAGCGCCACGGCCTCTTTCTCGGTGGCAAAGCGGCGCACGCAGACCACCGGGCCGAAGATCTCCTCCTTCCAGGCGTGGCTGTCCAGCGGCACCTCGGTGAGGATGGTGGGCTGGAAGTAGTAGCCCTTGCCCAAGGCGGCAGGGCGAGCACCGCCGGTAACCACCTGGGCGCCGTCTTCCTGGGCACGTACCACCGCGGCACTGACCTGGTCGTATTGTTGCCGGGAAACCAGCGGGCCGAGCAGCACGCCCTCCTCCAGGCCGTCGCCAATGGTGATCTTGCGGGCCTCCTCGGTCAGGCGCGCGAGCAGCTTGTCGTAAACGCCCTCCTGCACCAGCACCCGGGAGGTGGCCGAGCACACCTGGCCCTGGTTCCAGAAGATGCCGAACATGATCCACTCGACCGCGTTCTCGATATCGGCATCGTCGAACACCAGCAGCGGCGACTTGCCGCCCAGCTCCAGGCTCACCCGTTTGATGTCCTTGGCGGCCTCGGCCATGATGTGCGAACCGATCTTGCCAGAGCCGGTGAAGGCCAGCTTGTCGACTTGCGGATGGCTGACCAGCGCCTGACCTGCCTCGCCGCCAAGCCCGGTGACGATGTTCAATACACCAGCAGGCAACTCGGCCTGCTCTGCGATGGCGGCAAGCTCCAGCGCGGTCAGCGAAGTATTCTCGGCCGGCTTGAGCACGATGGTGCAGCCTGCGGCCAGCGCCGGGGCTACCTTCCAGGCTGCCATCAGCAATGGGTAGTTCCAGGGGATGATCCCGCCTACCACCCCTACCGCTTCTTTCACTACCTTGGTGCGGAAGCGATCATCCGAGATCGCCAGGTCCGCGGCACTGTTGCTGTCCAGTTGCTCGGCGAGCCCGGCGTAGTAGTCGAAGCAGCCAGCGGCATCACCGATGTCCCAGCGTGCTTCGGGCAGCGGTTTGCCGTTGTCGAGCACTTCAAGCCTGGCCAGCTCTTCAGAGCGGTTACGGATCAGCTCGGCGATACGACGCAGGTAGACCGCGCGTTGGGCGCCGGTGGTCTGCGGCCAGCCATCCTTGTCGAATGCCCGGCGTGCCGCACTGACGGCCACGTCGATGTCTTCGGCGGTGCCTTTGGGGATGGCATGAATGACCTGCTCATTGGCCGGGTTGATGACGTCCAGGGTGCCCTTGCGGATCGGATCGGCCCATTGACCATCGATGTACAGTTGGGTACGCATGCTTTCTCCAAATATCTTGTTGTTGAACGATTGCTACTGCGGGTGCTGCTCAATGCTTGAGGAAACGGGCTGGCACCGTGCCGCGGCATACCCGGTCGATGATCAGCGCCAGAATCACGATGGCCAGGCTGGCACGCACGCCAAGGCCGAACTCCATGCGGCTAAGGCCACGGGTCACTTCAGACCCCAGCCCACCAGCGCCAACCAGCCCTGCCAACACCACCATCCCCAGCGACAGCAGGACGCACTGGTTGACCCCGACCAACAGGGTTGGCAGAGCCGACGGCAGCTCGATTTTCCAGAAGATCTCACGCGGCCGAGCACCGATCGCAGCCCCCAGCTCCAGCCGGTTGGCGGGTATCTGGTTCATGGCCAGAATGGTCAGGCGGATCATCGGTGGGATGCCGAAGATGATGGTTGCCAACAGTGCGGGTACCGCGCCGAGCCCGAACAGCACTACGGCCGGCACCAGGTACACCCATGGCGGCATGGTCTGCATCACGTCGAGAACCGGCCGTGCGGCGGCCTTCAAGCGCTCGCTCCTGGACAGCAGTACGCCAAGCACGATGCCGATCGATAGCGAAAACGCCACCGCCACGACAATCAGCGCGATGGTGTGCACCGCCGGTGCCCACATGCCCAGCGCCAGGCAGCCTGCCAGCCCGACCAGCGTCATCAGGCCGACACGCCAGCCGGCCACCAGCGCGCAAAGCACCGCCAGGCTACCGATGACGACAGGGGCAGACGCCAGGCTGAGCAGCGCCACGATGGCCCCGATAAGTACATCGAAGAACTGCGCCACCGCCATGAAACCATGGTGAAAGTTGCTGTTCAGGTAAGACAGGAACGGCGCCACGGCAGAGCCTGGCGATACACTGATATCCATCACGCGGCTCCTTTTTCGGTGGTGCACATGGCCTGCGAAATGCGGTCAAGCACAATGGTCAGGATGACGATGGCGATCCCGGCGTTTACTGCCAGGTCGATCTTCAGGGTACGCACCGCCTCGTAGATGGTTTGCCCCAGCCCACCCGACCCCGCGATACCAGCAATCACCACCATGCCGAAACTGAGCATCAGGCTTTGGTTGATGCCGGCCAGAATCGACGGGATGGCAAACGGCAGGCGAATCTTCATCACCTGCGAGGCCGTTTTCATGCCCACCGCCGAACCCAGCTCGCAGTACTGCACCGGGGTCATGAACACCCCATGGGCGGTGAGCCGCAGCGCCGGTGGAATGGCCACCAGGCACGTGGCCCAGATTGCCGTGGCAGGTCCATAGCCCAGCAAGGCAATACCCGGCAGCAGGAAGATGTAGGGCGGCATCGTCTGGATGAAATCCAGCACCAGCTCCGCCCCGTGCTTCCACCTGGCCGACAGCCCCACCACAACCCCCGCCGGAATGGCGACCAGCAAGGCAAGCAAGGTGGAGCTGAACACCAACGTCAGGGTTGCCATGGTTTCGGTCCACAAACCCATCGCCTGGCAGAGCCATAAACCGGCAACGGCGGTAAGCGCGAACAGCAGCCCCACGACCCGCCAGCCGATCAGTGCCGCCACCAGCACAACCACCCACCACGGCGCGAACGTCAGCAGCGAGTTGACCGCCGCATAGGCGCTGTCCATGGCCGTGCTCATGGCATTGAAGAACCCGGCACCTTCGTCGATCAACCACGCCAGCGATGTGTCGATGGTCGAATCAAATGTATCGATAACTGCAGTCATGAACTTCTCCTCCCATAACCCGATGCAGTTGCCATGAGTTATGCCAGGTCAAGCCCGCGCACCGCCCTGAGCAGGGTTTCGCGGCAGACCGTTCCGACAATTCGACCATGTTCCTTGATGGCGACCACCTCTTCGCGCTTGCCGACGGCAATGTCGATCAGGGTTTCGAGGTCGGCATCGATGTTGACGCTGACCAGCGCGTCCAGCGAGCGACCGCCAAACTGGGAAAGGTCGTGCTTGTCGATGCGCTTGAGCATCGAGTACGCCTTGAGCAGCTTGAGCCGCGAGATGCCCTCCATGAAGCTGGCCACATAATCGTCTGCCGGGTTGAGCACCACCTCCTCCGGCGTGCCGACCTGGATCATCCGCCCTTCTTTCATGATCGCGATGCGGTCACCGATGCGGATCGCTTCATCGATGTCGTGGGTAATGAAAATCGTGGTCTTGCGCAGGTCGGTGGAAAGCTTCTTGAACTCGATCTGCAACTGCTTGCGGATCAGCGGGTCGAGCGCGCTGAACGGTTCGTCCATCAACAGCACGTCAGGGTCGGCGGCCAGCGCCCGGGCGATACCCACCCGTTGCTGCATGCCGCCAGACAGCTCCTGCGGGTAACGATTGGCCCAGTTGCCCAGGCCCACTTTGTCCAGCGCATCCTGGCCCTTGCGCAAGGCCTCCTGCTTGTTCATGCCCTGCACTTCCAGGGGCAGCACCACGTTCTGCAGCACCGTGCGATAAGGCAGCAGCGCCACGTTCTGGAACACCATGCCGATCTTGCGCGAACGCAGGTCACGCAGCTCGGCGGGGGTCATCTTGCAGATATCCCGACCATGGATGAGCACTTCACCGCAGGTGGGATCGATCAGCCGGTTGAAGTGACGGATCAGCGTCGACTTGCCGCTGCCCGACAAACCGATGATGCAGAAGGTTTCACCTTCGCTCACCGAGAATGTCGCATCCGCCACTGCCACCACCGAACCGTGCTTGTCGAGCAACGCATCCTTGCCTTCGGTGAACCGTTTTGCAGCATCGACAGCTGCAGGGCTTTGGTTGCCAAAAATCTTCCATACACCACGGCACTCCACAATCGGGGATGCCGCCACATGAGTGGGTCGAGTAATCATGTTCATAGGCCTATCCGGAAGTTGATTATTCTTGTTACCGGCCTGGTGCCGGACAGGCACCAGGCCGGGTTCCGTCACTTACTCGACATCTGCGCCCACTTTCCGGCGAGGGGCTGATTGTCTTTCCACCAGTTGTCGACTGCCTGTTCCATCGTGGCACCGCCCTTGACCGCACCGGTCATGCGGGTGATGTCATCAATCGGCACATAGATGCTGGCTACCGCTTCGCGCAAGCCTGGGTTGGCCGCCGAGAAGCCTTTTTTGGCAATCCAGTAGTACGTCTGCGGCGGGGCGAAGACATGCTTCGGATCTTCCAGGAACTTCACGTTGTAGCGCTCAGCCATCCAGGACGGTTTCCACAAGGCCACGGCAATCGGTTGCTTGCGCTCCAGCGCCGACTGCAGCTGGGCAGCCATGGCAGCGGTGCTGCCATCGACCACGTCGTACTGCAGGCCGTATGCCTTCACTGCATCGCCCACCTCGCGCATCAGGCCAGACCCCGGCTCGATACCGATCACTTTGCCGCCGGTCTGCTCCTTGACCGTGTTCAACTCCTCAACCGAGGTGATGTTCATGTAGTCCGGTACCGCAATCCCTTGCAGCAAGCCATGGGACACGACCGACACCTTCTCCAGCCGCTGCTTGTTCTTCGTCCAATAGTCGTAGGCGACGTAATTGATCATCGAAACCAGCAGGTCGACATCACCACGGGCCAACGCGCTGTACGCAATGCCCGTCTCGGAGAAGTTCACCACTTCAACCTTGTAATTCTCTTGCTCAAGAAAATGCTTGCTGATGAGGGAGATGGCCTGAACATCTTCATAGACCATCGCCCCGATCTTTATGACCTTTTCATCGGCATTCGCGAGGCTCGAGAAACATATAAAAGCAAGAACTGCAAACAATCTGTAGAAAACACGCATGGCCATCTCCGGATTCTGCAAGGTACCGCTTTATTGTTTTTCCAGCCTGCAGCCTCAGCCGTTCAGCAGCGGTTGCAGGGCGGCTTTGAGTACAGTGGCTTCCTGCTCGGTAATGGCGCGCTGCGGTTTACGCAGGATGCCGGTACCGAAACCGCGCAGGTGGGCCGCGTAGAGCACGGACGGGATGTAATTGGTGGTCTGAATCAGCAGTAGCGATGGCAACATCTTGTTCCACAGTGCCAGCGCCTCTTCGTACTGCTTCTCCTGGACAAAGTTGAACAGTTGCACGGTTTCGCGCGGCATGTAGTTCGCAGCACCCCAGATGGCGCCCTTGGTGCCGGCCAGGAAGGCATACAGGGCGATGGTGTCGCAGCCGTTCAGCACGCCGCCGCCGCTCTGGATGTACTGCTGGTGAATGGTGAAGTCACCACCGCTGTCTTTGATGTAGTTGAAGTTCTTCAACCCCTGCAGGCGCGACAACAGCTCTGGCGATACCGAAATCTGGGTCGACTGCGGGATGTTGTAGCCAACGATGTCGATGTTCACTGCCGCATCGATCTCGCGGTAGAACTCGAACAGGCCGTCGTCGTCGGTTGGGCCTTCGAAGTATGGTGGCAGGATCATCAGCGCATCGGCGCCGGCCTTTTCTGCATGGCGAGAACGGCGGATGACTTCATCGACGTTGAGCGCGGAGGTCTGGCAAATGACATTGACGCGGCCATTGATGCGTTTGATGCCGATCTCGTACAGCTTGTTGCATTCTGCTTCGGTGAGGTAAGGGTGCTGGCCGCTACCGGCGCCCAGTACCAGGCCGTGAACGCCCGCCTCGATGTACTGCTCGATCAGCTTCTCGTAGGCGTTGTAGTCGACTTCGCCACTTTCGTTGAAGGTGGTTTGCATCGCGAGGTTGATACCAATCAGATTTGCCATTGCCACTTCTCCTGTTTTTAGATTTCTTGACCAGCTTCTTTGAATCGACGCCCGGTGACGTACTTCACACCCAGCGACGTAATGATTTCCGGGTAGGCCCGTGACGGGGCTTTACGCCGCTTGAGAATTTCAATCGTTGTGGAGTTGAGGCCCGACGCCAGCTCCGCCAATGCCTTGCCAAAGCCGGTGCCACGGGACACACCGGTGCCGTTGCAGATGCCGGTGCCATAGACGTTTTCGCCCAATTCGCCCCAGATCATTCCGCCGTTTTGCGACAGGGTCAGCAGGCCGCCCCAGCTGGAAACAAAGCCCATCGAGGCGAGTTCCGGGTAGCGGCGCTCGAAGGAAACCTGTTGGTGAACACTGGCCTGGGCCACATCCTCGACCGTGGTCTTGTACTTTTTCGCGTACGAGTAGACATTGCGGAAGAACAGGCGGTTATCGTTGGTGCGCCTGACGGTGGTGCCGAAACTGTTGGCCGGGATCAGGCCGAACGGGCCTTCGCCGCACTTGGCCAGTTCCTTGTCGGTCAGCACGCGGGTCATGCTGGCGAAGGTGTAGACCGGAATTGCGCTGTTCTTGTAGAAACCGAAGTTGTTGAGGTAGCCCGACGCGCAAATGATCACCTTCTTGGCGTGAATCACCCCGTTCTGGGTTTCGAACACATGGTGAGGCTTGCCGAACCGGGCCGAACGCACGATGGTGTTTTCATGCACCTTGACGTTCTTGGGCAACATCCGCGCGGCGTTCTTCAGGTATTTGGCAGGCTGGATCAGCACCGTGCCCGGATGGTGCAGCGCCTTGATGTAATGCCGGCTGCCGGTCAGCTCGCGCATGCCGTCGGCTTCGATCCAGCTGTACTTCTGCCCCATCAGATCCAGTGCTTTGGAAAACTGCACCAGGTCATCCACACCGGCGGCGGTTGCAGCACTGTGATACTTGCCCTGAGGGTCCCAGTCGCAATCAACGCCCGCCTCGACCGCGCTCTTGAGGTAGTTGGTGCCTTCCAGGTTCACATGCAGCTCTTCCTGGTTGCCCTTGAGGTCTTCGACGAAATCACGCTTGCGTGGGTTGTGCGCCAGGTCGATGGCAAAGCCCATGCAACGGCCCGAGGCGTTATTGCCGATGCGCCCGGCATCCACCAGCAATACCTGCGCCTGCGGGTTGAGCTCGGCGTAACGGCGAGCGGCATGCAGGCCCATCCAGCCGGCCCCGATCACCAGGCATTCGCAGGTGACGTTTCCGTAAAGAGGGTTCAGCGGCAAGTCGGGACCGGAGGCCAGGTACCACCCGGAATCGGTGGGTTCGACTTGCGGCGGCGTAACATCGATACGCTTGTTAGATAAGGAAGCCAACTTTGAATCTCCTGAAATAAGAAAACCGTCGTTTGGACATCTCAAGAACACGCGGCGTGGTGTGTTCTTTTAGTAGGCAATTTATAGAGGCCACTTGTTTTCAGCGGCCTGTATGCTCTGCATTTACCCACCAGCGCTTTATTTCAGGGCAGAACGTCAAGCGCCGTTATTATTCTTGTTTTCAGCTTTTGATTATCGGATCTGGCTAAATCAAGGGTGCACGCACCCGTCATTCCAAAAAAGGAACGCAACCAGACTTTGCTCTGTGCAACCTCCAGATGGTGTTATCGAAGTTTGACGCTTTTCAATAAGTCGGCGGCGCGATCACCCAGACAACAATGACTTCGGTATCCCCGGTATTTACCCACCGATACGATTCACGGACGATCCTGACACTATCACCCGCCGCAAGGCTGAACATCTCGTCACCGATCCAGATATCGAACTGCCCCTGGATCACATAGATTTCTTCCTCGGTGTCTCGCGCCGTCGATGCGGGCCGCGTAGCGCCAACAGCGAAAGTGCTGAGAAACATTTCAAACATGCCACCAATATCGGGTGACAACAGCTCTTCGGTGATACCGTCAAGAAAAGCACCCAACCGGCGGCGGCTGTTCGCTCGAACCACACGCCCCACTTCCGACTGTGGCTTGCTGTCCGCAGTGAAGAACCACCCCAGTGGTACACCCAATGCTGTGGCCAGCTTTTTTAAATCGGTGATGGAGATTTCGGTATTGCCGCGCTCCAACTGGCTAAGAAAGCTCGGCGAGCGACCGGTAGCCAAGGCCAGTTCTGCCAGGGTTTTCCCTCGCGCCTTGCGCAGCTTGCGAATTTCCCTGCCCCATGCAAGGGGGTCCTCGGGGAGCTCGAAGCCACCTGCAATCTCGGCTGTGCCTGCAATTTCACCGGTCATTTGAACCTCGTCGGATCTGCGAGACAGTCACAAAAAAAATTGCTTAAAAATTTTCTAAAGTGATTATGCACCTTCAAATAATTTTTGCATCATTTTTTTTTGGTTTTTTTTGACGTCCTTCATCACGGATCACTAGCACCGACACTTCATTGTTTTTAAAGGATTTCTTGGAGAAGGATGATTTGCTGCCAGGTGGGAGGCAGTCAGCCAGATTGCATGATCCCCGTGGGAGATTGCCCAGCCCATTGGGATGTCGCGCAGAGAACTGATGCCGGGAGCACCGCGTACCCTGTGGGAGTGGGCGTGCCCGCGAAGAATCCAACGCGGTGCATGGCACCGGCTGCGCCGGTGTTCGCGGGCACGCCCGCTCCCACAGGGCCCCTGCTAAATCAGTAAAAGAAGTGCAGTTCTATGAGAGAAGCGCTTGCCGGCGATGGAGCGCGAAGCAACCCGGCGCCCGAAGAATAAATCCAGGGAGAATTTTTTGACCAAGGATTATGATGGCCAATTTTATGGGTTGCGGTTATCGTCAGCTCGCTAGGAGACACAGCATGCCAATCGATAAAACCGACTCGACCCACCGCGACTTTGAAGCTAACGTCGACAGCGACCGGATAGCCTTGGGCGAGGAAATTCGCAAACTGCGCAAGGCCCGGGCCAAAACACTCGCCGAAATTGCCGCCGCCACCGGGCGCTCCATCAGTTTCATCAGCCAGCTTGAGCGAGGTCGGGCAGAGATCCCCATTTCCGACCTGAAGCGTATTGCGTTTTCCCTCGGGGTACCGATGGACTGGTTCTTCCCGTCCAAGGAACAGCCATCCGATGAGGTAGGTCGTGTAGTCCGGGCCGGGTCACGGCGGCGCCTTGGCCCAGCCACCGGTGGGCTAACTGAGGAGTCGCTATCGCCTGATGTGGGCGGCGAATTCGAAATGTTCCTGGCCACGATCAAACCCGGCACCACCTTCGAGGCACCCACTACACGCGGCACCGTAGAGGAAGGTTTCGTCGTCAGTGGGCAGTTGATCATCTGGATGGGCGATCTTCAATTCCATGTCAAAACCGGGGACAGCTTCAGGGTCAACGACGAGCCCTACCGCTGGGAAAACCCGGGTGAGAGCGAGACGGTGCTGGTCTGGGTGATTGCGCCCCCGACGTTCTGAAAGGGTCAAAGGCGCTTGAGCACCTGCCCAAGCTCGGCAAAGCGATACGACTCGGTCACCAGGCCATCGACCTTGAGCGCCGCACGCTGCTGCACGGCCTGCTCGCGCATGGCCTCGGTAATGCCGGCATTGAGCGCCAGCTGGCGCGGCATGAAGTCGGCATCGGTCTCTTTGACCGGCACCGCCGTCTGCACCAGTTGGGCAATGCTCTGCTCTGAAAGCGCTGTAGGGTTGATGACCCGCTGTACATCACGCTCGCTGCGCCGGTTGTTGCTTCTGATACTGAAATCGGGCGCAGCCACGCGACCGGTCGGGCTGTACATCACGGCGGTGGCCAGGCGGTCCAGCGCGCAATCTTCTTCCTTGCGCCGGTGCACGATGTCGCGCACCGGTCGCTCAGGCAGTGCCAGCCGGGTGATGCCAAAGTCGTTCAGCACACCGAGGATCGCCTGCGGGTCGTTGGACACCTGCACTTCACGGCGTGGTGGCCAGAAGTCGAAATTGCCATGCCCGCCCCACCACCCGCCGACGTGGATGGCAAACATCTCCGGGTAGACCTTGCGTTCGGTCCTGCGCAACGGCTTGGCATCGTAGAAGCACATGCAGGCCAGTTGAATGAGGTGGGTGGCGCCAAGGGCAGCCAGGGGTTCGTAGATCAGCACGCCCAGACGATCATGGGCATTCCACTGTGCGAAAACGTCCTGGGCAGTGCCTGCTGCCCCAGCCAACTCGACCTCGTAGAAATCAGTACTCAACGCATCGATGACATGCATGGTGCTTCCTCTTGAATGAATGTTCGCTTCAGGCCGGGATCGCGCACTGCACTTCGCCTGCGTCCAGGCGCACGGGGTAGGTTTTTACACCGCACTCGGCAGGCCCTTCCAGCACGTCGCCGCTCTGGATGTCGAAGCGCGCACCGTGCAGCGGGCATTCGATCTCGGTGCCTTCCAGCCAGCCGTCCGAGAGCAACGCATAGGCGTGGGGGCAGACGTTTTCGGTAGCAAAGTAGCGACCTTCCACCAGGTAAATGGCGATCATCTTGCCGCCGACTTCACAGGCGAAAGGCGTGTCAGGCTGCACTTGCTGCGCATCGCAGACTTTGGTCCATACAGCTTCCATCAGAAAACCCTCGGTGCTCGGGATCATTCCCCTGTTGTTGTTTTCGCCGACGCCAAGGTCGCGGTGTACTGCTCGGCAAGGGCGTCATTGCGTTTCATGCTGCGGCGGATCGCCGATATGTCCCGGTTGCGGTTGGCACCGATGGCGCAGACCAGCTGGTCTTCGTGGCTCCAGCCCAACGCCAGCCACTGATCGGCGTCGACATCGCCGATGCAGGAATATTTGTGCGCCAGTGCCGGAAGCCCCAGGCACTGGATGGCACTGCTGTACTGATCGGACCACAACCACGGCATCTCGGCGTAGGTGGCCAGGCGGTCACCTGCAGCAGCACGGCCTGCCGCGCGGCCCTGCTCGCCGGCCGCGGTCCATGATTCCGAACGGGTGCGCACGCCCAGGTGTGCCACGGGATAACGGGTCACTTCACCCGCAGCGAAGATACTGCCATCCGTGGTTGCGCAGGTGCTGTCGACGACGATGCCATCCTCTACAGCCAGCCCGCAGGCACTGGCGAGTTCCACGTTTGGCTGCACGCCGATGCCAACGACCACGAGGTCGGCGAGCACAGGGCCGGCAGAGGTCTGGACCACGGTTTTCCCGGATGCGCCGCGCTCGATTGCCAAAACACTCGTCTGCAACTGGATATCCACGCCCTGAGCGACATGCAGCGCCTGCACCCAGCGGCTCAGCGGCTCGCAGCCGCTGCGAGCCAGCAGCTGCGCCAGCGCCTCGATGACCGTCACCCGGCACCCGCGCTGCCGGGCAGCTGCGGCAACTTCAAGGCCAATGAAACCGCCACCGATGATCACCACGTGAGCATCGGCGACCAGTCGACTGCGCAGTGCCAGGGCATCTTCAAAGGTTCGCAGGTAATGGACCGGGGCCTGCGCTATTGCAGCAGGCAGTGTTCTGACCCTGGAACCGGTGGCGAGCACAAGCTTGTCGTAGGCAAGCGAAGTGCCACTGTCCAGATGCACGCGAGCAGCCTGGCGGTCGATATCAGCCACCCAGGCGTCGCCGACCCGCTCTACACCCGGCTCGGCATACAGTTCATGGCCAGCAAGCAAGGCTGGCTCCTGATGCTGGGAAGCGAGAAAACCCTTGGACAAGTGCGGGCGGTCATAGGGCAGCTGAGGCTCGCGGCTGACCATCGAAACCCGCGCCTGCGGCTGCACGTCAAGGATGCCTCTGGCCGCCTGGTGGCCTGCCACCCCGCCACCGACGATTACGAAGTGCTCCATGTATCCCTCCCAGCGTTACAGGTTGAAATGACTCTAGCGGGAGGGCTTCTGTACTACAATGCACACATTTTTACGATTATGAGTAGTACAGATCCGGAGATGACATGCAGCGATTCAGACAAGTCGCCGAGCAGGTCCGCAAGCGTATCGACAGCGGTCTGATCGCCCCCGGTGACAAGCTGCCCTCGCTGCGCCGCCTGGCCAGCGAGACAGGCGTCAGCGTGGTCACCGTGTACCGCGCTTACGAGCTGCTTGAATCCCAGGGCCTGTGCCATTCCCGCGACCGTTCCGGGTTCTACCTGTCCAGCCCGGGCAAACCCAGCATTCATCGGCTCGCCAGCGACATGCCGGTGATGCCGCCGGACACTGTCCGGGCGCTGGACGGCTCGTTGGCGGGCTTGCACTTTCACGCCCGGGCTTGCGCGGCGACCCTGCCGGCAGCCGGCCTGATTGCCGTGAACGGGCTGAACAAGCACCTGCGCCGTGCGCTGCTGCACAGCCACCCGCTCCCTGAGCATGCCCCGGATGGCCACCCGGAACTGATCGCGGCGATCCTGCAACGGGCTGGCCGGCGCGAGCTTTTCATCGCCCCTGATCAGGTGCTGGTTACCCGCTCGGCGATGGAGGCTTTCAATCTATGCCTGGACAGCCTTGCGCAAAGCGGCTGCCCGGTGCTGGTCGAGAGCCCGTCGTTCTATCCGGTGCTGGAAAGCTTGCGCCATCGCGGCATCAAGGCGCTGGAGATCTACTCGCACCCGCAACAGGGCATCGATCCCGAGCAGTTCGAACACATCCTCAGAACCACCGGTGTGAAGCTGTGCGTACTGATGGCCTGCAACCGCTTTCCGACTGGCGTGAGCTACAGCCGGGACACCCTGCAACGGCTGGTGCGCGCCGCACGCGAACACGACGTGACCATTATCGAAAACGACATGACTGCCGAGCTTGGCTACGGCGAATTGCGCAGCCCGTCGCTCAAAGAGTTCGACAGCGACGACCGAGTCGTACAGTTCGGCGGCACAACGGCTTATCTATCGTCGGCCTACGAAGTGGGTTGGGTATTGGCTGGGAAACACACTTCGCAGTTGAGTGCCAACCGACACCTGGGCGCGACCCACCTGCCCCACCCGGCATTGCAGGCAACCCTGGGGCACTACCTGAGAAGCCGCCAGGCCGAGCGTGACGTGCGCAACGGCTGCGTGGCGCTGGCCCAGCGGATGCAACAGGGCATCGAACATATCAAGGCGGCATCCGCCGGCAGGATTTCAATCTCGACACCCAGCGGGGGCTACCAGTGCTGGGTCAGGGGGCCGCGGCAGTTCGACTCGATGAAGCTGGCAATGAGCGCAGGTGTGGACACCTTCGACTTCATCCCCGGGCCGTTCTTCTCGCCAGTGGGCGCGTTTTCGAACTTCATGGCGCTTAACTTCTCGGCCCCATGGACGCCAACGCTCATCGCAAAACTACAGCGGCTTGTCGAGACGGTAATCGAGGCCCGAAGCTGAAAACACTCCGGGCCCAGGCCCTCAGCCTTTCTGCAAGTGGGTGTAGGTTTCCAGGAACTTGCCGTACTTGTAGGCACCGCACGTATAGGGCTGGTATTTCGCCGGGTTGCTGGGCGACACACAAGTTGGTACAGGCTCGACGACTGCATCGTAGTCCATGTCGATGAAGAACGGTATGGAATAACGAGACTTGCCGCTGGTGTTGATGACGCGGTGATAGGTCGCGGGATACCGGTCGTTGGTGAGGGTCTGCACCAGGTCACCGATATTTACCACGAAGGTATCTTCAATCGGCGGCGCGCTGATCCAGTCGCCCTCCTGGTTCTGCACTTGCAGCCCGCCTACGTCATCCTGGTGAAGAATCGTCAGGAAACCGTAATCGGTATGCGCACCGGTCCCCAGCTCTTTCATGGAAATCGGCCCGTGTTGCGGCGGGTAGTAGTTCAGGCGGTGGATGGTGATCGGCTTACGTTGCAATTTCTCAAAGTAGTCCGCAGGCAGGTCGAGGCTGATGGCGATCGCGCTGATCAGCTCTCGCGCAAGACGCATCATGTGTTCGTGATAAAGATCGAATACTTCGCGAAAGCCCTGGATGGTTTCCGGGATCGGGTTTGGCCCGAAGAAACGAGATACCTCATCGTAATGTTTACCCAGGTCGTAGCACTCTTTGTGATCGCGCGTATTCATCGGATCAGGGCTTTCCGTGTACATGGGGATGTAACCACGGAAGATTTCGCCCTGGTGCACGATGCTGAGCTTTTCCTTTTCCGGATAGGGCAATGCGAACAGCTCTGCCGTCAGCCGGTAAGCCTGTGCAATGAGTTCGCGCGGGACGCCATGGTTCTTGATGTAGAGAAAACCGACGTGCTCACAGATGTGCCCGATCTGCTCGGCTACGGCTTGACGGTCAGAACCATCCAGTAGCGGGGCCAGATCTACGACGGGAATCTCATGAAACGATGTGGTTTTGCTGTCCAGGCTTCGATTCACATTACTACGCATAACGGCATCCTCGTTTTTATTGGAACTGTATGAGCAACGGCCAGGCGCTCGAAGCGTCAATCCGGTCAGTGCGTGGCTGCGCAAACGACGCTTCGATGGGTGCAGATTGCGACCTCTAGACACAGGTGTCAAGTAGCAAGTACAGGTATGTCTATTTTTTATGCGCCGCTGCCTCGGACCAGCGGTGTATTCTGCAAGTGAGTTGACTGCACGGATCGAAGGCCGCAGTGTCCGCAGCAGAGCTGCCAATGCGTGATTAGTGTTCGAATTGAGGTAGGAATGACACAACCAGACAGATCCCACGAGAGTGAAAACGCGGGCCGAGGTAACGCAGACCTGTGGCTCATGGGGGCTTTTGAAATGTTGCTGGAGGGGGGTATCGATTCGGTTCGGATTCTTCCACTGGCCAAGAAGTTGGGGCAGTCGCGCACTAGCTTCTACTGGTTCTTCGAAGACCGGGATGCACTGCTCGAAGCGCTCATCGCCCGCTGGCGAGAAAAGAATACCGGCAACCTGGTCAGGCAGGCGCATGCGTATGCCGAGAGCCTGCAGGAAGCCGTACTCAATGTAACGGACTGCTGGTTCGATGCGGCGGTGTTCGACGCCCGCCTGGAGTTCGCCATGCGCAGCTGGGCGCTGCAATCGCCAGCAATCGCGTTGGAGATCGAGTCTGCCGATAGCCAGCGTATCGAAGCGCTCGGGGGGATGTTCCGGCATTTCGGCATTGAGGATGGTGCGGCTGAGGTCAGCTCACGTGCGCTCTATCTCATCCAGATCGGCTACATATCCATGCAGACTCAGGAAGATTTGCACGTAAGGATGAGCCGCCTGCCCCACTACGTGAAGCTCCTTACCCAGCGGCCGCCCCAACCGAATGAAATGGACCGGTTTTATGCCCGGCACGGGTATTCACCGCTGGCGGGCGCTGGACATTGAACGGGGCACTGCCCGCATCAACGCAAGGCGCGCAGCTGGCTATTGGTGCTCGACGGTATCAACCCGGCCCTGGAACAGCGCTACCCGGCTGCGCACCGTTCAACATGCCTTGCATCAGCAGTTCCAGCGCCGCAGTCGCTTGGGCCAGGCGTGAATGCCCGTCTTCTGCTTCAGCTATCCAGACAGCCGCTTCTGCCAGGCTGCCATAAATCAACGCGGCCAGTGCCTGAGCGTGAGCATTGGCAACCACGCCCTGATCGATCAGGTCTTGTATCAAGCGTTGCATCGAGTCGATGCAATGCCGCTGCGCCTCAGGTGAGCCACCACCGAGAACTGCCCTTGCGTCACGCAGCACGATCCGCTGGATCTGTGGCTCCAGTGCCATCTCGAGGTAAGCGCGGCAGCGTCGGCGAAAGCCGCCCCAGGCATCTTCGGCGGTGTCGCTTATGGTACGCAGCCGCTCATCCATCTCGGCGTCGATCTGATCGACCACCGCCGCCAGCAAGCCCTTCTTGTCACCAAAATGATGGTAAAGCGCCCCCCGCGTCAGGCCCGCCTGGGCGGTCAGGTCGTCCATCGAAGTATCGGCATACCCCCGCTCAGTGAACACCTGGCGGGCAACTTCCAACAGCAAGGCCCGGGTTTCTTCCATTGCTGCACGGGTGCGGCGAACCATCGCGACTCCATTTGAAAAAGCGGTTCAAGGGGGCAAATGCTGATCTACCGATACAGCCTGCCTGCATTGTCATGATCGTCAGACGCGCTGGCAAGCATGCGCCACGTAGCGTTCATGATTGCAGGCTCCGTTCGGCTTCGGCCGAAGCCGACGACCAGGGCTTCGGTTCGGCCTGATCGCGGATACGCAAATAGCCCCACAACGCGACCAGCAATACCGCCGCCCCGGCGCATAGCGCAACATTGAAGCCTGCCTTGGCGTCCAGCAGGTCGACCACCTGCCCCGCTGCCGCCGCCCCACCGGCAACCCCAACGTTGAGGCCGGCAAGCAGCCAGGTCATGCCTTCGGTCAATTTGCTTTCTGGAACGATACGCTCCACCAGCGCCATTGCCACGATCATGGTCGGGGCAAAGAACAGGCCTGCGACCAGCACCGCAGCGGCCAACCCGAAAATGTTCCCCGCCAGCAGTAACGGCAAGGTGGTTAGCGCCGTGGCTGCACCGCCCAGCAGAAGCAGCTTGCGCAGGGGTGTAGCCAGTTGCATTGCACCGAACACCAGCCCCGCTGCGCAGGAACCGATGGCATAGCAGGAAAGCACCACGCTGGCTGCAGCCGGTGTGCCCATCTGTTCGGCAAAGGCCACGCTGACAATGTCGACCGTACCAACGATGACCCCCATCGCGCCCATCAGCAGGGTCAGCAGCCATACATCGGCCAGGCGAAACACCGATACCGTGCCCTGACCACTGACCGCGGTGGCCGCTACCGGCGGCTCGGTGCCGACCTGTACGGCAAGGGCCAAAACCCCAATGGCCAGCAGTACTGCGGCTGCCAATAACCCAGCCTGGGGGGCCAGCGCCACGCTCATGCCCACTGAAACCGGTGGGCCGGCAATGAAGGTCACTTCATCGAGCACGGTCTCAAGGGAAAAGGCCGTCTGCAACTGCGGCTTGCCGCGGTAGATGGCGGACCAGCGTGCACGCACCATCGCCGACATGCTGGGCATGAACCCAGCCAGCGCGGCGCCAGCGAACAGCGTCCAGGCGGCAGTTTGCCAGGTACTGCAAATCAGCAACAGCAGGATGCCCAGCACACTGACCCCGGCAGCAGCCGGCAATACCCGGCGCTGACCGTAGCGGTCGACCAGCCGGGAGGTCTGCGGTGACAGCAAGGCATAGGTCAACACGTAGGTGGCCGACACGGCCCCTGCCAGGGCATAGCTGCCGCGGGTCTGCGACAACAAGGTGATGATCCCGATACCCGTCATAGGCAGCGCAACCCTGGCCAACAGGCCGGCCAGGGCAAAACCCTTGGCGCCTTTTGCCTGGAACAACTCGCGGTAGCTGCTGAACATTCTCGACTCTCCTTATCGACTACCAGCCGCATTCACATGAATGGCCGGGCAAAACATACATACGCTACGTATGATTAAAACCTTATTATCATACGCAGTGAATGTAAAGCCGTCAGAGAGCGCCCGCTGTGCTTCTACCCCAGGCCCATCCGCTGGTCTGTCCCTTGGAACATGCCCGCTCCACGAGTCTTCATCCCTATACGGGCATAGTGACTCAGTTGAACAGCTGGTCACCGCCCTCAGACAAGCTGCCCAACTCGTCCTGCCTTATGATTGAGGTCGACCAGACGTTTGGAGATGCGCGTGTTCAGGTTCCTAGTCATTGTGTTTCCCTATTTCAATGCAGCCGCCACCTCTGCCTTTGTCGACCCATTCCGGGCAGCCGATTACCTCAGTGGAGAAGCCCATTATCACTGGGAGTTTGCCTCGCTCGAAGGCGGAGGGATTCGGGCGTCGAATGGTATGGACCTGTTTACCCAGTCGTTGGCCAAAGTGCGTAACGCGCACTGGGACCTGGTAGTGCTCTCCTGCAGCTGGACGCCCGAAAAATTCCATGACGCGCGGTTGCAGAGCCTGCTCAGGAGCTGGGCAAGCAAAGGTTGCATGCTGGGTGCGATCGACACCGGCACGTTCTTGCTGGCAGAAGCAGGCTTGTTGAGCGGGCGGCGCGCAACCGGCCATTACGAACACATAGATGCGCTGATAGAGCTGTACCCGGACGTGACCATCGTCGAGGACCTGTACGTCTTCGATGACAATCGCTTCACGTGCTGTGGCGGCGCAGCGGCGACCGATACCGCTTTGCAACTGATCCGCAACATGCAGGGCGAGACTGTCGCCAACGAGGCTGCGCGTTACTTGTTCCACCCGCAATTTCGACCCGGCAGCACCCAGCAGAATCCGCAAGACCACCAGCCGTTGGGGCATACCATACCCCCGGCGATCATGCAGGCGATCAAGCTGATGGAAACGCACCTGGAAGAGGTGATCAGCATCCCGGCGATCAGTGAACGGGTAGGCATCTCACAGCGCCAGCTCGACCGCCTGTTTCGTGACATAACCCATAAAACACCCGCGCTGTACTACCGCGATATCCGTCTGGATCGCGCCCGTGGGTTGGTGACGCAGACCAGCATGGCCCTGACCAAGGTTGGCGTGGCCTCGGGCTTTGCCAATCAATCGCACTTCTGCAAAGTCTACCGGGAACGCTTCGGCCTGACCCCGCGCCAGGACCGCCAGGATGGTCGTGTGCCCTTCAATTACCGGGCTTGGCCGATGCACCAAGTGGCAACGGACCGGTGATTTTTGTCGTGCATTGTCATCACATATCTAAAAACGACGCCGACGAAATAAACACATAAATCGGCGAAATATGAAAATTTTCCGTATTTCAACCAGACCACTATCAACGCCACAGAACGAGCACACCCCGACGCTCGTGATAATAAAAGGGCCGTTGATATGTCTGAGTTGCTGCATCCCCGCCAATTCGAATCGATCAAGCAGGGTTACGATCCCGACCCGCTGGTGTCCCAGTCGCTGCGCGCTGACGCCTACGTCCAGCCGGAATGGTTCCGCCTCGATCAGCAGGAAATCATCGGCAAAAGCTGGCAGTGGGTGTGCCATGTCGAGAAGGTGCGTGAGCCTGGCAGCTACACCACCGTCGACATCGCCGGCCAGCCGATCGCCGTGGTCCGCGACCAGGAGGGTGTGCTGCGCGCCTTCTACAACGTGTGCAAGCACCGAGCTCATCCGGTACTTCAAGGCGAAGGCAAAACCCGGCGCATCGCCTGCCCTTACCACTCCTGGTGCTACGGGCTCAACGGCAACCTGGTTGCAGCCCCGCACGTTGGCGGCCTGAAGGATTTCGACAAGGACCAGATCCACCTGAGCCCGGTGCAAGTCGAAGAATTTTGCGGCTTTGTCTACGTCAACCTCGACCCACTCGCCGCACCGCTGCGCGAACAGTCGGGGGACCTGGCCAGGGAAATCCTGCACTGGGCGCCGGATGTGGAGAAGCTCACGTTCGGCCATCGGCTGACCTACGAGATCAAGTCGAACTGGAAGAACGTGGTCGACAACTTCCTGGAGTGCTACCACTGCCCGACCGCGCACAAGGACTTCTGCACCCTGGTCGACATGGACACCTACAAGGTCAAGACCCACGGCATCTATTCAAGCCATATGGCCGAAGCCGGCAAAGGCCAGAACTCGGCGTACGACACCTCCAAGGCCAGCGTGCGCACCCATGCGGTCTGGTGGCTATGGCCAACCACTTGCCTGATGCGCTACCCCGGCCGCAGTTCGATGATCGTGCTCAACATCGTGCCGGTGGGCCCTGATCGAACGCTGGAAACCTACGACTTTTTCCTGGAAACGCCAGAGCCGGACGACATGGAAAAAGAAGCCATTCGCTACCTCGACGAAGTGCTGCAGGTCGAAGACATATCGCTGGTGGAGAACGTCCAGCGTGGCATGCAGACCCCTGCCTTCGATCAGGGCCGGATCGTCACCGACCCCAATGGCTCAGGCAAGTCCGAACATGCTTTGCACCACTTCCACGGCCTGGTACTCGACGCCTACGCACGCAGCGTGAAGCCCTGAGCACCCGCGGCCCGGCCTCGGCCTTACCGCCCAAGCACAACACATGAAACTGTGAGCCTCGCCATGCCAAAATCCGTGATCATCACCTGCGCCACCACTGGTGGCGTACACACCCCGACCATGTCGGAATACCTGCCCATCACACCGCAGGAAATCGCCAATTCCTCCATCGAGGCCGCCAACGCCGGCGCCTCGATCATCCACCTGCATGCCCGCAACCCGGAAACCGGCAAGCCGGACCCACGCCCGGAGCTGTTCCAGGACTTCATGGGGCAGATCCACCGCCAAAGCGATGCGGTGCTCAACGTGTCCACCGGCGGCGGCCTGGGCATGACCCGTGAGGAACGCCTGCGTGCGGCACTGGCGGTCAGCCCGGAAATGGCCTCGCTGAACGTGGGCTCGATGAACTTCGGCATCTTCCCGATGAAGGCCAGGTACAGCAACTGGAAGCATGACTGGGAACCGGCCTTCCTCGACAGCACCCGCGACTTCATCTTCCGCAACACCTTCGCCGACATCGAATACATCGTCAAAGAGCTGGGCGAAGGGCACGGTACCCGCTTCGAATTCGAATGTTATGACCTCGGCCACCTGTACAACCTGGCCTGGGTGATCGACCAGGGCTGGGTCAAACCACCGTTCCTGATCCAGATCGTCTTCGGCGTGCTCGGTGGCGTGGGTGCCGACCTGGACAACCTCATGCACATGCATACCGTGGCGCAGAAGCTGTTCGGCAAGGACTACGAGTGGTCGGTGCTGGCCGCCGGCAAGCACCAGATGTCGTTTGCTACCCAAGCGGCGATGCTCGGCGGCAACGTGCGCGTCGGCCTGGAAGACAGCCTGTTCATCGGTGCTGGCGAGAAAGCAAAAAGCAACGCCGAACAGGTGCTGAAGATCCGCTCGATCGTCGAAAACCTCGGTTTGAAGGTGGCAACGCCCGAAGAAGCGCGGGCACGCCTGGGGCTCAAAGGTCGCGACAAGATCACTTTGTGATGCGCGATGGGGGATACGCCATGCAGACCAAAATGTTGATCAACGGCGAGCTGGTTGACGGCGCCGCTGTACCCCTGGCTGTCATCGACCCGGCCACAGGCGAGGAAATCGTCAGCGTTGGCCAGGCTGATGATGCGCAGTTGGACAGCGCTGTGCGCAGCGCGCAAGAAGCGTTCCAGACCTATTCGAAGACTACCCCCGCCCAGCGTGCTGCACTGCTGCTGGACATTGCCGGGGTAATCGAGCAAAACGCCGAAACGCTGGCCTCTCTGGAGAGCCAGAATGTCGGCAAGCCATGGCCATCGGCACTCGACGACGAAATGCCGTTGACCCTCGACACCTTTCGGTTCTTCGCCGGGGCCGCCCGCACCCTGTCGGGTGTGGCGGCAGGTGAATATGTACCCGGGCATACGAGCCTGATCCGCCGCGATCCGATTGGCCCCGTGGCAGCCATTGCCCCGTGGAATTATCCACTGATGATGGCGGCCTGGAAGCTGGCGGCGCCGTTGGCCGCAGGTTGCAGCGTGGTGCTGAAGCCTTCGGAGGTGACGCCGCTGTCCACCCTGAAACTGGCTGAGCTGCTGGCCGGCGTAGTGCCCAAGGGCGTGATCAACATCGTGCACGGGGTTGGTACTGCGACCGGTGCCCGGCTGATCAACGCTGACGGCATCGAAGCGGTGAGTATCACCGGCTCGCCGGCAACTGGTAGCGCTGCCATGCGCGCGGCTGCCCAGCAGATGCGTCAGGTGCATGTCGAGCTGGGCGGCAAGGCGCCGGTGATCGTTTACGAGGATGCCGACGTCGGGAAACTGGTCGCAACGCTGCGCGCCACTGCGTTCTTCAATGCCGGGCAGGACTGCGCGCAGCCTTGCAGGGTGCTGGTCGCCAGCAAGCTCTACGACCGCCTCGTCAGTGCCCTGGCTGAAGCGGCTGCATCAATCAAGGTGGGCCCGCCGAGGGCGGTTGGAACAGAGATGGGCCCGCTGGTGACCGAAGTGCACCGGCAACGCGTGGCGGGGTTCGTCGACCGCGCACGCGCCTACGCCGAGATTGTGACCGGCGGCACGGTAGAGCCAGGAGGTGGCTTCTTCTACCGCCCCACCGTGGTTGCCGACGTTGACCACCATGCTGAAATCGCAGTTCAGGAGATGTTCGGCCCGGTGATTTCGGTATCGCGATTCACCCCGGACCAGGACCCGGTGGCAATCGCCAACACCACGCGCTACGGCCTGGCCTCGTCGATCTGGACGCGTGACAGCGGTCGAGCCATGGAGGCCAGCAGCCGGCTCCGTTACGGCTTCACCTGGGTCAACACCCATGGTGTTGCCACGCCAGAAATGCCCTGGGCCGCCATGAAGGGCTCAGGCCACGGTTGCGACATGTCGGTGTTCGCGCTCGACGCTTACACCAGTGTGCGTCACGTCATGCTGGCGCATGGGTGAGCCGACGCGGCGCGCTTGATTACCGGCCAGTGCATTGTCGTTGATGGCGGCCTGGCCAGTGCTTCCCCCTACAACCGAGGTTCTTCCAATGAGTGAGTTCCAAAATGTCGCGGTAATTGGCGCTGGTGTAATCGGTGCCAGCTGGGCTGCACTGTTCCTGGCATCGGGGCGCAACGTTGCGGTGTACGACCCGTCGCCGACCATGGAGGCCGATGTGCGTAGCTACATCGACAATGCCTGGCCGACGCTGCGCGAGCTAGGTTTGGTAACCGCCGAGCCTGGCCAGCTGAGCTTCCATGCCGATGTGGCGAGCGCCGTGCAGCACGCTGACTTCGTGCAGGAAAGCGTGCCGGAACGCATTGCCATCAAGCACGAGCTGTTCGCCACTCTTGAGGCGGCCCTCAAGCCAGGTGCCATCGTAGCTTCGTCCGCCTCGGGCCTGCGCCTGGGTGAGATGCAAGCGGGCTGGAAGAACCCATCACACTTCATTCTCGGCCACCCCTTCAACCCACCGCACCTGATCCCGCTGGTAGAGGTCATGGGCAACGACAAGACCGCTGCGGGTGTGGTCGAGCAGGCTGAACGTTTCTATGACCTGGTTGGAAAGGTGACCATCCGAGTCAACCGTGAAGTGAAGGGGCATGTCGCCAACCGCCTTCAGGCCGCGCTGTGGCGAGAAGCCATTCACCTGGTCAAGAGCGGCGTCGCCAGCGTGGAAGACGTCGACAAGGCGGTATGGGCAGGCCCGGGCCTGCGTTGGGCTGCAATGGGCCCCACCCTGCTGTTCCACCTGGGTGGCGGACCGGACGGCCTGAGCGCTTTCTGCCAGAAATACACCGACAGTTTCAACGGTTGGTGGGACGACCTGGGTGATCCGCGTCTCGATGCCGATACAGCCAGCCTGTTGGTAGAGGGCGTTAACCAGCAGGCCGGTGCCAACAGCTGGGCATCGCTCGCAACTAATCGGGATGAATTGATTACGCACATGTTGAAGGCAACCGCACCACTGCGGCGCCGTTGAGTGTGGGCCCGGGACGCCTCCCCGTCCCGGACCGGTTTGCCGTTGCGTGAGGTGTGCCATGCCTGATGAAGTCTTGACCCTACAGATAACCGACCTGATAGCCGAAGCCAAAGGTGTCATGGTCATCGAGCTGCGCTCGCCGTCGGGTGAAGCGCTGCCGCCCTTCAAACCTGGCGCCCATACCGAGCTGCATTTGCCTGGCGATATCGTGCGCCAATACTCGCTGTGCAACGATGCACGCGAAAACCACCGCTACTGCGTGGGCGTTGGCTTGTCTGCGACCAGTCGTGGCGGGTCACGCCATGTACACCAGGCACTGCGTGTGGGTGACACGCTGAAAATCAGCCCGCCACGCAATCACTTCGCACTGCAAGAGGATGCACCAGGGTTCGTGTTCTTCGCCGGCGGTATCGGCATTACACCGGTGTGGTCGATGATCCAGTGGTGCGAAGCCAATCAGCGCCCCTGGCACCTGTTCTACCTGGTACGCAGCCGCCAGCGAGCAGCCTTCCTGGAGGAACTGCGTGGCTTTGGCGAGCGGGTCACCTTGCATGCCGATGATGAGGCAGGTGGCTTGTTCGATATTGCAGCAGCAGTCAGCCGGCAATCGCCCGATGTCCATTTCTATACCTGCGGCCCTACCCCGCTAATGCTTGCCGTCGAAGCAGCGGCGAGCAGCTTCCCCGATGAGCAGGTGCATTTCGAGTGGTTTACGCCCAAGGAACCGAAAAGCCAGGCAGTGGATAAACCTTTCACCGTGCAGCTGGCCAGGACCGGCAGGGCGTTTGAAGTGCCTGCGGACAAAAGCATTCTTCAGGTGCTCGAGGCGAACGGCCTTCGCGTTGAAAGCTCTTGCCGGGAGGGGACATGCGCCTCATGCGAAATTTGCGTCCTGGACGGTATCCCCGACCATCGCGACAGCGTGCTGACAGCAGCCGAACGCAAGAACAACGATGTGATGATGATCTGCGTTTCCCGGTCACTTTCAGAAAGCCTGGTTCTCGACCTCTGAAATGCCCCCACGACTTCTGCAAGGACATATTCGTGAATAATTTGCTGCTGATTCACCAGGCCACCATCGTCGAAGACTGGATCGACTACAACGGACATCTGCGCGATGCCTTCTACTTCCTGCTTTTCAGCCATGCCACCGATGCACTGATGGACCACATCGGTCTCGACGCGCAGGGCCGGGCAACCCATGGCCATACGTTGTACACGCTGGAAGCCCACATCAATTATCTGAGCGAAACCCGGCTGGGCGAGGACATCCAGGTGTTTACCCAAGTGATAGACCATGACAGCAAGCGGCTGCACATCGTCCATCACCTGTATCGCCCCCAGGACGGGGAGCTTTTGGCTGTGAGTGAACAAATGCTCATGAACATTGCCCGTGAAGCTGGGCGTGCGGCGAAATTCGCAACGTCTGTCGAAGCGCAGATCAGCGCTATCTACCAAGCCCATCGCTCACTGCCGCGCCCCGGTTACTGCGGGCGCGTGATCGGGATTCGTCGTTGAGCAGCCCGTTAGCGTACCGATAAAACAACAAGACTGCGTTGCCTCTGAATAACAAAAAACTGCCGCTTCCCGTAGCTGCTACAGAGAGGATTTGCGTCATGAAACATGTATTGCGCGCCGTGCTCTGCTCCGCCCTGGTTCTTTGTGCTGACACCTACGCAGCGGAACCTTCCCAGTGCCGTTTGGTGAGGATGTCCGATCCCGGCTGGACTGACATCCAGACCACAACAGCCATCGCCACAACCCTGTTGAAAAGCCTTGGCTATCAAACCAAGTCGACGCTCGTGGGTGTGCCCCTCACATTCAAAGCCTTGGCTGATGGCAAGAACATGGACGTCTTTCTAGGTACCTGGTTGCCCACCATGGAGCCAGATCTCAAACCTCATCGCGATGCCAACACCATCGATATCGTGCGGGTCAACCTGCAGCATGCAAAGTACACCTTGGCAGTACCACAGACGCTCTGGGACAGAGGGTTGAAAGACTTCGCCGACCTCGCCAGGTTCAAGGATGAGCTGGGCGGCAAGATATACGGCCTTGAGCCTGGTGATGGCGGCAACAACGCAGTGCTCAAGGCGATCAGCGAGAACGCCTTCGGCCTTGGAGATGCCGGGTTCTCTGTGGTCGCGTCGAGTGAGTCGGGCATGCTTGCCCAGGTCGAGCGGGCGAAGCGGCGTGATCAGGCGATCGTGTACCTCGGGTGGGAGCCACACCCGATGAACACGCGCTTCAAGATGAAGTTCCTGACCGGGGGCGACAAGTATTTCGGCCCCGACTTCGGCGATGCCACCGTCTATACCAGTACCCGCAAAGGTTATGCAGACGAGTGCCCGAACGTTGGGCAACTGCTGAAGAACTTGAGCTTCACCCTGGATATGGAGAACCACATCATGGGCTCCATCCTCTATGAAAAGATGGAGCCAGAGGCTGCGGCACGCGCCTGGTTGAAACAGAACCCCCAGGTGCTCGATGGCTGGCTCGCGGGCGTGACTACATGGGATGGCCAGCCTGGCCTTGAGACAGTGAAGGCGCAGGTGGCGCGATGAAAAAGCGCCTACATGCCGCGGGCTTCGTCGCCTGGTTAAAGGATAATAAAATGAAGATCGAAAAGCGCAGCATCGAGTTCGTACCGCACAGCGAGCGGTACGGCAGGCCCCGGCGGCTGTTTTCCGTCCGAATCAGGACAGGGTGACCAGGAAGGTCGTCCCCCGTTCAGCGCATGACTCGACCTCGATCCTGCCACCATGGCTGGCGACGATTTCCGCGGCGATGAACAGCCCCAGTCCCAGTCCGGCGGCTGAGCCCTTTTCTTCTGCCGCGTAGCTTGAATACCGCCCCTCAGGCTTGAACAGATAGGGCATGACTTCCTCGGGAATCGGCTCTCCTGAATTGTGCACGCTGAAGCGTGAAACGCCGGCTTCACTGAAGAGGGAAACATCGATGGGTAGCGTTGAGTCACCATGGCGCAGGGCATTGCCAATCAAGTTGGAGAAAACCTGAGCCATGCGATCAGGATCGTACTGACCACTGATACGCGCGGTTTCGTTGAAGATGATCGTCGCCTGTGGGGACGCCATGCGCAATTCCTCGATGACCGAGCTACAGATGAGGTTTAACTCCACGTGCTGCAGGTGCACCGGGATACCGGTGCCCAGATTACAGCGCGCCAGGTCCAGAAGATCGTTCACCATGTTGTTAGCCCGGCGTGCGCTGTTACACACCTGCGAGGCGAGCAGTTTTACCTTCTCACCCGGCGCTTCCTGCCGCAGTATGAGATCACCCGCCATGAGTACCGCCCCCAATGGGGAGCGCAAATCATGGCCAAGCACTGCCAGCACCATTTTTCGGGTTGATTCCACTGCTGCGCCATAAGCCGCTATGGATTCCACCAAGGCTTGGTCTATCGCCTCGTTAAAACGGATCATGTCCTGCACATGCTCTGCGTCCCGCAGGGTTTCTTTGGCCAGCCAGAGTGTCAGGACACTGGAGCGCAACGCCCGGTACTCAGAGACCATCTGGTCCATCGAAAAGCCCGCTATCAAGCGCGTAATCGCATGCGTCTGGGCCGCTGTATCACTGCTCTGTCGAGGGCCTCGGCCCTGCGCCTTCTCGGACTGCTGATACGCAGTCTGGGCAGTGCGCATATCAGCGGCAATGGTGCGCAGAATCTTCTCGGAGTGATTTCTAAGGCCGGCTGAATCCTGCGCGGGTAAGTCCGTCTCGACCGAACGAGCGAAATCCTCCCAAGCCTGGAGAATGCTCCCCATATCACACTCTATGAAGTCGTACAGTCTCATTGCGGCCCTCTTCCCGTCCCCAAGCGCCTAATCAGCCTAGCTCATTGAATGAAACGGGCAAAGAAACCACAGCCCCGCCTGCATCGCACCACCACTTGACCGGCTGGTCTAAACTTTGCCTGCCCAGAAGCCTTCCTTTGCATACCCCCACGTTTTTGTGATGCAGGAGCAAGACCATGAGAGCACTGACCTACCACGGCGCCAATGATGTCAGGGTCGACACTGTCCCTGACCCCACTCTCCAGGACGCAGACGACATCATTCTCCGGGTCACTGCGACCGCCATCTGCGGTTCGGACCTTCATCTGTATCGCGGCAAGATTCCGGAAACAGAACCCGGCGACATCTTCGGCCACGAGTTCATGGGCATCGTCGAAGACGTCGGCAGAGATGTAACGAACCTGCAGGTTGGCGACCGCGTCGTGATCCCGTTTGTGATTGCTTGTGGCAGCTGCTTCTTCTGCCAGCACGATCTGTTCGCTGCCTGCGAAACAACCAATACCGGTCGCGGATCGATCCTGAACAAAAAGCGCATCCCACCAGGCGCTGCCTTGTTCGGGTACAGCCATCTGTATGGCGGCATCCCTGGAGGCCAGGCTGATTACGTGAGGGTACCCAAAGGCAATGTCGGGCCATTCAAAGTGCCTACGACCCTCGCCGACGACAAAGTGCTGTTCCTCTCCGACATCCTGCCTACCGCTTGGCAAGCGGTCACCAATGCCCAGATCGGCCAAGGTTCATCGGTAGCGATCTACGGCGCGGGGCCAGTTGGCCTGCTGAGTGCCGCCTGCGCAACGATGTTGGGCGCTCACACCGTCTTCATGGTCGATGACAACGACTACCGGTTGGCCTACGCCCAGCAAGCCTACGGCGTGATCCCGATCAACTTTGAAAAGGATGATGATCCTGCCGACAGTATCATTCGCCATACACCGGGCATGCGTGGCGTAGACGCGGTCATCGATGCGGTCGGGTTCGAAGCCAAAGGCAGCACCACGGAAACCGTGATGACGGCCTTGAAACTGGAAGGCAGCAACGGCAAGGCCCTGCGCCAGAGCATCGCGGCTGTGCGACGTGGCGGCGTAGTCAGCGTGCCCGGCGTCTACGCAGGGTTCATGCATGGTTTCATGTTCGGTGATGCATTCGACAAAGGCCTGACCTTCAAGATGGGTCAAACCCATGTGCAGAAGTACCTGCCCGAGCTACTCGAACATATCGAAGCCGGGCGCCTGCAGCCCGAAATGATCGTGACCCACCGCCTTGCGTTGGAGGAGGCAGCGATGGGTTACAAGATGTTCGCTCAAAAAGAGGACAAGTGCCGCAAGGTGATCCTTGTTCCAGGGGCGGCATCCGGGACGATGGGCCCTGACAACGTATGAACCTCACAGGAGCTTGCACCCTGATGGATCAAGCGACAGGCATGAAGCCAGGCGAATGGTTTTGCGTTGAAAACCTTGAACGCGTCCATCAGTTGCTGATCACTGCCAGAGTCTCATCAGGGCACCGTAAGCTCCGCCTACCGGGTCCTGCTCAGGGTGTGGCACTCGGGCGATACGTGCCAACGCCTGCTGGTGAGCGGCAAGTTCTGGTCGCTGGATGTCGTAATCTTCCTGGCCTTGGGGATAGGCGCCCACGACCAGAAAGTCGTCGCTGGACGCCATGCAGCGATGCCCCGTCCCTGCTGGCAACACCAGAACATCACCCGCCTTGACCGTCAGCGCCTGGCCCGCTGCGCCACCCAGCATTATCCGGGCATGGCCGCGGGCAACGCCAAGCACCTCGTGCGCGTTGGGGTGGAAATGGTGGTAATCGAAAATCCCGGCACGCCACAGCGGGGTCCACTGGTGGGCGGCGAACAAGGCCTCGAACGCGCCGGCAATGTCATGCGCAGGCGCCAGTTGCAGGCGGTAGAGCAACACGGGAAAGCGGCTATTGGGCGTTGCGCCGTCATCCTCGAACCGCAAGGCCTGCAGGGGCTGGGTGTTGCTGTCGATGGCATACATGAAGGCATCCTGATCAGGTGGGCATGTCCTTGAGAAGCCATGCCTGTCCCGAGGTTCCTGCGGGCTGACCATGTACAACCTGTTGAAACTTTCCCCTTCGCGGCCCAGTCCAGACCCTATCGATCACAGACAGGGAAAAGACGATGACAACGACAGTAGGCGACTTCCTGGTCGAGCGTTTGTACCAGTGGGGCGTTCGACGCATCTTCGGCTACCCGGGGGATGGCATCAATGGCGTGTTTGGTGCATTGAGCCGAGCCAACGGCAAGATTGAATTCATCCAGGCCCGCCATGAAGAGATGGCCGCATTCATGGCCAGCGCTCACGCCAAGTTCACCGGAGAGCTCGGCGTGTGCATCGCCACTTCCGGCCCCGGCGCCTCGCACCTGCTGACCGGCCTGTACGATGCACGCATGGATCACCAACCGGTACTGGCCATAGTCGGCCAACAGGCGCGCGCGGCGCTGGGCGGGCATTACCAGCAAGAACTGGACCTGTTGTCGATGTTCAAGGATGTTGCCGGCGCCTTCGTACAGCAGGCGTCGACCCCGGAGCAGGTGCGGCACCTGCTCGACCGCGCAGTGCGTACTGCCGTCGGCGAACGCCGGGTCACCGCCATCATCCTGCCCAATGACTTACAGGACCTGCCCTACCAGGAGCCGGCAAGGGCACACGGCACGGTGCATTCGGGCATTGGCTACAGCAAGCCCAAGGTCGTGCCGTTCGACGCTGACCTGCAAAGGGCGGCCGAGGTACTCAATGCCGGGAAAAAGGTTGCGATTCTGGTCGGTGCCGGCGCCTTGCAGGCGACCGAGCAAGTCATCGCCGTGGCCGAAAAGCTCGGTGCCGGCGTGGCCAAGGCGCTGCTGGGCAAGGCCGTGCTGCCTGACGATTTGCCCTGGGTCACCGGTTCCATCGGCCTGCTCGGTACTGAACCGAGCTACCAGTTGATGAACGAGTGCGACACCTTGATGATGATCGGCTCCGGCTTCCCCTATGCCGAGTTCCTGCCCAAGGAAGGCCAGGCCCGTGGCGTGCAGATCGACCTGCAACCGGACATGCTCAGCCTGCGCTATCCAATGGAAGTCAACCTGGTCGGCGATGCCAGCGAAACCCTGCGCGCCCTGTTGCCGCTGCTCGAGCACAAAAGCGAGCGCCGCTGGCGCGACAAGGTCGAAAGCTGGCGCGCGCACTGGGACAAGACCCTGGAAAAACGCGCACTGGTCAAAGCCGACCCGATCAACCCGCAGCGCGTGGTGCATGAACTCTCCCCTCGCCTGCCTGACCAGGCCATCATCACCAGCGACTCGGGATCATGCGCCAACTGGTTTGCCCGCGATCTGCAGATCCGCCAGGGCATGCAGTGCTCGCTGTCCGGCGGCCTGGCCAGCATGGGCGCGGCGGTGCCCTATGCCATCGCCGCCAAATTCGCTCACCCGCAGCGCAGTGTGGTGGCACTGGTGGGCGACGGCGCAATGCAGATGAACAACCTGGCCGAGCTGATCACCGTTGCCAAGTACTGGCGCCAGTGGGAGAACCCGCAGTGGATCTGTGCGGTGTTCAACAACGAAGACCTCAACCAGGTAACCTGGGAGCAACGTGTGATGGAAGGCGACCCAAAGTTCGAGGCTTCACAGTCGATCCCTGACGTGCCCTATCACTTGTTCGCCATTTCCATCGGTTTGCAGGGCATCTATGTGGAGCGGGAAGAAGACATTGCCGGCGCCTGGGAGCGCGCGCTGGCGGCGGACAGGCCGGTGTTGATCGAATTCAAGACCGACCCGGATGTGCCTCCCCTTCCCCCGCACATCAAGCTGGAACAGGCTAAGAAATTCGCCAGCACCTTGATCAAGGGCGACCCGGATCAAGCCGGGGTCATCGTGCAGACCGCCAAGCAGGTCCTGAGCTCAGTACTGCCCGGCAAAAAATAGTGTTGGCTGGAACCCGCGCGCAGGCGCGGGTTGCGCTTATGAGAGAGGAGCAGCAGACATCTCCTGTACAGAACTGGAAAAACTCCGCATCCGGGCCGAGTTTCAGTTCAATGCGTTTAAAGCACTGGATGATTGTTTGCCGTTCAATGACCCTGACGATGCCAAGTGGGCCTGGCTTTTAGAAAAATCTCAGTAACGCCTAAGTGGTCACGTTTCGGGATGGGCGGTCGAGAGCAGTTTGGTGCAACGACCACCGGGTGAAGCGTCTAGCTGCGGTTCTACACAATCTGCTTCACGGCAAGCTGCTGGTCAGTTGCCAAACACCTTGCACGCTCCACTCCCCAGGCGAGCGCCCGAGTCATGGATTCGCCAGGTCGCGAGTCGAAGGCCTCTTCATGACGGGCCATTCCACAGCCGGCATAAATCCCGATGAACATCTGAGTCTGGCCAACCCGTGAAAGCCTGACTTGCACATCTATTGAAGTGCCGTCATCCATTTTTTCGCCGTGAGACCGATGATGAAGCACCGGATCCGCCCAATCCCAAAAAACACCACCGCGAATACGCATGCCGGCCTCCTACGACTTTAGTCTTATGGTTGTGAGACTTAACCATAGCTCATCAAAATGACTGTAGAAATTATTTTGCTGGCAGATTATGGGGCAGCGGCCAGGCCCGGACATGCCGAACCTGCTTTCAGGCGCAGCGCTTCAGGATGCTCCTGATCGGGCGACGCACACGGCGCTTCGAGACATCTGCGGCCTTGATCCAGCGGCAGGCGACGATTTCACTCCGGGCGCGAGGCTTGTCATCTGCTTTACGGGCTTCGAACAGATAGTGGATGACCTTATCCTCGCGGTACATCGTGAGGTAGCGCAGCTCATCGAACGCTAGCCCGGTTTCTTCGGCCATCTCGCGTATCGCCGCCTGTAGCGGTGTCTCGTCTCGCTCGACACGCCCCCCTGGCAGGTTCCATTTGGCGTTGCGTTTGCGCACAAAAAGGACTTCTCCGTTCTTGCGATAAATCACCGTGGCGCGCAGCTTGATGCCTTTGCGCCTGGCTGTAGCAGTATCCATTCCCTTCACGCGTTGACCCCTATTCCTGTCTGGACGGGATCCCGCAGGCTCCCACCGGGACTAAATCGTGCCTGTGTCGCTTATGATGACCATCGCGGCGCAGGAAGGGTTCAGGTCGGTCATCACACCGCGGCTTTGGGTAGGCGCTGGGCTAGTCAAGCCGTTCACCTTGCGACATGAACTTTTGCGTGTGGTTCTGGCCTTCCGTTCATATCGGAGGAACCGCCATGAGCCAATCGAGAGAGTTGCATTCGACTGTCATTTGCCTGCAAGCCGGAAAAATTCTGATGGTGCGTAAGGAAGCCCCTGAGTGGTCACTGCCCGGCGGGAAGATTGATCCCGGCGAGACCCAGCTCGAAGCGGCCTGTCGAGAGTTGCGTGAAGAAACCAGCCTCCAACTTACCGACGCTCAGTTTCTCGGGCACAGCGTGCTACCTGGAGAGGAGCACTGGCTCTATCGCATGAATGTTGCAGCGTCCATGCAGCCTCGACCATCACACGAGATCGTGGAATGCCGATGGTTTTCTGTCGCAGAACTCAGTCACGTGGCGGTAAAACCTACGAATGTGGAATTACTTAGGCGAGAAGGCTTCCTGGAGCTCAGATAAGTGAGGCCCTACCGTCATCAAGCCGCAATCCAGCTCACCCTCGGCCCTGAAAGCTCAGCACTGAGGGCTTGCTGCCAAGAGTTCAGGATGACGCGCTTTTACACAGCGACTCGATGGTACCCACCAGGTCGTCATACTGCACGGGTTGGGTGAGGTGTCGGTCGAACTGCATGTCCTTGCCTTTGTGAGGATCCGTCGCCACGCCCACTGGACTGGGCGACATCAAGCTGCAGGAAGCTCAGCCCGGGCGAGCCCAGCGCAATGCTGACAGGCCGCTAATCGCCCACACTCGTGCCGGAAAATGTTTCGACAGCGATAGGCGGCGCAATGAACTCTGGGCCATCGCCTGCCAATCGCCATTTCACATTCGCGATGCCGTAGCGCTCGGCCATGGGCCGGCTGACCCTCTTGATGTTCTGCTGACAGAATCTGGGAATGATGCCGACCCCTGCATCGCAGCTTGCCCAATGCCAGGCAACGGCGTTGTCCATTTTTTCCAAACGGATGATGAACGTTCGGCTTCTGCCATGGAGCGTGTAGTCGATTACATATAGTTGCTGTCCAGCCACGTGAGTCTCTCCCTTTAGTTCATGCGTCTGTGAGGGTAGATGGACGAGAAAAATTCAATCGAAAAGCCAGGCGGCAAAATACGACGTGAAATCAGCGAGTACACCCGCGAGTGTCTGGAAGGCTGCCCACTGGTCAGCCTGTCGGAACAGGCCAGTTTTATCCAACCTCCATCGCTTTACCAGCAAATGGAGGTCGTGCTCATGATTGATCCCATAACCGGCATGAAAGCCGGTGAGCGTTATTCCGTAGAGAACGTCGAACGCGCTCACCAGTTTCCAGGCTTCTTCCTTGACGGAAAATACTTCCTCGGCCCCGAGCTACTCACTGCCGTTGGCTGGCTGGAGGGCAAGCGCTTCATATACGACAACCTCGATGCTACAGGCGAACCGATATTCCCGGATCGGGCGGCAGGCGACATCGAAGACCTGACGCTGACCTTGGTGGATGGCACGGCATTGAAGTTGTCCAAACTGGACGTGAATGCCGTGGCCGACGACATCCATGCAGAGCATCAACCGCCTACGGGATTCAACCGTAAACCCGAGACGGTGGGCAGCCTCGCTTTAACCCGCAAAGACAGGATACCGCTCTTGCTGAGCGCGGCCGTCATCGGCTTCCTCGCCGGGTTTGTGATCACCCATGCGCAACGCAGACGCCACTGAGGCCTGATCTTTTGAACTTTGCGTCTGGCACTGGCCTCCCCTTTCATGTCTATCGAAAACGGAGATTCAACGATGAGTGAACAATTGAGCGGCAAGCGTGTGGCCTTCCTGGTCACCGATGGCTTTGAACAGATCGAGCTGACCGGCCCGCGTGAAGCCCTGGAAAAAAATGGCGCCGTGGTCGACATTCTGAGTGACAAGGAAGGGACGGTACGCGGCTGGAACCACGACAAGCCCGCCGACGAATTTGCCGTGGATGCAACGTTCGACAGTGCCCACCTGGATCTCTATGACGCCATCGTGCTGCCGGGCGGCGTGCAGAATTCCGACAGCATCCGCCTAATACCCGGCGCTCAGAAGCTGGTGAAAAGCCACAACTCGGCAAGCAAGCCATTGGCGGTCATCTGCCACGGTGCCTGGCTGCTGGTGTCGACCGGTCTGGCCCAGGGCAAGCGCATGACCAGTTACAAGACGTTGCAGGACGATATTCGCAACGCGGGCGGTAACTGGGTTGATGAAGAAGTAGTGGTGGATGGCAACCTGATCACCAGCCGCAAACCGGACGATATTCCGGCCTTCAATGAGCAGTTGATCAAGGCGCTGACTGGCTGACCCTTTTCTCTGCACATCGGCCCCCTTTCCAGGGGGCCATACTTTGCCGGGTGAGGCGTTATCACACCAATTGGATGTACACGGAATAGATCCCCAACAGCAACCAGAACACTAGAAAAATCCATGGTGTACGCAGCGAAAACAGCAGCGACTTTCGATGCCCTGCTCGGGAAGTCTCCGCTTCGCAGAACAGCGGCGATTCGTCGTAAGCCAACCCCATCATGGGCTCGCTCTGTAGCAAGTTGCTTTGCTTTAGCTGCCAGTGATCGATGATGTTGTACGCCGCCCGGATCCCAGGCCAAGCATTGAGCGAGCTCAGCACACCCAGCAAGGCGAGGAACGCTGGCACGATCAGCGTGAACATCTCTCCCCATCCTTGATTGAGGTTGCCCATGGAGGACACGAAGGCGATGACCAGAAAGGATTGGGCAGCCAGGTAGGCGTCGGTACGGTTGGCCAGAATGCTGGTTTCGTACTGGATCTCACGCCGGTAGAAGTCCAGACGCTCTTTGGGGGAGCCGAACATCCTGGCGTTGTGTTCGCTGATTTCATGCTCCGGGGTCGCGGGGGTAATGATTCGAGGCACTTGTTCCTCCTGCAATACGGCTCCCGGCGAGAAGAGCGCGAGGAGGTCAGCTCAGTAGAACAAACGATGCAACCTGAAATTCAATTCGCATTCGAGTAGGGCACCGCTCGTCGTGCCGGGTGCATATTCAACCCAACGCACAGGCATCCGATGCTTCGAAACGGTAAGAGCGTTCTCAACTGCAGGAGCTTCTATCATGCGCGATTTCCCTACTCCGCCCTTCCCGTCCCAGCCGCAAAGCGTTCCCGGTTCACAACGCAAGATGGAGCCTTACCCAGACTGTGGTGAGCAGTCGTATACCGGCCACAATCGCCTGGAAGGCAAGATTGCACTGATCACCGGTGCTGACAGCGGCATCGGGCGAGCGGTCGCCATCGCCTATGCCCGCGAGGGTGCTGACGTCGCCATCGCCTACCTCAATGAACATGAAGACGCTCGGGAGACTGCACGCTGGGTCGAAGCTGCAGGCCGACAATGTCTTCTGCTACCCGGTGACCTGGCCCAGAAACAGCACTGCCAAGATATCGTCGAAAAGACCGTAAAACAGTTTGGGCGCATCGATATCCTGGTCAACAACGCCGCCTTCCAGATGACCCATGAGACCCTGGAAGAAATCGACGATGATGAATGGGTGAAAACCTTCGACACCAACATCACGGCCATCTTCAGGATCTGCAAGGCAGCACTACCTTCCATGCCAAAGGGCAGCTCGATCATCAATACGAGCTCGGTGAACTCCGACGATCCCTCTCCAAGCCTGCTGGCCTATGCAACGACCAAAGGTGCCATTGCCAACTTCACGGCGGGTTTGGCCCAGTTGCTAGGGAAGAAGGGAGTCAGGGTCAATTGCGTTGCGCCTGGACCTATCTGGACGCCTTTGATCCCGGCCACCATGCCCGACGAGGCGGTAAAAAACTTCGGTTCCAGCTATCCCATGGGACGCCCAGGGCAGCCGGTGGAAGTCGCGCCAATCTATGTGCTGCTGGGCTCCGATGAGGCCAGTTACATCAGTGGGTCACGGTACGCCGTCACCGGCGGTAAACCCATCCTTTGACGAAAAAGCGGCTCGCCCAAAAAGGCGAGCCTCAGCCCTGATGCCAGTCAGTTAAGCAATTTGAGGCCGCGTTGCGGACCATCGCCGGCAAGCCAGCTCCCACAGAGAGCACATCAGGGCTGAGAGGTGTTGGCCACAAGGTATGCAGCGCCTGTGAGATCGAGCGCCGCCCGCGCGGCGCATCGCGAGCTGGCGCTGAAGATGCCGTGGCGAGCACCTGGCAACCCTGATGCCATTGCCAGAAACCATAGAATCTCCCACAGTGATCGCATCAAGGCTGACAGGTGTTGTGGGGTGCATCTGGCAGCCCTGCTGCCATAGAATCTCCCACAGGTACGGCGCTTGGCTTGAATTCAATGCAATCGGTGTGGGAGCTGGCTTGCCTGCGATGGGCTGCGCAGCAGCCCCGGGAGCCTTAACTGCCTGGCATGAGCCTCAGCCCTGATTGTCGAGAAGAAATCAGGGTTTTTGTTGCCCGTGCTCACGCGCTGTTTTTTGCGCCGTAGAGTCATGAGATGTACCGGACGAACCATCCGGACGATGAGCATCGTTATCGCGCTCCTCTTCGCCATCAGGCTTCGATCGTGAGCCTGCCTTTTGCTGTTGGACTTCTTTCCTCATGCTGCTCTCCTACCCTTTACTGTGTTCCGGTGAGGTCGGCCCGGTGCCGCGCTTGATGCCACGAGGCCCAGCCACGCCCCAGATGGCCAGCCCGACGATGGGCAGTACCACCAGTATCAACGACCACATCACTTTGGTTGCGTCAGACTTGTCGCTACGGAAAACGCTAACGATTGCCCATAAGTCAACCAACAAGATGATTGCCACTACAGCGATCCAGAAGTACGTGACAGGATCATTCATGATCGATTCTTCCTCTTCCCAGGTGAATGGGCCGCATCGCCGACACGATCACTCCTGGCCCTATACTCAAGGGAAGCCAGAGTGATGAGCAAAGTTCAGGCTAGGTTTACTGCATGGGATGGGCGGACAAAGATGCGCTGAACCAATCACTGCTCGATTGCGTCCACCGCACAAGAACAAGCGAGTCGACTCCCTAATGGCAAGCGAACCGGTACTGGCCGCCCTCGGTTATCTCAAAGACAACCAGTTGATCCTGACGACTGCGGAGTCGTGCACGGCAGGCTGCATGGTGGCTCTTCTGGCAGCGGTGCCCGGTACCGGAGAGGTGCTGGAAAGTGGCTATGTAGTCTACTCTCCCAGCGCCAAGAAACGCTTGCTTGGAGTCAGCGCCGAAACCATCGAACGCTACGGTCTGACCAGCGAGGCAGTAGCGTGGGAAATGGCCCTGGGAGCGTTGCGAGACAGCGATGCCAATGTCGTGATCGCTACCACTGGCGTAGCTGGGCCCGCGCCCGAGTCTGGTGTACCGCCAGGCACAATGTGCTTTGCCTGGGCTTTTGCCGGGGAGCCAGTAGCCGTCTTTACCCGTACCCAACGGTTCTTCGGTGAGCGGGCCGATGTCATGCGCCAAGGGGCGTTGTTCGGGCTGACGCGGCTTGCCCACTACCATCAACGCTGGCTTCGCGGCGAGCGTGCCTGAGGGGAAGTGATCATGCCGGAAGACGAATGGGCGTCCAGGCGCAACGGCCAATACCTGGGCAATCTTCCACAGGGCCTGACCCACCGGGCTGCCCTTCAGGCGGCGCTGGCCATTGGAGGTTGCCACCCTGATGCGAGCGTTGTCGTCGATATGGGAGGGCGTCAAACGCGATGGTAGTCCGCGCCGGCTATGGCTCTGAGAAAGCCGCGGTCGGCGAGCCGTCGCAGGTCTCGCCATTCCCTCCAGTCAATGAGCGCCAGGCGGTCCATCTCGTCGACCTGGCGAAGCAACTCTTCGTGGTGGCTACTGGGGCAATCACGCCTGCGTTCGAAATCGTCATACAGCGCAAACCAACGGTTCACAGCAGCCAGACGACGCTGCTCCTGGGTGATCTGCCGGGTGATCGCGTTCATGTCGCCAGCCCTCGCACTTTGACTGTCGAGCCCGCAGCCGTGGCTAGGTTCACTCGCAAAAGGTCAGCGGTAGGACAACCTCGCAGCCTCAACCCACACCGGTCGGGCCATCGAGAACTTGCCTCACCCTGCGAGCCAGGTCGTGGGGTTGGCAGGGTTTGGAAATGACCTCGAACTCAGAACCGCCGATATCCGTGCGTTCTATCGAGTTTTCCGCATAACCGGTGGTCAGCAGCACCTTGATCTGAGGTTGCAGGCGACGCACCTCTCGGGCAAGCATGACCCCATTCATCCCGCCTGGCATGATCAGGTCGGTGAACAACAGGTCGTAGCGCTCCCCTGCCTGTATCAGCTTCAAGGCCTCACGCGCGTTGAGCACCATGTCGGCGGCATAGCCGTAGTCCTCCAGTACCATCTTGGCCAGCTCCGCGACATCCGGTCGGTCTTCGACGATGAGGATGCGCTCGGTACCGGCGCTACGCTCAGCCACCTTCATGGGCTTCTGCTGGACGATGTTTGCCTCGTCTACCGGGAAGTACAGGCGCAGCGTCGTGCCCTCGCCTTCTTCGGTGTAGATGCGCGCAGCCCCTCCGGACTGCTTGGCAAAGCCGTACACCATCGACAAGCCCAGGCCGGAGCCTTTGCCCTCCTCCTTGGTGGTGAAGAAAGGATCCATTACCCGGTCACGGATACTGGCCGGCATGCCAATACCATTGTCGGTGACCGACAAGCTCACATAGCTCCCAGGCAGCAGACCATCGAAAGAAAGGTTGATGTCCTTGACCTGGACATTACGGGTTTGAAGGAACACGTGCGGGCGCTTGCGTCCGATGAGCGCGTCCCGCGCATTCATGAAAATATTGAGTAACGCCACTTCGGCCTGTGTTGCATCGATGCGGCAATTTCGCAGGCTTTTTTCAAGATCGAACTCCACTACCACCTCGGCACCAAAGGTGCGCTCCATCAACGGCCGCACATCATCGATCAGGTGATTAAGATTAAGGACCCGCCCATGCAGCTTCTGCTTGCGGGCAAAAGCCAGCAACTGCTTGGTCAAGGTACTGGCGCGCTCAACCGCTGCCTGGGCGTGGCCGACACTGCGCCGGACCCGGTTGAGATCGGGCTGGGTCTTGTCTGTTTCGCTCGCGATCAAACCCAGGTACCCGCCCATGACCTGCAGTAGATTGTTGAAATCGTGGGCAATCCCCCCCGTCAATTGCCCCAACGCTTCCATCTTCTGCGCCTGGCGCAGTGCGTCTTCGGCGTCACGCCGACGGCTGACGTCCAATTGCGAGGCGAAGTAGTAAACAAGGTCGCCCCGCTCGTTGAAAATGGGAGAGATGAACAGCGCATTCCAGAAACTGGAGCCGTCCTTGCGATAGTTTAGAATTTCGGTGGCAATATCGACACGTTGTGCGATGGAATCGCGTAGGGTGCCTACGATCGAAGCATCGGTCTCGGGGCCCTGCAAGAACCGACAATTGCGTCCGATGATCTCCGCAAGGTCATAGCCAGTCATTTCCAGGAACGCCCGATTGGCAAAAATGATAGGGTTGTCGTCACGGTTGGGGTCGGTGACGATCATTGGCATGCGGGTAGTTTCCACGGCTGCGAAAAACATGTCGTGCGGCAGCTGAGTGATGTCGCCTGATGCCTGGTTACTGACGCGCGCCTTCTTGCTGGTCACGCAGACCTCCTTGATAACTGTAATACTGACCGATCTGCACAGCGGTAACAGATAAAGGGCTCGCCCATCACCGTTGCGCTTGAAACTTTGATTGGCGCATTACTGTCGACTCGCTCTCGCTTCGCTTAGTTTCACCCTCTGTTAATTGCCTTTGATTTTTTGCCTGGCAGGCTGCTGCACACCAACGGGACGGGTATGGATATCGGAAAGCGCAACAACGTGAACCTTTCGGGCAACGGCAGTGCGACACTGATTTTTTCGCACGGTTTTGGCTGTGACCAATCCATGTGGAATTACCTGCTGCCCCATTTTCAAACGCGTTTCCGGCAGGTGACCTACGATCTTGTGGGTGCTGGCCGCTCGGACCTCACGGCCTATGATCGCGAAAAGTACGCTACGCTCTCAGGTTACGCTGCTGATCTGAACGAAGTCATCACCGCGTTCGCAGAAGGCGCCGTCATCCTGGTGAGCCACTCGGTCAGCGCCATGATCGGGGTACTGGCCGACCGTTTGCACCCTGGGCGCATCGCCGCGCACGTCATGGTCGGCCCCTCGCCGTGTTATATCGACTCGGGTGACTACCAGGGCGGCTTCAAGGAGCAAGACATCCACGCCCTGCTCGACACCCTCGACAGCAACTACCTGGGCTGGTCCAGCAGCATGGCCCCAGTCATCATGGGTTCCCCCGGGCAGCCAGCGCTCAGCGAGGAACTGACCAACAGCTTCTGCCGCACAGACCCGGAAATTGCCCGGCAATTCGCCCGGGTGACCTTTCTGTCGGACAACCGCCGGGACGTCAGCGGCCTGCAGACACCGACGTTGATCCTGCAATCCAGTGAAGACCTGATCGCACCCCTGGCGGTGGGCCAGTACCTGCACAGGGTGCTGCCGCACAGCCAGCTGTGCCTGATCGACAATATCGGCCACTGCCCGCACATGAGTGCGCCCAGCGCCTGCGCAGCCGCCATGGACGCGTTCCTGGCAACCTTGGTTGACAGCCATGAGTAAAGCGGCGCTGCCCGATGCCGACGCGCTGTTCGAGCAGGCGCCCTGCGGGCTGGTGATCACCACCGAAGAGGGGACCATCCTGCGCAGCAACCAGACGTTCGGCGACTGGCTCGGCCATGCACCGACACAACTGCTGGCAAGGCGCTTCCAGGACCTGCTCACCGTTGGCGGTCGGATCTTTCATCAGACGCACTGGGCGCCGCTGATGAAAATGCAAGGTTCGGTCGCGGAAGTTAAGCTTGATCTGCTGCACAGCCAAGGTCATGTCATCACCATGCTGCTCAATGGGGTTCGCCGCGAGCGACCTGAAGGCGTGTATTACGAGCTGGCACTGTTTGGCACGATCGAGCGGGATCGCTATGAACGCGAGTTGCTTGCCGCGCGCCGCCGTGCCGAAGAGCTGCTGACCCAGACAACCGCTGCCGAGGCCGCGTTGAAACAGGCCAAGGTCGAATTGGCAGTTGCTTACAAAGACGCCCAACGACGTGCGGCATTTGCCGAGCAAATGGTGGCCGTTGCCAGCCACGATCTGAAAAATCCGCTGACCGCGATCAGGATGGCCGCGCAGTTGCTGGAGCGCGGTGAGCGTAGTGACAAGGAGCGGCGCTTGCTGGGGAGTATCAACAGTTCCTCCGAACGCGCCCAACGCATGATCGCCGACCTGCTCGACTTTGCCTCGGTGCGCATCGGCCAGGGCATCGCCATTCGTCAGCGTTCGGTGGACCTGTTGAAGACAGTGGATCAATGCGTGAGTGAACTCCGGGTTGCCTTTCCCCACGCCCCTATTCGTCACTTGTCCCGATGCTCTGGCTCGGTCGAGGTCGATCCGGACCGTTTGCAACAGATGATCGGCAACCTGGTGGCCAATAGCGTCGCCTACGGCGATCTGCATCACCCCATCACGCTGACTACCGAGCGAGTAGATGGCGCGGCGCACATTGCCGTGCACAATCATGGCACTTGCATCCCCGAGTCGTTGATCCCCAAGCTGTTCGAGCCCATGATTCGCGCCAGCGACCGTGATGACCCGGTACGGTCGGTGGGGCTCGGCCTGTTCATAGTGCGGGAAATCACCGAGGCTCACGGAGGCACGATCACCGTCGTTTCAAATACGGCCTGCGGAACCACCTTCACACTGCGGCTACCTGACAACCAGGCCGACGATAGGTATCGGTAACAGCAGTCATCTTCGAAGCACCCTCCTCGTCACTGCAGAACACACATCATCTGCATTGAACCCTTGCGTTTGAAGCCTACTCCACACAGAGCAACCGTGATTTTCCCCAGCCCCTGAGGAGGTGTCCCATGAACGCAATCGAACTGCTGATCCAGGACCATCAACTGGTGAAGAAACTGCTCGAGGAACTGTCGTCTACTACCGAGCGCGCCGTGAAAAAACGCGCCGAACTGCTCGACCGCATCAAGCAGGAGGTGAGCATCCATACGACGCTGGAAGAACAGATCCTGTACCCCGCGATCAAGCAGGCCGGCGGTAAGGAAGAAGCGAAGATGTATTACGAGGCCAAGGAAGAGCATCGCACGGTGGACTCGCTGGTCATTCCCGACCTGCTGCACACCGAGACCGGCACCGTGGAGTTCGCCGGTCGGGTCAAGGTGATGAAGGAGTTGCTGGAGCACCATATCGAGGAAGAAGAAACCGAGCTGTTCCCCACTGCCCGCAAGTTGCTGGGCAAGCAGGAACTTGAAGACATGGGCAAGGCTATGGAAGCTCAGAAGAAACTGCTCAAGGGCGAGCAGCGCGCCGCTTGATAAGTGCCAGCGCGCCCATCCGGGCGCGCTGGACCAGGCGTTACCAGGTAGGCGACTCGGTGTTGACCATCGGCGGCACTGCCGCCAGCGGGAATGCCCTGCGCTGCTCGCGGCGCCGGGCAAAAGGCCTTGCCGCCAGTGGCTCCAGGCGCTGCGGTTGGCCGGTTTCCAACGCCCGCTGGATCGCCACTATGACCCGCACATCACGCCAACCCTCCTCGCCATCCGGCTCCGGTGCCTCGTTGCGCATTATGCAGTCGGAAAAGTAAGCCGTTTCTCCGGCGAACTGATCGACCACCGGGTTCACGTGCACGCGGGTTTCGCCGTCAATGGTCGCCCGGTAACTGACCGCCACCCCTTCCCCGTAACCGAAGCAGGGAGAGGCTTCGATCTCGCCCTTGCTCCCCAGCAACTGGAAGCGCTCGGTATCTGGCAGGGTATAGCTGACGGTGAACTGTGCCAGGCGCTCATCGGGGAAGCGCAGGCTGACGGTGACCGTGTCCCAGGTGTCTATGCTGCTACCCGGCGAGCGCACGCCCACTGCTACCACCTCGACAGGCTCGGCATTGAACAGCTGGCGCACCATGTTCAGCGGGTACGGCCCCATGTCTGCGACCGGGCCTGCGCCGAAGCCGCTCTGCGCCCGGTGGTTGCCGGGCTTGACCCGCTGGGTGAAGATCGAAGTGAATAGCCGCGGCTCACCGAAATTGCCGGCATGCACCCGCTCGATCATGTCCAGGGTGCCGGGTTCGGAGTGAAGGCGGTAGGCGATCATCAGCCTGGCGCCTGTTCGCCGTGAAGCCTCGATCATCGCTTGGCAGTCGGTTTCGTTGGTGGCCATGGGTTTTTCCAACAACACATGGATGCCGGCCTCCAGCGCCGGGATCACGAACTCGCGGTGGCGAAAGTTCGGCGTGGCAACGTACACCGCATCCACCTCGCCCGAGCCGAGCAGCTTCGCGTAATCTTCGTAAGCATAGGCCTTGAGCCCGTACCGATCGGCCAGTGCCGCCGCCTTCTGCGGGTCGCCCGTGACCAGCGCGGTCATCACCGAATTGTCGGTCTGGCCGATACCGGGCATGAACGCGCCCTGGGAAATCGAGCCGCCGGCCACTACGCCATAGCGGATCTTGCCTGCTGCATTGGGCATGAAACCCCTCCTTGTGGTGACGATGATTGGTCATGTCGGTTACAAGAGTGGGCAGGTCTTACTGCCGTGAGGTTCCATAAATCTGGCCACCGTAAGTGTCGGCCAAGCGTTGTGAACCCGGGTGTGCGCTCGCCAGTCCCACATCGAAACGCAATCAGTTTGGGAATCGCTGGATGAAAGACTGGATCGACTTTCTCGAATGGCCCGCCATGGTCCTGACCGTATTGGCCGCCTGGTGCATCGGTTCCAGGCGCCCGGGCAGACGCAAGCTGGGCTTCTGCTGCTTCATCGCCAGCAATGTGCTGTGGGGGGTGTGGGGATGGCAGGCACAAGCGTGGGCGTTGATCATCCTGCAGGTGTGTCTTTGCGTCATGAACCTGCGTGGCTGGAAGAAAAACACCGCCATGGAACTGGGCTGAATGGCTCGTGCTTATGTGCGCCGCACTATATGGCGCCCATGCCGTTCGTTCCGCCCGTCAGCACAATCGCACACGTGGCCGGGCGGGCAAGACAAAGAAAGGGTGAACATCCCAAAGGAGCTACACCATGATGATCATCAAGCCCCAATCGTTGTTGTTGGCCTTGTGCCTTGGCGCCAGTGCGCCGCTTGTACTGGCGGCCACCGACATGAACGACCAACGCGCTCCAGGCACTCAAACGCAAGACAGCGGCCACATGAGCGGCAATGGCGGACCCACAGGCTCAGGCACGCCTGGAGATGGCATGGGTACCGGTTCTGGCGGTACCGGGAGCAATGGCACTGACAATACCGGCGGTGATGGCACCACCAACGGCTCAGGGACCGGCGCCGGAAGCGGCAACGGCAGCGGTACCGGGACGAACTCAGGGGGTGGCACCGGCGGTTCGAGCGGTTCCGGCGCTGGTGGCTCCGGTGGTGGCAGTTCCGGTGGTTGAAGGCCGAGTCCCCCATTCTACCGGAGCAAGTGCCATGGGCGCCTCATGACCATGGCACTACACTGAAGTCCGGGATGCGCCACCTCGTCAGCTGTCAGAAATCGCCATTCTCGATCTCGCATCCTGCTGCGGCCGGCCCGGCACTCAGCTGAGCGCCGAAGCTTCATCCAGGCTCATGGAATTGGTTTCAGGGGCGTACATCCAGGACACCACAAGGCCGATCAGGGTAATCATCGCAGCGGCATACATTGTGTTGGCCACTCCGATACTGCTGAGCGAAACCGGCACCAGATAGGTGCCCGCAGCAGCCCCGATGCGTGAGAACGACGTGCCGATGCCCACCGCGACAGAACGCATTTGCGTCGGGAAAATCTCGTTCGGGTACACCAGGGTCAGCACCTGGGCACCACCGATAAACAAGGCATACAGCGAGAAGAACAGCAGAATCATATTGCCGTGACCGGCGTCAGAGAAACCCAGCCCCAGCAACGCCAAGCCTGACAACAGGAAGCTGTAGATCAGCATCTTGCGCCGACCGATTACATTGATCAGGCGGGTTGCCAACAGGCAGCCCAGCACGAAGAACAGCGTGATGACAATCGAGCCTATCGAGCCGTAGTCACCCGTGAGGTGCAGCGCCGCCAGCACTTTCGGGGCGAAGGCATACACCGCAAAGACCGGGATGATCGAACAAGTCCAGAACACCACGACGAAGAACATGCGCCTGCCGTAGCCCGAGCGCAGCAGGCTGCTTAGCGGCAGCTTCTGATCATTCGGCTGTTCTGGCAGGTTGGCGATGGAAAAGTGTTGACCGTAGATGCGCTTGATCACCGCGTCCGCCTCACCAACGCGCCCCTTGCCCAACAACCAACGCGGTGACTCGGGGGTGCCGAGCCTGACAATCAGCAATAACACGCCCAGTACGGCACCACTGGCCAGCGCCAGCTGCCAGGCATCAGGCCGGCCACTGCGCAGCACCACCTCACCTACTACATAGGCGAACGCGGCACCCACGAACCACAGCAACGCCAGTGCCGCGAGCCTGGGTCCCCGGCATTTCCTGGGCAGGAACTCCACCAGCAGCGAAGTGGCAACCGGGTATTCGATCCCCACGGCCACACCGATCAGCAGCCGCAGCACAAACACCGCCACGATCGAATCGGTCCACAAATGGCAGAGAGACGCGGCAATGAAGATGACCGGCCCAACGAAGAAAATCCGCTTTCTGCCAATGATGTTGGTTAGCCAACCGCCGATAAAGCCGCCAAAGAAAATACCGATCAATGCCGATGCGGCGATCATGCCTTCCCAGAAACTGTCGAGTTGCAAGGTAGAGGACATTTGCAGCATGACCACGCCGACAATACTCAGCACATAGCCATCGACAAATGATCCTCCGACAGAACGTACGGTCAATAACTGATGGAAACGACTGAGTGCCACATCTTCAATCGAAGTGCCATTACTCTTCATCTGGATTCCCTGAAACGATATCGGGCCGACAGTAAAAGGCCCTAACAGCCACCGTCCGCCCACTGGGCACCGGCGGTTGGATAATTGAAAGGGGGCCGTTCAGCAAATCACGGCCCTTGCAGAATCTGGCTTAAGTTCAGGGTTGCTGGGCAGTGCGCGCAGCGACTTCCTTGAACATGGCGGCGATGGTGTCTTTGTGCGCGGCATAGTACTGCGCGACCACTTCATCGGCCGAAGTGTCCCGCGCCTGTTTCATCATGGTTTCCAGGTCTTTCACCGGAATGCTGTAGTGCGCAAAGAAGTTGGCAACTTTGGGGAAGTCCTGGGTAAAGCCCTTGCGACCAACCGCATGGATCTGTTCGGCTTTGCCGAACACTTCCTTGGGGTCATCCAGATAGCGCAGTGACCAGGTGGAAAACATCCAGTGCGGGCTCCAGGCATTCAATAGCGACCATTTGTCACGCTTGAGATTGCGGTCGAACTCGTTAAGCATGCCGGTCTCGGAAGACGCAACCAGTTTGTAGCCGTCCAGTTTGTAGGCCTCAATCGCCCGGGTGGCGGTTTTGTATTGGCCATTACCCACTTCGGAGGTGAGAATTTTACCCTCCAGCCTGGCCTTGACCTCCGGTTTGTTGAGGTCCTCGATACTGGCCACCTCGTTCTCGGGAATACTGGCAGGTACTGCCAGGCCCAGCCGTCCTTCGTAAAGCACGCCAAGGTCTTCGAGGCGGTCTTTGTACTTCTCCCAGAACGGCTTGTGGCTATAGGTCAGCCAGGCCATGGGGATCATGTCGACTTTACCGACCGAGAGCGCCTGGAACTGAATACCAATATCCGCCATGACCAGTTTCACAGGTTGTTTCAGCTGGTCTTCCAAAGCGAGCTTGGCAAGTTTCGTGGTGATTTCGGCGTCCGCCCAGTTCACCCACCCCACCACGACAGGTTTTGTTTCAGCTGCGTGGCTGAAGGTAGTGGCCAACGCGAGGCCGGCCAGTAGCAAGCGGGCTTTGCTGAAACCATGTTTGATTGTACTCATCGGACATCTCCATTCTTATAGTCTTGTTTCTGGCAGATTTGATGATCAAGCAGTGGCTGGTTTATTGGTTTTGTAAAGTTCAACCCAGCCGTTGCACAGGGTGAAGCACTGACGCTCCTGAACGAGGTAAAGGCTTCCAGAAAAGAGGGGACGTCGCCGCTTGACGCGGTGATCGTTCAAGCCGGGTGGCAAGTCAATTTATCGGACGCTGGTCATGCCGGATATCGAATAAAAAATAAGCCCGTCATTAAAAAAATTAAAACCCGGTGCGAGCGTCGCGGATCGCCATGCCAAGGACGGCATGGCATTTGACAACATCAAACCAAGCTCGCCTAATGCGGCCAAGGGCAATCGGGACGTCAATGTTCGACCCTCCCTGCCAAGAGGAAAATGTCGTGCGCCATTTAGACCTTGCGTTGCTGTACAGCTTCAAAGTCATCGCGGAATGCAAGAACATTTCGGTTGCTTCACAACGCCTGAACAAGACCCAAGGGGCAGTCAGCATCCAGCTGAAAAAGCTTGAGGACCTGGTCGGCCACCGGCTCATCGAGCGCGGGCATCAGGTCGCCGTGCTCACAAGCCACGGCGAAAGCATGTTGCAGTACGCGCGTAAAATGCTCGCCCTCAGTGAAGAGGCGCTGGATTTCTTCGTCAAAGGCGATGTCTGCGGCAGTATCAGGTTTGGCATTCCCGACGATTACGCGGGGGCCTTCCTGCCTGCGGTACTCAAGGAGTTCACTCAACGGTATCCAAAGGTCAATCTCAAGATTCGCAATGACATCAGCCATAACCTGTTCACTGCCCTTGAAGATGGCGAGCTCGACCTGGCACTGGTGACGCAGCGTGTTGCCGATGGCCATGGTGAGATATTGCGCTGCGATCACCTGCAATGGGTCAGCGCAGCGGGTTTCAAGGTAGACAGAAACGCTCCGATCCCCTTGGCGCTCTACCCCCATGGCTGCGGCTATCGAAGGCAAATCCTGTCAGCGCTCAGTGGCTGCCAGCTGGATTACGACATCGCTTTCGAATGCACAGGGGTGGCCGGCGTGCAGCTGGCGGTGGACAGTGGCTTGGCGATTGCGGCGACTTCCGCCCCGCTGACCAAACCCACCTGGCAGATTCTGGATGGCCCCAGTAATGGGCTGCCAGCACTGGGGAATGTCACTATCGAACTGCGCCAGCATCCTGGCGAATGCAATCCCGCAGCAGCGTTCTTTGCCGACGAACTCAGAAAACATGTACCGGCGTAGAACGAAGCGCGCTTGATAGCCGTGCACTTCACCGGGCGACAAGGGCCTGCGGAACCTGACGAGGGTATGCAGGCCCTACCCCCAGATGCTAGAACACCGAACTATAGTCACCCAGTTCGACCTGGACGGACTTGATGCGCGTGTACTGGGCTAGCGAAGCGATGCCGTTTTCACGGCCGACCCCCGACTGTTTATAGCCCCCTACTGGCATCTGCGCAGGCGACTCACCCCATGCATTGACCCAGCAGATACCGGCTTCGAGCTGGTGAATCACGCGGTGCGCCCTTGCCAGGTTTTCGGTGACGACACCGGCGGCGAGGCCGTACTCGGTATCGTTGGCACGGCGGATCACTTCCTCTTCGGTCTCGTAACTCAGAATGCTCATCACAGGGCCGAAGATTTCCTCGCGCACAATGGCCATGTCGTCGTGGCAATCGGTGAACACGGTAGGCGCCACGTATGCGCCTTTAGCCAGTGCGCCCTCCTCCAGGCGGCTACCGCCGCAGAGCACGCGGGCCCCCTCGGCCTTGCCTTGCTCGATATGCCCCAGCACGCTTTCCATGTGCTGGAAGCTCACCAGTGGGCCAAAGTTGGTGTTTTCATCAGCCGGATCGCCGACACGGATACGCCCGACACGCTCGGCAATCCTGGCCTCGAATGCGGCCTTCAACGACACGGGCACAAAGACCCGCGTGCCGTTGGTGCAGACCTGACCCGAACTGTAGAAGTTGGCCATCATCGCCACGTCAGCTGCCTTGTCGAGGTCTGCATCGCTGAAGATGATCAGCGGCGACTTGCCGCCCAGCTCCATGGTCACTTCCTTGAGGGTGGACGCCGATGCACTGGCCATGACTTTCTTGCCGGTGCTGGTACCGCCGGTGAAGGAAATTTTCTCGATGCCCGGGTGTTCGGTGAGTGCAGTACCGATTTCCCGCCCACTGCCGGTAAGTACGTTGAACACACCAGCAGGCAACCCGGCCTCGGTGAAGATCTCGGCGAGCTTCAGCGTGGTCAGCGATGTCACCTCGCTTGGCTTGAAGATCATGGCGTTGCCAGCTGCCAGCGCCGGGGCGGACTTCCACAGGGCGATCTGAATCGGGTAGTTCCAGGCGCCGATGCCGGCCGTGACGCCTAACGGCTCGCGGCGAGTGTAAACGAACGACGTGTCGCGCAGCGGGATCTGCTCACCCTCGATGGCCACCGCCAGGCCTGCGTAGTACTCGAGCACATCAGCACCGGTGACGATATCGACATGACGTGTCTCGGAATAGGCCTTGCCGGTGTCCTGTGTTTCCAGCATGGCCAGCTCGTCGTTGCGCTCGCGCAGGATTTCAACCGCGCGGCGCAGCACCCGGGAGCGCTCCATGGCGGTCATCGCGGCCCAGACTTTCTGCCCGCGCTGAGCGCTTTCGACCGCACGCTCGACGTCCGCTGCGCCGGCGCGTTGAACCAGGGCAATCACCTCCCCCGTTGCCGGGTTGATGGCTTCGAAGGTAGCGCCAGTGCTGGCGTCCACGTAGCCGCCGTCAATGTAGAGTTTATGTATACCTAGTGCTTGCATGAGTTTCTCCTGGCGTTTTCAATTTCGATCCGCAACGTGGCCCCTGAGGATGCATGAGGGCCAATCGATCACAGCGCCGCAGCCTCTTCCAGGCTGAGCGACTTGGTTTCAGGGGCATACATCCACGTCACCACCAGACCGATCAAGGTGATGAACGCGGCTGCATACATGGTGTTGGCGACGCCGATGCTGTTCAGCGACAGCGGTACCAGGTAGGTCCCGGCGGCAGCCCCTACCCGGGAGAACGAAGTACCGATACCGACAGCGACCGAGCGCATTTCAATAGGGAAGATTTCGTTGGGGTAAACCAGGGTCAGCACCTGGGCTCCACCAATGAACAAGGCATAAAGCGAGAAGAACATCAGGATCAGGTTGCCGCTGCTGGCGCTGAACGCGCCCAGGCCGAGCAACGACAGCCCCGAAAACGTGAAACTGAACAGCAACAGGCTTCTGCGCCCCAGCACGTTGATCAAACGCATCGCCAGGTAACACCCGACCACGAAGAACAGCGTGATGGCGATCGAACCCATGGCGCTGTAGTCACCGGTAAGATTGAGCGCAGCCAGTACCTTGGGGGCGAATGCGTAGACGGCGAACACCGGGATGATCCCGCAGGTCCAGAACATGACGACAAAAAACATCCGCTTGCCATAGCCCGAACGCAGCAGGCTGCTCAGGGGCAGCCTCTTGCCTTCGCCCTGTCTAGGCAAGTTGGCCGTGGAGAAATCTGGCCCGTAGATATGCTTGATGAGCGCATCGGCTTGCGCGGTGCGGCCTTTGCTCAGCAACCAGCCTGGAGATTCATGGGTGCCCAGGCGCATCACAAAAAGGATGGCCCCCAGCACCGCGCTGCTGGCCAAGGTGTATTTCCAGCCATCGGGGTGTCCACTGTGCAGGATGACCTCGCCCACCACATAGGCCAGCGCCGCGCCGATGAACCAGAGGAGCGCCAGCGCCGCAAGGCGCGGGCCACGGTATTGGCGGGGCAACAATTCGACCAGCAGTGAAGATGCCACCGGGTATTCGAACCCGACTGCAATACCGATCAGCAACCGAAGCAGGAAGGTCAGCGCCGCGGAATCCGTCCACATATGCCCCAGCGAGGCCATCACGAACAGCGCCGGTGCCACCAGAAACATACAGCGCCGGCCCAGCAGGTCTGTCAGCCAGCCACCGATGAAGCCACCACAGAAAATCCCGATCAGGGCAGAGGCAGCAATCATCCCTTCCCAGAACGCATCCAGTTGCAGTGTCGATGACATCTGCAACATCACTACCCCGACGATACTCAGCACATAACCTGCAACCAGTGAGCCTGACCACGCCCGCAGCGTCAGTAACTGGTGAAAGCGGCTCAGCGATACATCTTCAATCGAAACAGCACTGTTGTTCATCTGGCTTTCCTCGGGCAGCATGCTGCGGCGATCGAATAAACGGCCGCCGACACCGCCCTTCACTACGTGTGGCACGTCATTGAAATGTTGAAATGAGCGGCTGCGCACATGCAGCGCTCATGTACTATTTATATGGAAACCTGAAACAAGACCGTCAGTAACTTGCAGCACTCGCGCACGCAGGTCCGTTCACTCAACCCAACAGGTTGAATGAACGGCAACAGTGCTGGCTGGTGTATTACAGGTACTGGTAGCGATTGACGATCGCAGAGGAAATAGCCCAGTCACCGTCGACGCCTTTACGGATGGTTACATGGGTACCTGGAACAATCGCCACCGGCGGGTTGGTTGCGCTGTTGATCACGGCTTCACCGCTTTGCACGATAAACTGCACATCCTGATCGTATTGATAGACAAAACGATCGGTGTCACCGCTCTCCCAAAGTTCCCAACTCTGGCAGCTCGCCAGCTCTTCCGGTGTTGCCTGACGCTTGGTAATAGTGGTCATTTTCATATTCCCGATCATGTCTGGACGCCGAGTCAGGCGAAGGCTTTGTGTTCGGCCACTTGAACCTGGCTGTAATACGGCAGCGCTTCAGGTTGCAGTGCAGGTTTGCCCAGCAGCAGATCGCTGGCCTTCTCAGCCAGCATGATCGTTGCTGCGTTGATGTTGGCACTCGGCACTGTCGGGAATACCGACGCATCGATCACTCGCAGGTTTTCCACGCCGCGCACCCGCAGCTGGCTGTCGACCACGGCCATCGGGTCGCTGTCGCTGCCCATCTTGCAGGTGCCGCACGGGTGGTAGGCGCTCGCTGCATCCTCGCGGATGAACGCATCCAGCGCCTTGCCCGAACGAATGTGCTTGCCTGGGGTGTCTTCGTGGTAGTTGTAGCGCTTGAACGCCGCCTGCTCGGAAAACTCGATACCCAGGCGCATCGCCTCACGCATCACCCGCCAGTCTTCCTCGGTGGCCATGTAGTTGGGGTCGATGCGCAGCGGGTCGGAGACCTTGTTGCTGCGCAGGCGCACATTGCCGCGGCTGGTCGGGCGCATCGGGCCCACGCCGATACGGTAGCCATACGTCGTGCTCACCGGGATCCAGTTCTTGTCGAAGAACACCGGGAAGAAGTGGAACTGGATGTCCGGGTGCGGTGTGGTCGGCGAACTGTTGAGGAACGCGCCGACGTGGCACTGGTTGACCGCGGCCACGCCCTTCTTGAAGCCGAACCACTGCATGCCCGCCCACAGCATGCGGTGCGGTTGCAGCTCCTTGTTCAGCGACACCGGCTCTTTGGTTTCGATCTGGATATGACATTCCAGGTGATCCTGCAGGTTCTCGCCAACGCCAGGCAGGTTCACCTTGGTGGCGATGCCGTGCTCGCGCAGGTGCTGCGCCGAACCGACGCCCGACAGCATCAGCAGTTGCGCCGAGCCGAACACGCCGCACGACACGATGGTTTCGCGACGGGCGCGCACCTCGACCATGCTGCCCTTGTACATCACCCGGAACCCGGTGGCCTGCGGCCCTTCGAAGTTGATCTTCTGCACCTCGCAGCCAAGCCATATGGTCAGATTGGGGTGCTCGCCCATGCTATGGATATAGCCGTAGGCCGCGCTGTTGCGGATGCCATCGCGCACGCTCATCTCGAAGCGTGAGACGCCCTCCTGGCGGTAGCCATTGACGTCTTCGGTAAGGTGGAAACCAGCCTGCTGTCCGGCCTCGAGGAAGGCGGCATTGAGCGGGCTGAGCTGTTCCTGGCGCTGGGCGCGGATCGGCCCGTCGTGGCCACGGTGCAGCCCGCCGATCTTGCTGCTTTCGATCTTCTTGAAGTACGGCGCGCAGTCGGCCCAGCTCCAGCCGCTGGCGCCGGCAGCTTGCCAGGCGTCGTAGTCCATGGGGTGGCCGCGCAGCCAGGTCATGCCGTTGATCGAGGACGAGCCGCCGAGCACGCGGCCTCGGGGCTGCTGGATCTGGCGGTTATCGAGGTGCTTTTGCTGTTCGGTGTAGTACCACCAGTTGTACTTCGAGGTCGGCTTGAAGGCCGACCGCAACCCGGCGGGCATGCGGATGATCCAGGACTTGTCGGAGGGGCCGACTTCCAGCAGCAATACTTCATGCCCGGCATCGGACAGCCGACGTGCAAGGACACAACCCGCAGAGCCGGCACCAGCGATCACATAATCAAACTCAACCTTCAATTGCTTATCTCCACCACGCTCAACCAGAGCAGTTCTGAACAGTCACGGGTGAGCGGGCTCTCGCGACAGTTTGTCGCACGCAATCTATCCAAGGTCGCCGCTGAGGGGTATCGAATAAAAAATAAGCCAAGTATTAAAAATAATTAAGCCCGGTAAGTTTCGCCAAACCCTGGCCTGACTACGCCCACTATCATTGAATCACTGTTTAAACTTGCCTGACCGAAGCACTTCACGTACGTCGCTGGCGGCGGCTGCCCAACTCGATCCAGACCGGCGCATGATCGCTGGGCTTGGGTTCATTGCGCACCCAGGCATCCACCCCCGCCTGCTTCAGACAAGGTTCGAGGCCTGGACTGAGCAACAGGTGATCGATACGTAGCCCGGCATTGCGTGCCCAGTGATTGCGAAAGTAGTCCCAGAACGTGTAAATGCGCTGCTCCGGGTACAGGTGGCGAACAGCGTCGACCCAGCCCTGGGCCAGCAACCGTTCGAAGCACGCCCGCGCCTCAGGTTGCAGCAGCGCGTCCTTGAGCCACGAGCGCGGGTTGTAGATGTCCAGATCGGTGGGCACCACGTTGAAATCGCCCGCCAGCACCGTGGGATGGCTGCTCTCCAGCAGCATTTGCGCATGGTTGAGCAGGCACTCGAACCAGCGCAGTTTGTAATCGAACTTTGGCCCGGGTTGCGGGTTGCCATTGGGCAGGTATAAACAACCCACCAGCACACCGTGCGCCGCAGCTTCGAGGTAGCGGCTTTGCGGGTCGTCCTGCATGCCGGGCAGCCCGCGGCGAACCTCCAGAGGCTCGCTATCGCGCGCCAGAATGGCCACACCATTCCAGGAGGGTTGCCCTTGGTAAAGGCAGCCATAACCTGCCGCTTCCAATGCCTCGCGAGGAAACTGCGCGTCGGCCGCCTTCAGTTCTTGCAGGCAGGCAATGTCCGGCTGCTCCCGCGCCAGCCAGGCCAACAGCGCGGGCAGGCGGCTGCGGATGCCATTGATGTTGAAAGTGGCGATCTTCAGCGCTTTCATGCGTCAGGGTCGCTCACGTGAGCCTGTACCGCATCTTCCAGTGCCCGTATATGTGCCTCGTCGGCCAGTGCCTTCAGCGCCAACCAGTCATCCCAGTCGATGGCACCGTCGTCCCGCAGCGCCTCAGCAGTGCGAACCAGTTCGTGGTGGTAGGCATCCGGCGATTCGCGCCGGTAGCTGATGTCGTCGTACTGCGCGTACCAGGCTTCAAGTTCAGGAATGCTGCGTTCGATGCTCATGACGGCCGCCTCGTTCTATCCCTGCTAGTGAGAGCCCAAGCTCCGCGCAATGTTCAACTGCAACGGTCAGCCGGTCAGCCTCCTTTCCTGGTTTGCCAGATCAACACGCCAGCGCCATTTGCACGCGACAACCTGACGTCTGCTGCAACGGTTTGCAAAATCAGCACATCACCTTACAATCGAGATCAATTCCCATATGCATTTGATTAGCGGAAAGGTGAAGTGCCCATCGACACCACACTGCAACCCATCGACAGCCTGTATCGCGACCATCATGGCTGGCTGCAAGGCTGGCTGCGCCACCGCCTGGGTGATCGCGAGCGGGCGGCGGATATCGCTCAAGACACTTTCCTGCGCCTGCTGGTAACCCGCCGCCTGCCGGAACAGCGTGACGGCCGTCGATTCCTGGTGCAGATCGCCCGCAACCTGGTCATAGACCAGTGGCGTCGCCAGCGTATCCACCAAGCTTATCTGGAAAGCCTCGCCGCCCTGCCCGAGCCAGAAACTCCGTCACTGGAAACCCGCGCGATCGTGATCGAAACCCTGATGCAGATCGACGCCATGCTCGACAACATGCCTGCGAAGGTACGCGAAGCATTCCTGCTGTCGCAATTTGAAGGGCTGACCTACACACAGGTCGCAGCTCGGCTGAACGTCAGCGTCAGCTCGGTGCAAAAGTACATGCTCCGCGCCATCACTGCCTGCTATCAGGTCCTGTACGCTGAATGAAAACCGTCAGCGAAGCACCACTCTCCCCCGCAATCGTCGAGCAGGCCAGTCATTGGTTGATGCTGCAATGGAGCGGTGAGTTCGAAGCGGCACAACAGCAGCGGTTTCTTGAATGGCGCGCCGCGGACCCGGAGCACGATCGCGCATGGCGACGCCTGGAGCGCCTGCAAAGTACCCTGAGCGGTGTCCCTGCGGATACAGCACTCGGGGTGCTGCGCGAGCTGCCCGATGCGCGTCGTCGGCAGGCGCTCAAGCTGCTCGGCACGCTGCTGTTGGCCGGCGGCAGCGGCTATCTGGTTCATTCGCAATCCCCTTGGCGCGAAGCCATGGCAGACCTGCGCAGCGGCACTGGCGAACGTTTGAAACGCTCGCTGGAGGATGGCAGCCAACTTAGCCTGAACAGTGGCACTGCGGTTGATATCCGGTTCAACGCGTCGGAACGGCGCATTTGCCTGATCACCGGGGAGTTGCTGCTGGAAAGTGGTCATGACCCGACGCAGCGCCCGCTGGTCGTTCAAACTGCAGAGGGGGAAATCCAGGCGTTGGGCACACGCTTTTCCGTGTACCAGCGTGAGCATGGCAGCCATGTCGAGCTGTTTGAAGGCGAGCTGGAGTTGCGTCCACGGCAGGCGCCCGCCAGCCGCCTTCAAGCAGGACAAAGTCGCTGGTTTTCCGCCAATCGCCTCGGCGACCTCGGGCCAGCCAACCTCAACACCATCGCCTGGCTAGACGGCCGCTTGATCGCCGAGCGCATGCCGTTGGGGCACTTCGTCGCCGAGCTGGCTCGCCATCGTCCCGGTGTGCTTCGCTGCGACCCCGCTGTAGCGCAGTTGCCGCTCACGGGGGTGTTCCCCTTGGCAGACACCGACCGCGTGCTGATGGCAGTTCAGCAGTCGCTACCCGTAAAAATACAGAGATTGACGCGCTTCTGGGTCAACGTCAGCCCGGTTTAGAAACGCACAAGATTGCTGGCCGTCTGCTGCCAGCCTGGAATGGCAAAAAATAGTTTGTGCAGTGTTGTCGTTTTGGTCGAGTTGTACGGGATACCTCTTGAACCCAATCAACAAGCCTTCTCAAGAGGATCGTTCAGAGTGTCGCACCTGCCCACGCCCACCCGTTCACGGCTGACCCACCACATCCTGCTTGCCAGCTTGCTCGGCGGCGCCCCGTTACTGCTTGCCATGCCTGCAGCACTGGCCTACGCAAGCGAACAGACACGCCACTACGCCATCCCGGCTGGGGGCCTTGATCAGGCGCTGAACCGTTTCGCGAGCCAGTCCGGCATCTTGCTGTCCGCAGACGCACAATTGACCGCCGGCAAGCATACCCCGGGGCTCAGCGGCACCTACTCAGTGAGTGATGGCCTCGCCCAACTGCTGGCCGGCACCGGCCTGCGCGTACTCAAGCGTGCGGACAGCTACATAATAGAAGTGGCAGCGGACAGCGAAGGTGCCCTGGAACTGGGGGCAACTACCGTAACCGGTGCACTGCTGTCTGGCACCACCGAAGGCACAGGTTCGTACACCTCACGATCAGCGCAGACGGCAACCAAACTGCCATTGTCCCTGCGCGAGACGCCACAATCGGTCACAGTCATCACGCGCCAACGCCTCGAAGACCAGAACCTCGCCAACCTCAACGAGGTGGTGCAGAACACACCTGGGCTCACCCTGCGCCGGACCGGCCCGGAACGATCCTCGTACTACGCCCGGGGGTTTTCCCTCGATAACATCATGTACGACGGCCTGCCCACCAGCCTGGACAGCTCACAGGTGTCCCAAGACCTGCTGTCGGCCGACATGGCCATGTATGACCGGGTCGAAGTCGTGCGCGGTGCCACCGGCCTGATGCAGGGTGCGGGCAACCCTGCGGCGTCGATCAACCTGATCCGCAAGCGGCCGACGCACGAGTTTCAGGCCAGCATCGAAGGAAGCATGGGCAGCTGGGACCGTTACCGCACCGAGGTCGATGTCTCCGGCGCGCTCAACGACAGCGGAACCGTTCGCGGCAGAATGGTGACGGCGTATCAGACCGGCAACAGCTACCGAGACACGCTGGAAAACCAACGCAACCTGTTCTACGGCATCCTGGAAGCCGACCTGGACGACAGCACCACCTTGACCCTGAGTGCATCGCGCCAGCAAGACAACAACAATGGCAACGGCTGGACCGGCCTGCCGGTGGGCTTCGACGGCAGTGACCTGCATTTGTCACGCTCTACTTCGCTGAGCAGTGACTGGGAGTATTGGGACAAGACCAGCACCTCTGCCTACGCGGCACTGGAACACCTCCTGGACAACGGCTGGAAGCTCAACCTCTCGGCCACCAGGACCTGGGCCGACCTCGACATGCTGGGCACCTATCTGGTCGCCAACACCACCACCCCTGCCTATAACCAGTTCGTCGGCGCGGGGCACTATCGGGAAACCCAGAACAGCTTCGACGCCTATGCCAGCGGCCCGTTTCGCCTGATGGACCGAGACCACGAAGTGGTGGTCGGCGCCAGTCACCGGCGGGTGGTGTTCAACGGTGACGTGCCCTACAACATCTTGCTGAACAGCAACATCGACCTCTACAACTGGGACGCGGGCGCCACACCAAAACCGCCGAGCCAGGACAAGTACGGCTGGCAGAACACCAACGCCAAGCTCAACAGCGTTTACGCCACCACACGCCTGAGCCTGGCCGACCCGCTGAAGCTGATTCTGGGCAGCCGCCTGGACTGGTATGACAACACCACCACCTCGCCCTACAAAGGGACCGCCCCGAGCGAGCTGAAAGTCACTCGGCATGTCACCAAGTACGCCGGCCTGATCTATGACATCGACGAGCATCACAGCGTGTATGTCAGCTACACCGATATCTTCAAACCCCAGAACTACAAGGATGCTTCCGACAACATCATTGCGCCGATCACCGGGAAAAACCATGAACTGGGCATCAAGGGTGAGTACTTCGACGGGGCACTGAACGCATCGGCTGCCCTCTTCCAGATCGACCAGGAAAACCGTGCGAAGTCTTTTACCGACGGTTGCCCTACTGCTCCGACTACCCCGTGCTACGAGGCGGCAGGCAAAGTGCGCAGCAAGGGCATAGAACTGGAGGTACAGGGCCAATTGACCCCTGATTGGCAACTGGCTGCCGGTTATACCTTTGCCGAGGCCAAGTATGTCAAAGATACCAAGAAAGAAAACGAGGGCCGTCTGTTCGACACCGACATACCCCGCCATCTGTTCAAGATGAGCACGTCCTATACACTGCCGGGGCAGTTCAACCAGTGGCGTGTCGGCGCCTCCCTTTATCACCAGAATCGAATCTACAACAAGAACACCACCTACATGATCGAGCAGGATGGCTACACCCTGGTGGACTTCATGTTGGGGTTCAAGCCGACCGACCACATCGATGCGCGCGTCAACCTCAACAACGCGTTCAACAAGAAGTACTACAACGCCCTCAGCAACTCTGTCGCGGTACCGAGCAACGTTTACGGTGAGCCACGCAACCTGATGCTGTCGCTGAAGTACACATTCTGATAGCTGTGCTGCCCCCCGGCTTTTGAACAGCCGGGGTAACAGATGAATGCCATGTGCGGCAGACATGCGGCCACGGAAGCTTCGCTCACGGTTTCTTTTCCACGTCCCTTGGTGCTTTCGCGGGGCCTTGGGGGTCCACTTGAGGGTCGTCCAGATCCGGAGAGTCCGGGTCGAAACCCAGGTCCTGATCAGTCGTTGCATGATCGGAAGAATGGGGGCCTTTCTGCTGCTGTTCGTCGTATTTTTTCATCATTTGGTCTCCGAAGTGTGAGTTGTTCACCGTCACGGTCCTGGCCTTTTCTGAACAACGCCATGGCGGGTTCATGAACACGTCAGTGAGAGTCCTCCCTGTCTGGCCCCGCTTCGTCGCGCTCCCCCAGTTGCTGGTATCGCTTTCGAAGCGCATGGAGTTCAGCTGGCCCCATGTCTTCAAGGTCGAGCAACGCCTTGTGCGCCCGTTGGGTAGTGCGCAACAGTTCGTCAAGTTTGATGTGCAATTCGTCGCTGTCACGGTTTTGGGTGTTCTGGATCAGGAACACCATCAGGAAGGTGATGATCGTGGTCGACGTATTGATGACCAACTGCCACGTGTCGTTGAAATGAAACAAGGGCCCGCTTACGCCCCAGGCAATGATCAGCAGCAAGGCAATAACGAAGGTCAAAGGCCGCCCGCTATGGTTGGCCAGCCATTGTGCAAACCGATCAAACTTCATGGCTGAGCCTCCTTCATGGTGTACCTCAGTGGAACCCAGGCATCCGGTGGAGGATTGCAACGCCGGTAAAGTTCCCTTTTTGCATGGCCATCCACTCGTCAATCGCACTGAACAATCTGGTCCCTGTCCCTGTCGCTACTGATACGTACAGGAGCGCAGGGACTTATGGTGAGCGAGATCCGCATCGGTATTTCCGGTTGGCGCTATGGCCCATGGCGCAAGGACTTCTACCCCGAGGGGCTGCGCCAGGACGACGAGCTGGCGTTCGCCTCGCGGGCGGTCAACAGTATCGAAATCAACGGTTCCTTCTATGCGCTGCAAACCCCGGAGCGTTATGGCAAGTGGCGTGACCAGACACCGCAGGGCTTCGTGTTCTCGGTCAAGGCGCCGCGCTATATCACCCACGTACGCAGGCTTCGTGAGGTCGACGAGGCGCTCGCCAATTTCTTCGCATCGGGCCCGTTGCTGCTGGGTGACAAACTGGGCCCCTTCCTTTGGCAGTTCCCTCCAAACCTGAAGTTCGACGCGCCGCGCTTCAGCGACTTTCTGGCCAAGCTACCACGCGACCGCAAAGCCGCCCGCAGCCTTGCGCGCCACGCCGCAGAACGCCTGCAAGGCAACGGCGGCATTGCCGTGCCGGGTAATGCGCGCCTGCGCCACGCCGTGGAGATCCGCCACCCCAGCTTCCTTTGCGACACCTTCATCAATCTGTTGCGCAAGCACAAGGTTGCCCTGGTGGTCGCCGACAGCGCCGGTAAATGGCCCTGTGTCGAAGAGCTCACAGCCGATTTCGTGTACCTGCGCCTGCATGGCGATGTCGAGCTGTACAGCAGCGGCTACACGGCCAGCGCGCTGCGCCGCTGGCGCTTGCGCATCCAGGCCTGGGCTGCGGGCGGCCAGCCGGAGGATGCCCAACGCGTGGTGCACCGCGCCCCGGCAAGACGCGCCTCCCGTGACGTGTACTGCTACTTCGACAACGACCAGAAAGTCCATGCCCCTTACGATGCACGCCGCCTGCTGGACAAGCTGGGCCTTGGCGGCGAGCTGGCTACCGAACCAGGCGTCGAACCGCAGGAGCCGCTATGAACCGGACACTGCCCGCCCCCCGCTGCATCATCGACAAGGTCACCGCCGTACATCGCCTGACGGTACTGACCCTGAATGTGCACAAAGGCTTCACCCTGTTCAACCGCCGCTTCATTTTGCCGGAGCTGCGCGAGGCGGTACGCTCGACCGGGGCCGACCTGGTGTTTCTCCAGGAGGTACACGGCAGCCATCAGCAACATGCCGAGCGCCACCCCATGTGGCCGAAAGCGCCCCAGTACGAGTTTCTCGCCGACAGCATGTGGCCGCAGTTCGCCTATGGCCGCAATGCGGTCTACCCCCATGGTGACCATGGCAACGCGCTGCTGTCCAAATTCCCCATCCGTGCCCATGACAACCTGGACGTTTCGGTCCATGGCAACGAAGAACGAGGCCTGCTGCACTGCCAGCTTGAAGTGCAGGGCCATGAACAGGTGCACACCGTCTGTGTACACCTGGGCCTGCGTGAAGAGCATCGTCAGCGTCAGGTCGGCCTGCTGCTGGCATTGCTTGACAGCCTGCCAGCGGACGAGCCGGTCATTGTCGCCGGCGACTTCAACGACTGGCGCCTGAAAGCGGATGCGCGGCTGTCGGGCCACTTGGTGGAAGCCTTCGGCAAGCCGGCACGCAGCTTCCCCGCGCGCCTGCCGATGCTGCGCCTGGACCGCATCTACCTGCGCAATGCCCACGCGAGCCAGGCACGGGTGTTATCCAGATACCCGTGGTCACATCTCTCCGACCATGCCCCGCTGGTGGCGCAGGTGACGCTATGAAACAGCCTTGGTGCGATGGCAACCGCGTCGAGTTGCTGATAAACGGCGAGCAATACTATCCCCGCGTCTTCGAGGCCATGGCCCAGGCACGGGAAGAGATCCTCCTGGAAACCTTCATCATCTACGACGACAAGGTCGGCCAACCCTTGCGCCACGCCCTGATCGATGCCGCACGGCGCGGTGTGCGGGTCGAGGTGGCGGTGGACGGCTACGGCACCGCGGACCTGCCTGACGAATTCGTCACCTCGATGACCGAGGCCGGCGTGCGGTTCCATGCCTTCGACCCACAACCACGGCTGGTGGGCATGCGCACCAACCTGTTTCGCCGCTTGCACCGCAAGATCGTGGTGATCGACGGGCAACGCGCCTTCATTGGCGGCATCAATTACAGTGCCGACCACCTGGGGGACTTCGGCCCGCAGGCCAAGCAGGACTACGCCGTGGAGGTCGTCGGCCCGGTGGTGGCCCAGGTGCATGCTTCTTCGTGTCGCATGCTCGCACCGGTGCTGGGTGCTGCCAGTAGCGTCAAGCCGGGCGGCATTGCTTCAGGCCCGGCCAGCGCCGTGCTGGTGGAACGCGACAACCAGCGCCATCGCAACGATATCGAAGCCTGCTACCTGCAGGTTTTCCGCGAAGCAAGGCAACGTATCGTCGTGGCCAACGCCTACTTCTTCCCCGGCTACCGCTTGCTGCGCGAGCTGCGCAACGCCGCCCGGCGCGGGGTCGAGGTGACGCTGATCCTCCAGGGGCAACCGGACATGCGCTGGGTTCGCGCGCTCTCGCGGCTGCTCTACAACTACCTGCTGCGCGACGACGTGCGCATCCATGAGTACTGCCAACGGCCGCTTCACGGCAAGGTTGCGTTGGTGGATAACGACTGGTCCACCGTAGGCTCAAGCAACCTCGACCCGCTGAGCCTGTCGTTCAACCTTGAGGCCAACCTGCTGATTCGCGACCCCGCGTTCAACGAACAGCTGTACCAGCACTTGACCGAACTGAGCCGGCAGCACTGCAAGACCGTGACGCTGGAGCGCATGGTGCGTGGTTACTGGTGGCGTGCCCCGTTGATCTTCCTGGGTTTCCACATCACGCGCTATTTCCCGCGGATTGCCGGCTGGTTTCCGGCGCACCGGCAGCGCCTGCAGTCGCTGCAAGCCGACGACCAGGCCCCGGCCGACTACCACGGGGGCAAGACCTGATGGCCACTACATCCTGGACGACCTGGGCCAAACGCTTGCTGACCGTGCTGTTTTTGCTGTTGATACCGGTACTGCTGGTAACCCTGGCGCGTAACCTGGACTGGAACGAAGTACGCCAGTCGCTGCTGGCCTACCGGCCCTCGACCCTGGCCTTGGGGCTGCTGCTGGCGCTGTGCAGCTACCTGGTATTCGCCAGTTACGACCTGCTCGCCCGCGCCTACACCGGCCACCGCCTGCCGGCCCGTCAGGTACTGCCGGTAGCGTTCGTCTGCTATGCGTTCAACCTCAACTTCACCACCTGGGTTGGTGGTGTGGCCCTGCGTTATCGCCTGTACAGCCGGCTGGGCCTGGATACCCCGACCATCACCCGCATCCTCACCCTGGGGCTGTTGACCAACTGGATGGGCTACCTGCTGCTGGCCGGCACGGTATTCGCCCTGGGCCTGGTCAAGCTGCCGGAAAGCTGGGCAGTGGGTGCCAGCGGCCTGCGCTTGATCGGCGTACTGATGGTGGCGGTGGCGTTGGCTTACCTGTGCGCCTGCGCCTTCGCCAAGCGGCGCACATGGACGCTGCGTCAGCACGAAGTCACCCTGCCGAGCCTGCGAATGGCGCTGTGCCAAGTGGTTCTGGGCGCAAGCAACTGGGCGCTGATGGCAGCGCTGATTCACCTGCTGCTGCCGCCCGAGCTGTTTTATCCCTCGGTGCTGGGTGTGTTGTTGATCAGTTGCGTCGCCGGGGTGGTCGCCCACATTCCAGCCGGGCTCGGCGTGCTGGAAGCCGTATTCCTGGCGCTGCTCCACGGCCAGCTAGGCCAAGGCACCCTGATCGCCGCGCTGCTGGGGTATCGAACGTTGTACTACCTGATCCCGCTGCTGTTGGCGGTGGTTACCTACCTGATACTCGAGAAGCGCGCCAAGGCCTTGCGCAGACAGGCCGGGGCAGCGCTCAACAAGCGCTGAGGGGCATGATGAACCCGGCACCCGTCCTACCCTCCCAACAGATACCTGTTTTCACAGAACTGCACATCACTTACTGATTCAGCAGGGACCCTGACTTACTGATTCAGCAGGGACGCTGTGGGAGCGGGCAAGCCCGCGAACACCGGCGCAGCCGGTGCCATCCACCGCGTTGCATTCTTCGCGGGCACGCCCGCTCCCACAGGGTACGCGGTGCGCCCGGCATCAGTTTTCTGCGCGACAGCGCAGCCCAATGGGCTTGGCAATCCCCCACAGGGTATGCGCAGAGCCCAGCCTCAGTACTCTGCGCGACGGCGCGGCCAATTGGGCTGGGCAACCTCTTACGGCGAAATCGGATCACTGGCCGGGAACGTCTCATCCAGCGCATTATCGACAGTGCTCTCGGTCGGCCGAGCACGCTCGCCACATTTGCAGTCGTTCATGCGACAGGGTTCGCCATTGCGGTGGCCCTTGGCACAGGCTTCGCAGCAATAGGCCTTGCCATCCTGGACCACGGCATTGGCATCCACGGTGCAAGAACAATGGTTGCAAGAACAGCGTTGCTCATCCATCACGGCTCTCTCCTTTCATCATCGGGCACCACGTCATCACTCCACGGCTCGCCGTCCAGCGGCGCGGAGCGTGCCAGTTCGGCCTCGTCCAGGCCGATACCGCCGCCGATTTCGTGGGCCTCCACCTGGCGCAAGGCCTTGTCCGCCGGGCCGCCCGTACCGGGCTCGTCCGGGTCGCGGGCACCGGTTTCATCGAACAGCGTATCGGGGCTCAGGTCATCGTAAGTGACATTGTCCTCATGCAAGCTGTCACTCAGCGCCTCGCCGCCAGTCATGCCGCTTTCAGCCACACGCCGCGGCGGGTAGGCCTCGGCAATCTCCCGCTCTGGGCGCTCATCGCCGACACGCCCCTGGCGTTCATCGCGGCGCTCGCTGAAATCCAGTTCGTGCACGCTGCCCATGCGGTCCTCGGTGTCGTCGATCTCAATCTGCGGTCTTGGGTCATCGGATGTGGACATGAACGTTCTCCGTTTGTGGGCTTCACCCGGTCGACTCTCGCCAGGGGTAAATGATTCAGAGTTTCGCCAAGCACCCACTCCTCGCCTTTTTTTGAACTCCTCGCTGCACCACCACCTCCCAATCCTGAGACCTGCAAACCTTTTCGGAGCCCGTCATGGCCAAGCCCCTGCAGGAGTACCAGCGCAAGCGCGACTTTGATGCCACCCCCGAGCCAGCCGGTGAACGCGCCCGCTCACGCTCGGCTCACGCGCTGCGGTACTGCATCCAGAAACATGATGCCAGTCACCTGCACTACGATTTTCGCCTGGAGCTCGACGGCACGCTCAAAAGCTGGGCTATCCCCAAAGGCCCCTCGCTGGACCCCAAGGTTCGGCGCCTGGCCGTGCACGTGGAGGATCACCCGCTGGACTACGCCGACTTTGAAGGGCGCATCCCCGAAGGGCACTACGGCGCTGGCGATGTGATCGTCTGGGACCGGGGTGCCTGGGAGCCCGAAGGCGACCCGCGCGAAGCCTATGCCAAGGGCAAGCTGCGCTTTCGCCTGCAGGGCGAGAAGCTTTCGGGGGTGTGGAACCTGTTCCGCACCCACCTGGCTGGCAAGAAAGAGCAGTGGATGCTGGTCAAATCCCATGACGCACAAGCGCGCAGCGAAACCGACTACAGCATCGTCGAGGCCCTGCCAGACAGCGTGCTGAGCGAGCGCACCCTGCCGCCGCGGCGACCCGCCAAGGCAACCACTGCTGCCCCACGCAAGCGCAAGGCCGGCGGCAAAGCCATGCCGAACCTGCTCCAGCCGCAATTGGCTACCTTGGTAGATTCCCCACCCAGTGGCGACTGGCGCTACGAAGTCAAGTTCGATGGCTACCGGATCCTGGCGCGCATCGAGGGTGAAGACGTGCGCCTGTTCACCCGCAATGGCCACGACTGGAGCGCCAAAATGCCTCGTCAGGTCGAGGCGCTCAAGGCCCTTGGCCTCGACGCGGCGTGGCTGGACGGTGAGATGGTGGTAGTCGACGAGAACGGCGTGGCCGACTTTCAGGCCTTGCAGAATGCCTTCGATACCGAGCAAGACGAACGCATTGCCTACTACCTGTTCGACTTGCCCTGGCTAGGTGGCGAAGACCTGCGAGACCTGCCGCTGCAACAGCGTCGCGCCACCCTGGCCCGGCTGCTGGAGGGCAATGCATCGCAGGTACTCAGGTATTCCGCCGATTTTGCGGAGCCTGTCGAATCACTGCTCGACAGCGCCTGCCGGCTGCAACTCGAAGGCCTGATCGGCAAGCGTACCGACAGCCCCTATGGTGGCCGGCGCAGTAGCGACTGGGTCAAGCTCAAGTGCACGCAGCGCCAGGAATTCGTGATCGTGGGCTTCACCGACCCCAAAGGCAGCCGCAACGGCTTCGGCGCCCTGCTGCTCGGCCTGCACGACGGCGCCAGCGGCCAACTGCGCTACGCCGGCAAGGTCGGCACCGGGTTCAGCGCTGCGACCCTGGATAGCATCCACGCCCGCCTCAAGCCGTTGCAAACCGACAGGCCGCCCTTGCCCAAGCCGCCCACCGGCTCCGAAGCCCGCGGGGTGCATTGGCTCAAGCCACAGCTGCTGGCAGAAGTTGCCTATGCCCAGATGACCCGTGAAGGCATCGTGCGCCACTCGGTGTTCCACGGCCTGCGCGACGACAAACCCGCCACCGCCATCGACCTGGAGCGAGCAATGCCCGCCAAGCGCGCAGCACAGACACAACACGAGGACGCGGGCACCCTGCGCCTGACCCACCCCGACCGCGTGGTCGACGCAACCAGCGGTACCACCAAGCGCCAGGTCGCACAGTACTACGCTCAGGTCGCCGACTGGCTGCTACCACAGCTCAAGGGTCGGCCTGTCGCCCTGGTACGCGCGCCGGATGGCCTGGGCGGCGAGCTGTTCTTCCAGAAAAACGCCGACCAGTTGCATATCCCCCACCTGCTCAGCTACAGCAAGGCCCAGGCCGGCCAGGCGGCCATGGTGCTCAACCGCGCCGACAGCCTGCTGGGCGCGGTGCAGATGAACACGCTTGAACTGCACACCTGGAATGCCACCACCAGGGACTTCGACAAGCCCGACCGCTTTGTCCTCGACCTGGACCCCGACCCGGCGTTGCCCTGGAAAGCCATGCTCGAGGCCACCCAACTGACCCTGACCTTGCTCGACGAACTGGGCCTGAAGGTGTTTCTCAAGACCAGCGGCGGCAAGGGCATGCACCTCGTCGTGCCGTTGACCCGTCGCGCTGGCTGGGACGAGGTGAAGGACTTCAGCCATGCCCTGGTCAAGCACATGGCCGGGCTGTTCCCCGACCGCCTAAGCGCAGTGTCCGGGCCGAAAAACCGGGTCGGGCGCATCTTCATCGACTACCTGCGTAACGGCAAGGGCGCCACCACCGTTGCCGCCTACTCGCTGCGGGCCCGTGAGGGCCTGCCGGTTTCGGTACCCATCTGGCGTGAGGAACTGAGCCAGCTCAAGGGCGCGAACCAGTGGCACATCGGCAACCTTCACGAGCGGCTTGCAGAAGTCGACGACCCGTGGGCCGAAATGGGCAAGATCCGCCAGTCAATCACGGTGCGTATGCGCAAACAGTTGGGAATTGCATGATGGAATTGACCCACTTCGATTCGTTGCTCCACCTCTTTACTCACCGTTCGCAGGCCATCCATCGCGACACTGCGCTCATGGAACTGATGCAGGCCTTGAAGGGCGAACAGCTCGACATGCTCCCGTTGCCCGGCCAGGGCTGCACTGTGGAGCGCTGGCGGGCTTTGGCCCGGGTCGCCGGGTGCGATCTCAGCCTGGCCAAGCTCTACGAAGGCCATACCGACGCCCTGGCGATTCTCGCCGAATGTGGTGCCGCCCAGCATGCCAGCGACGGCATCTGGGGCGTGTGGGCCGCCGAGCCGCCGGATGCCCGGACCTACATCGTCGAACGGGACGGTGAACGCGTATCCTTGCAAGGCCGCAAGGCCTGGTGTTCGGGTGCGTTGCACATCAACCGTGCGCTGCTCACCGCCTGGGAGAATGACCAGCCCCAACTGGTGGCCATCGAATTGCCTCATCCCAGCCAACGCACTCAGGCCGATCACTGGCAGGCAGTTGGCATGGCTGGCAGTGTCACAGTCGCCATTGAATTCGATCACTCGCCTGGGCTGGCCATCGGTGGCCCCGGCCAGTACCTTTCGCGCCCGGGCTTCTGGCACGGCGGCGCCGGCATCGCTGCTTGCTGGTATGGCGCCGCCGAGGCCCTGGCAGACTACCTGCGCGAAAACTGCCGCAAGCCCCGGCGCGACCCGCACGCCGATGCGCACCTGGGCGCAGTCGATGCCGCCTTGTACGGAGCCCGCGCTGCCCTTCACCAATGCGCCACGTGGATCGACCGCCACCCTCAGGCCGACGCCAGCTTCGAAGTGCGGCGTACCCGCGCCCAGGTAGAGCACGCGGCCGAGCAGGTCATACAGCATGTCGGCCGGGCGCTGGGCGCCACACCGTTCTGTCGCAGCAGCCATTTTGCCCGGCTCAGTGCCGACCTGCCGGTGTACCTGCGCCAGAGCCACGCCGAACGCGACCTGGCCGAGTTGGGCCGACAACTGGCCGGCATGCCGGCGGGAGCATGGCAACTATGAACCAGAACCTGATACAGGCTGCGCAAGGGACGCCATGGAGCGCCTGGCAGCATTCTGCTCAGCTGGCACGCGCCAGCTGGACGCTGCCCGAGCAGTTGTGCCCACCCGGAAGGCGCCTGGTACTGCTGGCGCCGCACCCGGACGACGAAATCCTCATGGCCGGCGGGCTGCTGGCCAGCTTCCAGGGGCGAGAACAGGACGTGCTGCTTGTTTCTGCAACCAATGGCGAGGGTAGCCACCCGCATTCCTCGCAATGGCCCGAGCGCCGCCTGCGTCATCAGCGCCCATTGGAAAGCCGCCATGCCTTGCAACTGCTTGGCCTGGACCTCAACCGCCTCGACTGGCGACGACTCAACCTCAAGGACGGCGCGCTGCCCCATGACGAAGCCTTCCTGGTCAACCACCTCAACCACTTGCTCAAACCTGGCGACCTGCTGCTGACCACATGGCGCGGCGACGGCCATTGCGACCACGAGGCAGCGGGTCGCGCCTGTGCCCAGGCAGCACAGGCCTGCCGGGCACAACTGGGGGAGATCCCGGTCTGGGCCTGGCACTGGGCAAGCCCCGACGACCAGCGCCTGCCTTGGCCACGCGCCCAGCGCCTGCAGCTCAGTGATGCGCACCTGGCGCTAAAGCGCCAAGCCCTCGCCGCGCATGCCAGCCAGTTGCAGCCCGATGGTGATCGTCCGCCGGTAGTTCCAGAGCAGTTGCGGGCTTGCCTGTTGCAACCGTTCGAGCTGATTTTCCTGTCAACGGAGGCAACATGAGCCTAAACGCACAGTATTTCGCCGACTTGTATGCCGGCAACGAGGACCCGTGGGCCTTCCGTACCCGCTGGTACGAACGGCGCAAGCGCGAGCTGACACTGGCCAGCCTGCCGCGGCAATGCTATGAGCGCGGATTCGAGCCCGCCTGCGCCAACGGCGAGCTGAGCGTGCTGCTAGCCGAGCGCTGCGCCAGCCTGTTGTGCCAGGACATCGACGCAACGGCCGTGGCCCTGGCCCGCCAGCGGCTTGCGGGCGTGGGCCACGCCCACGTCGAACAGGGCCACCTGCCGGGCGACTGGCCGGGCGGGCAGTTTGACCTGATCGTGCTCAGCGAAATCGGTTATTACCTGGACCCCACCGATTGGCTACAGGTCATCGAGCAGTCGGTGGCCAGCCTGGCGTATGACGGTGGTCTGTTGGCCTGCCACTGGCGCCACCCCATCGCCGGTTGCCCGCAGGATGGCCGCGCAGTGCATGCCCTGCTGGCCCGGCATCTGCCACTCTACCCAGTTCTGCGCCACGAAGAGGCGGACTTTCTGCTCGAATACTGGTCGTGTCAGCCCAGCGTGGTTGACCTCGACGAGACCTGCCCATGATCGCCGTCATCATCCCCGCCCACAACGAAGCACGTCGGCTTGGGCACTGCCTGGCCGCCGTCAAGCAGGCCGTGGCACAAGCCGAGGCGGCGGGCCTGGCAGTCGAGGTACTGGTGGTGCTGGATCGCTGTGTCGACGCCAGCGCGCGCATCGCCCGCCACCATGGCGTGCATACCCTGGAACTGGAGGCCGGGAACGTCGGTATCGCCCGGCGCCTGGGCGCGGCGTGGATGATCGAGCGCGGCGCCCGGTGGCTGGCCTTCACCGACGCCGACAGCCGCGTGCCTGGGCACTGGCTGGTGTCGCAGCTGCAATGGCACGCCGACGCGGTCTGCGGCACGGTGCACATCGAGCGCTGGCAGCCTTGGCAGAACGCTGCGTTGCGCCAGTTGTACCGCAGCCGTTACCAGCCAAGGGATGGGCACCGGCATATCCATGGCGCCAACCTCGGGGTGTGCGCAAAGGCCTACGAGCGTGTCGGCGGGTTCCAGCCATTGCCGGCGCACGAAGATGTGCAATTGGTGCTGGCCCTCGAGGCCAGCGGCGCACAGATCGTCTGGACCGCGGCGCACAGCGTGGCCACCAGCAGCCGGGTGGACAGCCGCGCCCGCCAGGGCTTCGGCGACTATCTCAAGTGGCTGGAGGGGGAGCTTGGATAACTCATGAAGCCTTGCGCGGTCGTTTGGCCGCCGGTTTTTTCGGCTTGGCCTTGCCACCGAGGCTACGCTTGAGCAACTCGGTAAGGTCGATGATGTCGGCGCCTTTCTCCGCCGTCGCGCCCTCGCCTTTGTCCACGGTCTCGATCTTGCCTTTGCTGGCTTTCTCCTCCACCAGGTCGAGGATGGTCTGGCGAAACGCATCATGGTAGTCGTCGGGCGTCCATTGCCCGCTCATGTCCTCCACCAGGCGCCTGGCCATCTCCAGCTCACGCTTGTCGACCTTGCTGTCGGTCACGCTCTTGTCCAGTTCCAGCGTGTCCAGCCCGCGCACCTCTTCGGGCCAGCGCAGGGTGATCAACACCAGGGCATCTTCCAGCGGGCGCAGCAGGGCCAGGTGCTGGCGGGTGTGCAGCACCACGGTGGCCAGGGCCACCTTGCCGGTGCTGTGCAGGGTCTCGCGCAGCAAGGCATAGACCTTGCCGCCACGACGGTCGGGGCTCAGGTAGTAGGGGGTATCAAACTGTTGCAGCGGAATGTCGCCAGCGTCGACGAACGAAAAAATATCGATGGTCTGGGTAGCCTCGGGCCTGGCCTTGCGAATTTCTTCCTCGCTGATCACCACATAACGGCCCTTCTCGTACTCCACGCCTTTGACGACGTGCTCCTTGTCGATGTCCTTGCCGGTGACCTTGTTCACCCGCTTGTAGCCAACCGGCTCCATGCTGCGCTTGTCCAGCCAGTCAAAATCCACGCGCTCGCTGCGCACGGCGGTATTCAGCGAGACGGGGATGTGCACCAAGCCGAAGCTGATCGCGCCTTTCCAGATTGACCGGGCCATGGTCCGCTCCTACGCATTGAAGGGTTGGCCGGGCTGGCTGTAGCGCAGCGCGCCACAGCGTTCGCAACACTGGCAGTGAAGCCCGGCGACGTCACACACCAGCAGGCTGCGCCATTGGCAGCCACGCAGCAGGCAGAAGAATTTCATCAGCCACCTCCCTGGCCTGGGGATATCCGGGCCCTTACTGAAACTGACTACGCGGCGCCGCGAAGGTTTAGCCGGCCGTCAGGGCAGCGGCTTGCAACCAGCCCTATCGGGAGTCGCTCATCACCTGCCCGACCACTGCGCGCACCGCCTGGCGGTTATCCAGGCCTTGTTCACGGGCCAGCGCGCAGGCTTGGCGCTGGCGATCGGCACTGCTGCCCTCGCGCAGGATGTGCCGGGCCTGAATGAACGAACGCTCGGCATCGGCGGTGTCCGCCGGGCACTGCCCTTGCAACTGCGTCAGCCAGCCCTCGGCGCTGACAGGCTGTTGCTCGTGGGCGCCGATGAAGGTGGCCAGGCGGCCCTGACGCATGGCACGCCAGTAGTTTTCCTGGGTGACCCAGCGCATCTCGCGGCTGGCGGGGTCATCGTGACGGGCCAGCGCCTGCTCGACGAGGTGGCGAAACAGGCCGGCGACGGCCAGGGCATCTTCCAGCCGCGGGCAGCCATCACAGATACGCAGCTCGACCGTCGGAAACCGCCGCGAGGGCCTGATCGCCCACCAGAAGTCGCCGTCCTCGGCCAGGCTGCCGGTACGTTGCAGCAATGCCCGGTAGCGCTGGTAAGCACTCCAGTCCGGCAACGGCTCTGGCAGCCCCATGTGCGGCCATTCCCCGCACACTGCGCGGCGGTAGCTCATGTAGCCGGTATCCTCACCTCCCCAATACGCAGACGAAGTGCTGAGCGCCAACAACAAGGGCAGCCAGTACAGCACCCGGTTGATCACCCGCATCCGGTCGATGCCCACTGGTACGCCGACGTGCACGTGCAGGCCATTCAACAGGCTGCGCCGGGCCACCAGTTGGTAATCGTCGAACAACTGCCGATAGTGCGGGGTGCCACGTGGGCGCTGGCGCAGCCACTGCACGCTTGGGTGGCTTGCCGCGCCGTACAGGCCGGCGCCTTCGTCGGCCAGCGCCTGGGCCAGGCGCTGGCGCCGCTCGCCAAAAAAATCACGCGCCTGGTGCAGTGCGTCGAATACCGGCGAAGCGATCTCTATCTGGCTGTGGAACATTTCTTCGGCGAACCACGGGCCCAACACATCCCGACAACAGCGGGCCACGGCTGCTGACGGCGCCGCCATGACCTGCCCGGTGGCAAGCTTCACCAGCAGGTATTCTTCCTCGATGCCAAACGTGCACTGCCGCGCCACAACGCTATCAGCCGCGACGGGTGACAGTCAGGGCCACGGCGGCAATGCGCTCGACCTGCTCGTAACCGGGCTCAAGCAATTGCTCACCGAATACGTCTGGGTCCAGCTCGCGATAGAACCAGCTGAACGCAGGGCCTGCCAGGCGCAAGCGCATGGCTTCGAGCAGCGCGTCGCGCCCCTCGACAATGGCAACACCGGTGTACAGCAGCAACGTGCCCCCGGGCGACAGGCGCTCACGGGCCTGCTCGACAATGCGCAGCGACAACTCGGCACCCAGTGCGCCGCCACCGTGGCGGTAGGCGCGCTGGCCGGCGTCAAGCATGTACGGCGGGTTGGCGACGATCAGGTCGAACGTACCTGCGATGTCATCGAGCAGGTCGCTGCGTTCCACCGAGACATTGGCCACACCGGCCAAGGCAGCATTGATGGCAGTATGGCGCAAGGCCATGGGGTTGATGTCCACCGCGCAGACCTGCGCATGCTGCGCGGCGCGCGCGATCAGCAATGCCCCGACACCGCTGCCGCAGCCGATGTCGACGGCATGCTGCACGCGCTCGGGAGTGCTTCTGAGGTGATCGTGGATCAGCTGGGCGAACCGGTAGCTGTCCGGGCCGAAAAACACGGCATCGCGGCTGTCCGTAGGCCAGGCGGAATGTACCAGCAGCAGGTCGTCCAGGCTGGACCAGCGCACGTTGCTGCGCCATAGCGCCCCCTGGGCTTGCAGCACGCCAGCGAGGCGCAGCTGCTCCAGTTGGTCGGGGCTGAGCAGTGGCCCGGCGAACGGCCTGCTCCAGCCGAACACATCCCGCAAGGTGCGGGCTTGCTGCGCCTCGGCTCGGGCATTGACCCTGGCTTGGGTCGCGGGGGTTACACAGGTGAAGCGATAGCCGTCGGCGCGCAAGCGATGCCCCAGCTGCAGTAACGCCTCATCCGCACGGATCTGGTCCTGGTCGAGCAGCATCAATGGAGCCCTCCTTGCATCAAGCCCGTGGCCTGGATAAACGCCTGGGTGGCGCGCAGGCCCTGAGGGGTGGCGTGGCGATTGCCGGCCATTGCCTCGATCAGCGCAGGCATGGCCGCTGCCTGGGGTGCGATCATGGGTTCATCGTCCAGTTGCAAGGCGTGCTCCCACTGCCCGGGCGGTACCCGGCGCATGCCGGCGCCTTGCCAGGTTCCGGCGATCCAGTCATGCCAAAGCTGCTTCTCACAGGCATCGAACACACCGAACATGGCCGCTAGCGGGCCATCGATCAGCGACCAGAAGCGGCTCTGCCTGGGGTCGGCGTTACGCGTGATCCAACCTTGGGCCTGCAGGGCATCCAGAAATGCGGGCATCGCCCCGGGTTCAGCGAGCCACTGGTTGATGGTGCGTCCTTGCAGGCGACAGCGGTCCGAATGCATGCATTGCCCATAAGTGCGCTTGCGTTCCAGCACCCTCAGCAATTCGGCCTGCACGTCGAACGAGGCGATCAACGCGGGCGTGTCGCCCCCCAGGTCATTCAGCCGGTAGCCGTGCCTGACCCGCTCATAGAACGCTGGCCCCTCATCACGCGCCATCTCCAGCACACTTTCGACAGCGCGCCGCGCATGGCCGCTGCCGGCATTGTCGATGGTTACATGCAACTGGAAGTAATGGGCGTCGATACCGAGCTCGGCCAGCTCGTGGGTGGTGATCAGCAAGTGCAGGGGCGGCTGCTCGTAGCCCAGGTTGTAACCGATCACTTCCGGCAGGAAACGCTCGCAATGCTGCCCCAGCGCCAGTTGCAACGTGCCCTGCAGGTAGCGCGCGGGGTCAAGCGGCGGCTCATGCAAGCAACCAAGACGACTGAGCAGGCGCTGGTAGATCAACACATGATTGCAGCGCGGGTCACCGTCCCCGAGTTCTTCGAGGAAGGTGCGGATCAGCCCGTGAAAGCGTGGATCCTGCCAGTGCCATAGGGTGCCATGCAGCCATGCGCCGTCTACCGCCTTGGTCGGCGCAACCTGCTGCAGGAACCACATGGCATGGGCACGGTTGGCGAAATAGCGGCGCGCCCCGCCCTCACGCCGGTGCTTAAGGTAGGCCGCATGCTCGCTCGCGACCCGCACCGCATGGGTATCGGCCCACTGCGGCAGCAGCCTTGGATCGTCCGGCATATCGTCAGTCAGCACACGGGCATGGCGCAGTTGCTCCGCCAGCCAGGCCTCGGTGGTCGGTTCAGGGCCCTCAAGCAACGCTCGATAGCGATGCTCCAGCCCCTCGTTTGCCTTGTGGGTTGCGGTACCTGCCTGTGTCATCGCCACCATGCCCTTTACCTCGCTCACTGATTCTGCGGTTTGGTCTCAGGTGCAGGGTTGCTAGCGGGAGGGCTGGGTTGCTGCATCTGCAACGAAGGTTTGCTGGGGTCGGCATCCTTCGCGGGGTGATCGTTATCCCGGTCGAAGCAGCCTGCGACCAGCGCAAAGCTGGCAGTCAACAGCAGTGTGGCGAACAAGTTGGTTTTCATGACGGGCTCTCGCTTTTTGTGAAGACCTAAACCAACGAGTTCCACCGGCCCGCGGGAATTCGTTCTGTTTGCGCCATTGCAGATGAGCGGTGCCCCGCAACGCAGGTTGCTGCGTCACGGGGCCTTTTACCCAAGAAAAAATAAACCTTCACCGGCCAAAGCGGCTCAACCGAGTGCGACATAGAGGTCGCGCCCTCAAGCGAAGGAGTCAGACATGAACAAACCATTCTGGAAAATCGCCGGTGTTACCCTGTTGATGGGGCTGGCCTCAGTGCAGGTACAGGCCGCCTCTTCGGACGACTTCGTCGATGCCGCGACCGAAGCTGGCATCGCCGAAGTCGTCACCGCCAACCTGGCGCAGGAAAAGAGCCAGAGCGCAGACATCAAGCAATTCGCCCAGCAAATGGTCACAGACCACACCAAAGCCAACCAGGAACTCGGTGATATCGCCCGCAAGCTGGACATCAGCGTGCCCGACGAAGCGGCGCTGACCGACAAGGTCAAGAAAATGATCCTCGAATGGCGCGAGGAGTCGTTCGACAGGTCGTATGTGAATAACCAGGTCGATGCGCACGAAAAGGCCGTGGAACTGTTCAAGAAAGAGGCCGCCTCCTCCGACAAGCCGGAGCTGAAAGCGTTCGCCAGCGACAAGTTGCCAACGCTGCAACACCATCTGGAACAGGCCAAGGCGCTGCAAGCCACCCACGGCAAGTAACCCATACGTCACCAGTCAATCCCCGGGGCCGCCCTGCGGCCCTGTCTCGAGCCATCTGGAGGTGGGCTCCCCATGAACGATCGAATCATCGAACTGTTCACCAACACCACATTCTTCGGCATATCCATTCTCAACCTGCTGCTGGCGCTGTGCGTTGCCGTGCTGACGTTCCTGGTTGCCAGGGCTGCCATCGGCCTGCTGCTGCGCCGGGTGCAGCGCTGGTCCGAACATGACGGGGCACTGAGCCAGGTGCTGGCCAAGGTACTGGCCGGCACCAGCAACAGCCTGCTGCTGCTCGCCTCGCTGCTGGTGGGTTTGAGCATGCTGGACCTGCCCGAACGCTGGTTGGGCCGGGTCAGTAGCTTGTGGTTCGTGGTCGCCGCCCTGCAGATCGGCCTGTGGGTCAATCGCGCGATCGCGCTGGGCCTGACCCGCTACTTCAGCAGGCACAGTGCCGACGGCCTGTATCAAGCCAGTGCATTGGCCACGCTTTCGGCCTGGGGTGCACGCGTGCTGCTGTGGTCGGTGGTGTTGCTGGCCATGCTGTCCAACCTCGGCGTCAACATCACTGCATTCGTGGCCAGCCTAGGTGTGGGCGGTATCGCCGTGGCACTGGCCGTGCAGAACATTCTGGGCGACCTGTTCGCGTCATTGTCGATCGCCGTCGACAAACCCTTCGAGGTCGGCGATTTCATCGTCATCGGCCCACTGGCCGGCACCGTGGAACATGTCGGGTTGAAGACCACACGCATCCGCAGCCTGGGCGGCGAGCAGATCGTCATGGCCAATGCCAGCATGATCAGCAGCACCATCCAGAACTACAAACGCTTGCAGGAGCGACGCATCGTGTTCGAGTTCGGCTTGTCTTATGACACACCCACCGATGCGGTAAAAAAGGCACCCGCCATCGTCGAGGAGGCCATCAAGGCCCAGCAGCAGGTGCGCTTCGACCGCGCTCACCTACGAGGCTTTGGCAAAGAGGCGCTGGAGTTCGAATGCGTTTATATCGTCAGAGACCCAGGCTACAACCTCTACATGGATATCCAGCAGGCCATCAACTTCCACCTGCTCGAGCGGTTCACCCGCATCGGTGCCAAATTTGCCGTGCCGGTACGTGCCATCAAGGTCACCGCGCTGCCGCAGCCGCCTGCTGAACCTCAGGCCCACTGACAAATAGCGGCACTTTGGGCAGCGAGGGCTGTCCTAACGTGAACCCCGCTCGTCGGCTGAAGGGTGTCGGGCCTATAATCGCTGCCAAAGCTCACTCCCGGTTCGCACAAGGCTCGTGCCAATGAAATCGTCCAGCAAGACTGCCCTCGCCTCGCCGCACAACCCTGCGCTCAGCCCCAGCCACCTGGACTTCCCGGTGGTGGGCATCGGTGCATCGGCCGGCGGGCTGGAGGCTGTGCAGGCGTTTTTCCAGCACGCCCCTGCGGATGCCGGCATGGCCTTCGTCGTGGTGCTGCACTTGTCACCGGACCACCAGAGCCAGGCCGACCGCCTGATCCAGCGCGTCACGCGCATGCCGGTGTGCCAGGTGAGCGAGCCGGTACCGATCGAGCGTAACCACGTGTATGTGATTTCGCCGGCCAACCGCCTGTCCACCAATGACGGCTACCTGCGGGTCAGCCCGGCCAGGCGCAGCCGCGGCGACCACGTCGCCATTGACCTGTTCTTCCGCGACCTGGCTGACGTGCACAAGGACCATGCGTTCTGCGTGATCCTTTCGGGCAGCGGCAGCGATGGCGCGGTGGGCCTGTCGCGCATCAAGGAACAAGGTGGCGTGACCCTGGTGCAGTCGCCCGACGACGCCCAGTACCCCGATATGCCCAAGGCCGCCATTGCCACCGGCATGGTGGATCTGGTGCTGCCGGTGGCCGACATTCCGGGCAAACTGGTGCAGCTGTGGCGTTCGGCACAAGAGGTGAAACTGCCGGAAATAGAAGACGATAGCCTGCCGCCGCCCCTGGGCGAACGCTCAGGCGACCCAGCCCGCTGCGACCCACTGCTCGACGACATCCTCGCCCACCTTCATGCCAGTACCGGTCACGACTTCCAGCACTACAAGCGCGCGACCGTGCTGCGCCGGCTTGAACGGCGCCTGCATGTCACCGCACAGACTGACCTGGCCGGTTACCGCGAATACCTCGAGCGGCACCCTGAGGAATGCCATGCATTGCTGGCTGACATGCTGATCGGGGTCACCAACTTCTTCCGCGACCGGGACGCCTTCGAAGCGTTGCAACAACAGGTCATGCCGGGGCTTGCCATCGACGACGGCGAGGATCAACAACGGGAAATACGCATCTGGTCGGCCGGTTGCTCATCCGGAGAGGAAGCCTACAGCCTGGCAATGATGGCGACTGAACAATTGGCACTGGAGCAGCGCAGTGCCAAAGTCCAGGTGTTCGCTACCGATCTTGACGAGCGCGCGATCAATACCGGCCGGCTTGGCGTTTATCCCGATGCCATCGCCACCGATGTACCCACGGCCAGGTTGCGTCAGTTTTTCATCAAGGAGGACCAGCACTACCGGGTACGCAAGGACATCCGCGAAAAAGTCCTGTTCGCCCGGCACAACCTGCTGTCCGATCCACCGTTCTCTCAGCTGGACCTGGTGGTATGCCGTAACCTGCTCATCTACCTGGACCGGGAAGTACAACGGGAAATATTGCGCCTGTTCCACTTTGCCCTGCGCAAAGGGGGCTACTTGTTCCTGGGCAGTTCGGAATCGGCGGACGTGGCTACCGACCTGTTTATTGCCGTGGACAAGCGCCATCGCATCTTCCGCGCCAGGGAGGTGGAGCCGGCGCGCCGCCCGGGGCGGCTTCAGACGCCCGACACGCAAGCAGTACGCGCCAAAGCCAAGCCCCTGCGCAAGCTGTCCTATGCTGAAATCCATCACCGTGCTTTGTCCAGGCGCACACCGCCCAGCCTGATCGTCGATGCCGATGGCAACATCTTGCACATGAGCGATGGCGTCGGCCGCTTCCTGCGCCACGCCGGTGGCGAAGTCAGCCCCAGCCTGCTGAACCTGGTACTCGCGCCGCTGCGCCCTGCCCTGCGCAGTACCTTGTTGCAGGCCCAGAACACCGGCCAGCCGGTCAGCTCGGGCGCCGTGATCACCACGGTCGACGACCAGCGCGTTGAAGTGCAGGTGCAGGTGCAGCCCCACCAGGACGAACCCAGTGGCAGCGAATGCCTGCTGGTGGTTTTCCTGGTTCGCGAAGCTGATCCCCAAAGCCCGCCTGCTATCGAGCAAACCGAAGGCATGGTCTTGACTACCTTGGAGCGCGAACTGCAGCGTACCCGCCAGCAGTTGCAGGAAACCATCGAGCAGTCGGATATCTCCAGCCAGGAGCTGATGGCCTCGAACGAAGAAATGCAGGCGATCAACGAGGAGTTGCGCCTGGCCAGCGAAGAGCTGGAAACCAGCAAGGAAGAGCTGCAGTCCATCAACGAAGAATTGCTTACGGTCAACTACGAGCTCAAGACCAAGGTCGATGAAACCGACAAGATCAACGACTACCTGAGCAACCTGATCGCCTCCACCCAGATCGCCACCGTTTTCGTCGACCGCCAGTTGCACATTCGCTGGTTCACCCCCGGGGCCACCGCCATTTTCAGCATACTGCCGGTCGACACCGGCCGCTCGCTGCTCGACATCACCCATCGCCTGGAATATCCAGGGCTGGCGGACGATGCACGGGCGGTGATCGAGCGCGAAACCACGCTCGAGCGCGAAGTCATCGGCCAGGACCAGCATTGGTACCTGGCGCGCCTGCTACCTTATCGGGCCAGCGAGCAGAATGTCGACGGCACCGTGCTGACGTTCATCGACATCACCAAAAGCCGCGCAGCCGAAGAGCGCCTGCGCCAGGGTGAGGAGCGCATGCGCCTGGTCGCGGAGAGCACCCATGACTTCGCCATCATCCTGCTTGACGAACAAGGCCTGATCATCGACTGGAACACTGGCGCTGCGCTGATATTCGGCTACGCCAAGGATGAAGTGCTGGGCCAGCACTATGGGCTGATTTTCACCGAGCAGGACCGCGAGGAAGGCGAACCGGAACGGGAACTGCGCGTCGCTCGCCTGAATGGCCGCGGCCAGGACGAACGCTGGCATGTGCGCAAGGACGGCAGCCGGTTCTATTGCAGTGGCGAAGTCTCGCGCCTCAAGGGCAGCAGTTTGCGCGGTTACGTGAAGATCGCCCGTGACCTGACCGGCCACAAGCGCCTGCAGGACGAACAAAGCAAGCGCCTGGCCGAGTCGCAAAGCTCCAGCCATATGAAGGACGAGTTCTTCGCGGTGATGTCCCACGAGCTCAAGCACCCGCTGAACCTGATCCAGCTCAATGCCGATATCTTGCGGCGCATTCCGTCGGTCACCAGCACCGGCATGGCGAGCAAGGCAGTCAACGTCATTCGCGAAGCGGTCACCAGCCAGGCGCGGATCATCGACGACTTGCTAGATGTGGCGCGCATCCGCACGGGCAAGCTCAAGCTCAAGACCCAGCCTGTCGACTTGTCTGGCGTGCTGCAAGGTATCTGCTCTGTAGCCAGCAATGAGCAGCGCGGCCGCAGTGTTCGACTGACGCTGCCGGCCGATGGGCTGCCGGTCTATGTTGAGGCCGACAGCACACGTGTCGAGCAGATCATCTGGAACCTGTTGAACAACGCACTGAAGTTCAGCCCTGCCGATGGCGAAATCCAGTTGAAACTTGCTCGGCAGGATGAGCAGGCACGAGTTGAAGTCATCGACCAGGGCATAGGCCTCGCCGAAAGCTCCCTGGAAGATATTTTTGAGCTGTTCAACCAGGCTGCCCCAACCGGGCATGGCCGTGAGGGGCTGGGTATTGGCCTTTCCCTGGTCCGCCAACTGGTAGAAGCCCATGGCGGAACGGTCAGCGTAGAGTCTCCCGGAATAGGCCTGGGTTGTACGTTCATCATCACATTGCCGTTGTGCGTGTACACCCAGCAACCCCAGGTTCAGGGCGAAGCGCAGCCATCAGAAGGCCGGCTGAAAGGGGTTCGCATACTGTTGGTGGATGACTCACTGGATGTGCTGGAAGTGATGGAGCAGTTGCTGTTGATGGAGGATGCCGAAGTCGACGCCTACAGTGACCCTAAACTGGCGCTGCAATCGGCGGCAGATGCGCGTTACGACGTGATCATCTCCGACATCGGCATGCCTGGCATGGATGGCCATGCACTGATCCGGGCGCTGCGTGGCCTGGAGCATCTGCGCTACATCCCTGCCATCGCCTTGACTGGCTACGGGGCAAGCGCTGACCAATACAAGTCTCGCCAGTCCGGTTTTGACCGCCACTTGAACAAGCCCGTGGGTTATGACGACCTGATTGACGCGATCGAGCGCCTGAATGGCTCGACGTCGGTCTGACCAGGAGCCGACAGGCTGACCGGGGGGCGAGCCACGCCCCTCAGTGCTTCCTGCCCTCCTCTTTCTGCTTCTCTTCATCCTGCCCTTCGACCTTGTCCACCAGCAAGGGCATGGTACCCAGTACCAACAGCGCCAGCACCGTGCTGACCAGCGCCGTGGCTTCGCGCCCCATCCCCGCCGCCGTACCGATAGCCGCCGTCATCCATAGCCCAGCGGCGGTGGTGAGGCCTTTGACATGGCTGGTGTCCTGGCCATTGCCTTTGAGTATGGTGCCCGCACCCAGAAAGCCGATACCGGCAACGATGCCCTGAATCACCCGGCTGAGCGCCTGCGCATCGGCGCCTGCCATGCTCGGTGCCAGCACGAACAGCGCCGCCCCCAGCGAAACCAGCATGTGCGTGCGCACCCCGGCGGATTTGCCCTTGTGCTCGCGCTCGAAACCCAGCACCGCGCCCAGTACGGCCGCCATCACCAGGCGTACCAGTATTCGCACGATCTCGCGCTCATCGCCGATATCGGCGAATTCGGCCTGGATGGTTTGCCAGATCATGTCCATTGGCAGGTTCCGGCCTGATCACGTTCCCTGCCTGTGCGGCGCGCGTCACAGGCTCGCGTTTGTTCGATCTCGATGGGCATGGCAGCGTTTTCCGTGGGCGGTTAAAACCTAGGACTGCAAGCGCTGCAAGGTTGCTGCATCGAACTGCCAGGTGGGCTCGTGCAAGCCCCCATCGCCCTACCCGCTGTTCATTCGGATGCAAACGACGGTCGTTCCGCAAACCATGCCACCGCCAACTCCTTGAACGCCTCAGCCGAAGGCGTCAGCGGATAGCGCTGATCATGCGCCAGTACGATGCTATGCGTTGGCAATTTCTCCTGAGTCGGCCGACAGACCAGCGCTTGGCCATCATAACTACGATCACCAAACGGCCGGGTGTAGATCAGCGCCACGCCAAAGCCATTGGCGACGAGGCTGCGCTGCAACTCGAAGGTGCGAACCCGGTGCACCACGGCGGGTGAAAGGTCGTAAAAGCTGAACAGATCCAGCACGTGCTGCCAACTTTGCGCCTGATCGGTAACGACCAGGGTGTAGTCGGCCAGTGCCTTGAGACTGACACGCGGTTCACTGGCCAGCGGGTGATCGGCCGCCAGCAGTACCTGAGCGGTCAGTTGGCACAGCGGAGTGGTTTGCGTGTTCGGTGGCAAACCCAGGTCATAGGTGATCGCCAACTCGATCGCCCCTTCACTCAGCCGCTTGCCAACAAAATCGAAGCTGCCATCGCGCATGTCGACCGTGACCCTTGGGCAGGACTCCTGCATCCGTCGCACGATTTGCGGCAGGCAATAGGGCGCAAGGTCTTCAAAGCAGCCGACCACCAGTTCTCCGACACACTCGCCGGCAGTGGCATTGATCTCGGCAAAGGTCTGAGCCTCTGCCAGTACACGACGTGCCTGGACCATGACGGTTCGACCGAATGGGGTCAACGAGATGCCGAGGCCCCGTTGGCGTATGAAGATGGACTGACCCAGCACTTCCTCGAGTTCCGTGATGGCCGCCGAGATGGAGGGTTGCGAAACATGAAGCTCCATGGCGGCCGTCGTCAGGTTTCCGTGCTTGGCCGCTGCGAGCGCGTAGCGCAATTGCCGCAGTGTGAACTTCATAGGTTTTTCCGTTGTGATGCATCAGCACTTATTATTTCTTCCTTTTTTGAGGTTGTGAAATATTTCTCCCGTGCACATGTTCTTGTTCGGGAGCGTCACAATGACAATTACAAAAGCTCTGCTTGCCACAACGTTTTCTTTCGGGCTGCTGGCATCCGCTGGCGCCAGCCAGGCCGCCGGTTGGTGCGAGTCGGGCAAACCGGTGAAGTTCGCCGGTTTGAACTGGGAAAGCGGGATGCTGCTCACTGACGTGATGCAGTTTGTGCTGAAAAATGGCTATGGCTGTGATACCGACAGCCTGCCGGGTAACTCCATCTCCATGGAAAACGCTCTGAGCAGCAACGACATTCAGGTGTTTGCCGAAGAATGGGTGGGGCGCAGCGAGGTCTGGAACAAGGCTGCGGCTGCCGGCAAGGTCGTTGGCATCGGTTCGCCGGTCGTTGGTGCGGTCGAAGGCTGGTATGTGCCGCGTTATGTGATCGAGGGCGATGCCAAGCGCAAACTCGAAGCCAAGGCACCTAACCTCAAGAGCATCGCCGACCTGGGGCAATACGCCCAGGTATTCAAGGACCCTGAAGAACCAGACAAGGGGCGCTTCTACAATTGCCCGGCCGGCTGGACCTGCGAGCTGGACAACAGCGAGATGCTCAAGCGCTACGGCCTGGAAAGCAGCTATACCAACTTCCGCCCGGGCACCGGCCCGGCACTGGATGCCGCCGTACTGTCGAGCTACAAGCGTGGCGAGCCGATCCTGTTCTACTACTGGTCGCCGACGCCGCTGATGGGCCAGGCCGACCTGGTCAAGCTGGACGAACCAGGCGTGGATAAATCGGTGACCATTCAGGTGGGTGTGTCGAAGGCCTTCCACGAACAGGCGCCGGAGCTGGTGGCGGTGCTGGAAAAGGTCAATCTGCCGATCGATCTGCTGAACCAGAACCTGGGGCGTATGAGCAAGGAGCGTATCGAGTCGCCTGAGTTGGCCAAGCTGTTCCTCAAGGAACACCCCGAAGTCTGGCACCGCTGGGTCAGCGAAGACGCAGCCAAAAAGGTAGACGCGGCACTCTGAGGGTGTGAGCGGGTCCGGCGCCTGTCGGGCACGCCATGCAGCAGTCCGCTTCATGCACTTGCTTGAGAGAATTCCATGTTTCCCAAAAACTTCACGTTTTCCATTGCCGACTGGGTCAATGGCTGGGTCGATGCGCTGGTAACCAACTACGGTGATGTGTTCCGGCACATCTCCGACACCCTGCTGTGGGCCATTGTCAACCTCGAAGGCCTGCTGCGGGCAACACCCTGGTGGCTGATGCTGGCCATCGTCGCGGGGATTGCCTGGCACGCCACGCGCAAGGTTGTGCCCACTGCCGTGATCGTCGGCTTGCTGTTTCTGGTCGGTGCGGTCGGGCTCTGGGACAAGCTGATGCAGACCTTGGCGCTGATGCTGGTAGCAACGCTGATATCGGTGTTGGTGGGCATTCCGCTGGGTATCCTGTCGGCGCGCAACGATCGCCTGCGGGCGGTGTTGATGCCGCTGCTCGATATCATGCAAACCATGCCCAGCTTCGTGTACCTGATTCCGGTACTGATGCTGTTCGGCCTGGGCAAAGTGCCGGCCATCTTTGCCACCGTCATCTATGCCGCCCCGCCGCTGATCCGCCTTACCGACCTGGGCATCCGCCAGGTGGATGGCGAAGTCATGGAGGCGATCAATGCATTCGGTGCCAATCGCATGCAACAACTGTTCGGCGTGCAGCTGCCACTGGCGTTGCCGAGCATCATGGCCGGTATCAACCAGACCACCATGATGGCCCTGTCGATGGTGGTCATTGCATCGATGATCGGTGCCCGTGGCCTGGGTGAAGACGTGCTGGTGGGCATCCAGACCCTGAATGTGGGCCGTGGCCTTGAAGCGGGTCTGGCCATTGTGATTCTGGCGGTTGTGATCGACCGCATTACCCAGGCCTATGGCCGGCCACGGCATGGGGTGGGCAAATGAGCGCCAAGCAAGCGATGAACAAGATCGAAGTCAAACATGTGTTCAAGATTTTCGGTGCTCGCGCCGAAGAAGCCCTGAAACTGATCCGCCAGAACAAAGGCAAAGATCAGGTCCTGGCCGAAACGGGCTGCGTGGTCGGGGTCAACGACCTGTCGTTGTCCATCGGCAGCGGTGAAATCTTTGTGATCATGGGGCTGTCCGGCTCGGGCAAGTCGACCCTGGTGCGTCACTTCAACCGCCTGATCGACCCAACCAGCGGTGAGATCCTGGTGGATGGCGAAGACATTCTGCAATACGACATGCAAGCCCTGCGCGAATTTCGCCGCCACAAGATCAGCATGGTGTTCCAGAGCTTCGGCCTGTTGCCACACCGCACCGTGCTGGACAACGTTGCCTACGGCCTGAAAGTCCGTGGTGAGAGCAAGGCCCTGTGCGCCGAGCGTGCCCTGCACTGGATCAACACCGTGGGCCTCAAGGGTTACGAAAAATCCTACCCGCACCAGTTATCAGGCGGCATGCGTCAGCGCGTCGGCCTGGCCCGGGCCTTGGCCGCCGATACCGACATCATCCTGATGGACGAGGCCTTCAGTGCGCTCGACCCGCTCATTCGCGCCGAAATGCAGGACCAGTTGCTGGAACTGCAAAAGACCCTGCACAAGACCATTGTCTTCATCACCCACGACCTGGACGAAGCGGTGCGTATCGGCAACCGGATTGCCATTCTCAAGGACGGTCGCCTGATCCAGGTCGGCACACCGAAGGAAATCCTCTACCAGCCTGCGGACGAGTACGTAGATCGTTTCGTGCAGCGCCGTGTTGCTTCGCTTTAAGGAACCACGTGAATGTCAGTTGCCGAAAAGATCATCATCGACGAGGCGCCCGTTCGCTGGCAGGACGTGGTGGCAGTGGCCCGACACGGGGCGAAGCTCGAGCTGGCCGCGTCGGCCTGGGCGCGGATCGAGAACGCCCAGGCGATCGTCCAGCGCATCGTTGCCAGCGGGGAGCGCGCCTATGGCGTCAACACCGGGCTTGGCGCCTTGTGCAATGTCTCGTTGCAGGACGAACAACTCAGCCAGCTGTCGCATAACACCCTGCTCAGCCATGCCTGTGGCGTAGGTTCTGCGCTGTCGGACGAACAGACCCGGGCGATCATGTGCGCGGCGATCATCAACTTCAGCCAGGGCCGCTCCGGCCTGCAGCGCAAGGTGGTCGAGGCGCTGCTGAGCCTGCTCAACCAGCACATCACCCCGCAGGTGCCGAAACAGGGGTCTGTGGGGTATCTGACCCACATGGCACATATCAGCATCAGCTTGCTGGGCGTCGGCCAGGTCAGCTATCGCGGCCAGATCGTGCCGGCGCAGCAGGCCTTGGCCGAGATCGGCCTGGCGCCGGTCAAACTGGGCGCAAAGGATGGCCTGTGCCTGGTCAACGGTACCCCCTGCATGACCGGCCTGAGTTGCCTGTCGCTGGACGACGCCACGCGTTTGTGCCAATGGGCAGACGTTATCGGCGCCATGAGCTTCGAGGCCCTGCGCGGTCAACTCGACGCCTTCGACCCTGAAATCATCGCGCTGAAACCGCACCCCGGCATGCAACGTGTGGGCAGTAACTTGCGGCGCCTGCTCGACGGCAGCGAGGTCATTGCCAATAGCCATGGCATCCGCACTCAGGACGCCTTGAGCATTCGCTCGATACCGCAGGTGCATGGCGCCGCGCGCGATCAGCTGGCTCACGCGGCGCGACAGATCGAAACCGAACTCAACTCCACCACTGACAACCCGATGCTGCTGGGTACACCTGAGTCATATCGGGTGGTTTCCCAGGCGAATCCGCACGGCCAGTCGGTAGCCATGGCGGCCGACCTGCTGGCCATCGCGGTGGCCGAGATCGGGGCGATTGCCGAGCGCCGGCTCGATCGGCTGATCAACCCGTTGGTCAGCGGTTTGCCGGCCTTTCTGGTCAGCCAGCCAGGTGTGAATTCGGGCATGATGATTGTGCAGTACGTCGCCGCTTCACTGTGTGCAGAAAACCGTCAGCTGGCGCAGCCGGCAGTCATCGACAACTACGTCACCTCTGGTATGCAGGAGGATCACCTGAGCATGGGTACCAATGCCGGGTTGAAGCTGCACCGCGCGCTGGAGAACTGTACGCAGATCCTTGCCATCGAATACCTGCTGGCGGCCCAGGCGTTCGAGTTTCTCAAGGAGCAGCGCTTTGGCGCCGGTACCCGCGTTGCCTGGCAGTTGTTGCGAGAACAGGTGCCGGCCTATTCCCAGGACCGTTGGCTGGCCCCGGACATCGCCAACAGTGCAGCGATCCTGAAAGACCCCGGCCTGCCTGGCGCTGCCTTTGCCTGGCTGCTATGACCGCGGTTGGCGCCTGGCGACCCTCATGCTGGTACTATTTGCACCAATAGTGTTTTTGGGCTGCTGGTCAAGGATTCATCATGCTCTACATCGTCATGCTCGGCGGCCGCCACCCTCGAGCCCGCATCGAAGTCCACGATGTGGTCTTCGCCCAGGCCGACAGCCTGGAACAACTTTACCCCCAGCTACGCGAAGCCTGGTTCGGCAGCGCCCAAGGGCTGCACATCGATTCCTGGCTGGAAGTGGCCGGGGTCGATGGCTACCGTGTCGAACTGAGCCAGGTGGCCCCCGGCCCCGGCGCCATGCGCTTGTTTTTCCTGAACCTGGGCGGTTATGAACGGCAGGTGTTCGGCGAAGCGCATCGGTACCTGCTGGTGGCGGCGGTCGACAAGGCCGAGGCAAAGCGCCTGGGCAAACAACGCATGGCGGCAGACTGGCTGAAGCCGCACACCGACGCCGTGCTCGATGTCGACGATTGCCTGCCGGTAGACCTGGTGGCAGGGCGCTATGTGCATCTGGTCGAAGGCGAGCATGCGGGTGTCCGCCAGTTCAGCGACTACATCCTGCTCTGAAGCCCGTCGACCGGGGTTGAGGCACGCCATGCGCTTGAAACGGTTGACAGAAACCTGCCAGCAACTGCGTATGGGACACTTCACCCCATGAAGAAGCCGTTCCTACCCAGCAAGATCTGCGCCGCGTGCGGTTTGCCGTTTAGCTGGCGCAAGCGGTGGGCCAAGTGCTGGGAACACGTACGCTACTGTTCCGAACGCTGCCGCCGCGCACACCATAAACCTCACTAGTCAGCCCTGCGCCCGCCCCGGCGATGCTGCAGCGCAAAAGCAGCGGCACAATCCCTCTGCGCAAAACTGCGTTCGGATGATAGACTTGCCCCCGGGTGCTAACTGCATAACGCAGTGACGCAGGTTAAATATCAGCGCAGGTCGGGCCGCCTTGCGGGGTTACTTGCGCCTATGCAAAAAATTCGAATCCCCCTTGCCCAGCAACTTGCCCGTCGTGCGCTCGCCACGCTAGAGCGCTTCCTGCATGTCGAGGCCGTGAGTGGTGTGGTGTTGCTCATCGCCGCCCTGGCTGCACTCGCCTGGGCTAACTCTTCACTCGCTGATAGCTACGATTCGCTCTGGCACACACCGCTCACGTTCGGTGTGGGGTCGATGGTTTTTTCGCAATCCCTGCACTTCTGGGTCAATGATGGCCTGATGACCATCTTCTTCCTGGTGGTCGGCATGGAGATCCGCCGAGAAATCCACGAAGGCGCGCTGGCGAGCCTGCGCCAGGCTACCTTGCCCATGGCAGCAGCCATGGGCGGCGTGGTTGTACCGGCGCTGATCTACCTGGCGTTCGCGCATGCACCGCAAGAACAGAACGGCTGGGCTGTGCCCACGGCCACCGACATCGCCTTCGCCGTCGGCGTGCTCGCCCTGCTTGGCAAATCGATCCCGTCCAACGTGCGAATCTTCTTGCTGGCGCTGGCGATCATCGACGACATCATCGCGGTGCTGATCATTGCCATCTTCTATTCCGGCGGCCTGGACTACACAGGCTTTGGCGTTGCCATCGTTGGCATCCTGCTGGTTGTCGGGTTGCAGAAGATCGGCGTTGGTTCGGCCTATGCGTACGTTATTCCCGGCGCGATTACCTGGCTTGGCGTACTGATGACCGGTGCCCACCCCACCTTGGCTGGCGTGGTGCTCGGGCTCATGACACCCGTGCGCTCAGCCCCCATGGGTGAGCGCCCTGTGGACGCCGTCAAGCGGTTTTCCAACGATCTGCTTGGCAGTGTAAAAGCACCACAGCAGGACAGCAGCAACTTGATCCAGCCGCTGAAACGCCTGCGGCTTGCCCAGCGTGACCTGGTACCGCCTGTGGTGCGGGTGCAGAGTGCGCTGCACCCTTGGGTAGCCTTCGTGATAATGCCGCTGTTCGCGCTGGCCAATGCCGGGGTCGGGCTTTCCGGGGTGGACTTGTCCTCCGAAGGGCCATACCACGTGATGCTCGCTGTCAGCCTGGCACTTGTACTGGGCAAACCCTTGGGCATCGTCTCCGTCAGCTGGCTAATGGTGCGCCTGGGTTGGTGTGCACTGCCCAAGGGTGTGACCTGGAGTGGCATTACCTTGATCGGCTTGCTGGCAGGCATTGGTTTCACCATGTCGATCTTTATCGCCAACCTCGCCTTTGGCGACCCAGGTTCACTGGGTGCAGCCAAGCTCGGCATCCTCACCGGGTCGCTCGTTGCTGCCTCCATCGGGCTGTTGTGGGGCGCGGTAAGCGTTAGAAAAGCCGCCAACGCCAAGCCATTGAACGCCGCCTAGTCTCCAAGGCACCGCTCGCGGGCCGCAAAGGGCTGCCCGCACGGTGCGTGAATTATCCATTGAGTGCGCAAACCCCTGCGCCAGCCTGCAAGCTTTTACGACACAACTGATTGAGGGATGGGTATTTTCGCGCACCTCGTCTGCTAGCCTGAAAGTTGTCTGAGCAACCGCAGCCAGCTGGCCCTCACACGTAAACACAGCTTTTTCTGTGTGAACATGCGAGGTTCAAGATCATGGCTAACGAACAAGACAAAACCGGTCAGCAACGCGGTCAGATGTCTGGCGGCAAACCTCAAGAGCATCAACAGGGCGGCCAAGGGGCCTGGCAGGACAAGCAGGGCCAGGATCCCGGGCGGGCGAGCGGTGCCAATCAGCAAGGTGCAAAAGGCGGCCACTCCCCGGACAAGAAATCAGACAACGCCCGCCACGGCAACATGGATGATGCCTCACAAGCCGATAAAGACCAGGACGGCGGGATGACAGACAAGAACCGTTAACCTCTGCAAGCCTTGGCGACGGATCGCCTTGGCATCTCCTCTACCCCGCCTCAACGTTACCGCCCTCACCCGCCTCACCTATGCCGGCGTTCAAGTGCAGGCAGTGATGCCCCGTGCTACCGCCACCGAGTTTTTGGCAGACAGGCGGTTTGCCGCTCGAAAACCTCGACCCCGCCATCGTGATGTCGGCCCAGGATCTGGTTGACGGTGCCCCGCAGGACTTCGACAGCGGCGTGCTGATCTCCCTGCCGTCGATACACGATCTGCAAGCCTTCGACCATTACGAAGCCAGCCGACAGGCATTGTTCGGCCAGCTTTCCAGCAGCCAGCTGGCGCCGCGCTACAGCGCCAAGTGATCAGCAATGGCCCGAGCCTCACACCATTTTCATCACAGGCGAGAAAGTCTTACTGCATTCAGGCTATTTTTTGAGTGAATCGAAAGGAATAGCCTGCTCTCACTTTTTCATAACCCTTGGAGGTAGCGCCAATGAAGGCCGTCGTTTACACCCAGCCCGGTTTGCCGATTCACGACCCGCAAGCACTGTATGACGCAGAACTGCCCACGCCAAAACCCGGCCCCCGCGACCTCTTGGTCGAAGTCAGGGCCATTGCCGTCAACCCGGTGGATACCAAGATCCGCGCAAGCCGCGGCGGTGAGCAACCACAAATCCTGGGTTGGGATGCAGTCGGCGTGGTCCGCGAAGTGGGGCCGGAAGTCACGTTGTTCCAGGCAGGCGATGAGGTGTACTACGCCGGGGCGATTGACCGCCCGGGCAGTTATAGCGAGGTACACGTAGTGGATGAGCGCATCGTCGGGCACAAGCCCCGCAGCCTGGATAACGCCAGTGCCGCCGCCTTGCCGCTCACCTCCATTACTGCCTGGGAGCTGCTGTTCGACCGCCTGGGCATTGAAGAAAACGGTGGCAAAGGCCAGCGCCTGCTGGTGATCGGTGCCGCCGGAGGGGTGGGTTCGATCCTGGTCCAGCTCGCCAGCAAGCTCACCCAGCTGACGGTAATCGGCACCGCATCAAGGCCCGAAACCCAGGCCTGGGTCGAGGCGCTGGGCGCTCACCATGTTATCGATCACAGCGCGTCGATCCCGTTGCAGTTGGAAGAACTCAAGCTGAACCAGGTCGACTACGTGATCAGCCTCACGCACACCGACAGTTACCTTGCGCAACTGGTGGAAGTGCTACGCCCGCAAGGCAAGCTGGCGCTGATCGACGACCCGGCACAGCTGGATGTGATGCCGCTCAAGCGCAAGTCGCTTTCACTGCATTGGGAGCTGATGTTCACGCGTTCCCTGTACAAGACCGAGGACATGATCAAGCAGCATCAACTGCTCGGCCGCGTGGCCCGGCTGGTCGATGATGGCGTACTCAAGACAACCCTCGGCGAGCACTACGGCACCATCAACGCCGAGCACCTCAAGCGTGCGCACGCCATGATCGAAAGTGGAAAAGCACGCGGCAAGATTGTGCTGGAAGGGTTCTGAATGCTTGCTGGCAGTGGTAGGCCTGGTTACCGCCACTGCCGGTTCAACGTGCGTATTTCTTGGCCCCGGCCACACAGATGACAGCCCCCAGCGTGACCACAAGCATCATCCAGCTGACGTGCTCGTGCAGCAGCAACGCGGCTAGGCCAAGCCCCATGAACGGCTGGAAAAGTTGCAATTGGCCCACAGCCGCAATCCCGCCCTGGACCAGCCCCCGGTACCAGAACACAAAGCCAATCAGCATGCTGAACAGTGAAACGTAGCCAAAGCTGAACCATGCAGGGGCGCTTACCTTGGCAAAGGTATCAGGCGCTGGAAAATTAGCGACCGTCAGCAGCAGCATGAACGGCAACGCCACAAGCAACGCCCAGCTGATCACCTGCCAACCACCCAATGTCCGCGACAGTCGCGCCCCTTCCGCATACCCCAACCCACACACAACGACCGCAGCCATCATCAGCAGGTCGCCCACCACCGAGCCGTCACCACCATTCATCAACGCATAACCTGCGACCAGGCCAGCACCGATCATCGAGAACAACCAGAACAGCGGCTGGGGGCGCTCACCACCCCGCAGCACGGCAAAGCCTGCGGTACACAGGGGCAACAGCCCGACAAAAACAATGGAATGAGCTGAGGTGACATGCTGCAGGGCCAGTGCCGTCAACAGCGGAAAACCGATGACAACGCCAAGCGCTGTTATCGCCAATGACCACAAATCACTCCGTTTCGGCCGAGGCTGGCGCAACACGATCAAGAAGAGCGCACCCAGCAAGGCGGCAATGGTTGCCCTGGCACAGGTCAGAAACGTCGGTTCGAAATCCGCCACTGCCACACGGGTTGCCGGCAACGAGCCCGCAAAAATTGCGACGCCTATAAAGCCGTTAATCCATCCGCTTGTTGTTTTTTCCATTCGGTAAGTCCTCGATAATCCTGTGTTCAGTACACCACTGACGGGTTTATCAAGGCCATGTACAATCCAATACAGTTGAACCGAACTGTTATGCATATGAAACCAGCACAGTTGAGCGCGCGATGAAACGCAGCGGAACGCGAATTCAAACGGTCATGGGCGAAATCCAGTCCAGGATCGCCTCCCGAACCTACACACCCGGCACAAGAATTCCCTCCGTGCGGGCCATGGCCCAAGCCATGCAGGTCTCGGTGTCTACCGTCCTTGAGGCCTATGAGCGGCTGATGGCAGAGGGCGTGCTCAGCGCTCGCCCAGGCTCCGGCTTTTACGTGGCGGGGCCAGTGGCGCCCTTGGCACTGACCGAACTTGGCCCCAGGTTCGATCGTGTGGTCGACCCGCTGTGGATTTCGCGACAGTCGCTTGAAACCTCCATCGATGCGTTGAAACCCGGCTGCGGGTGGCTACCGCCTTCATGGATGTACGAAGCCGGCATGCGTAAGGCGCTTAGAACCGTTGCCCGGTCTGACGCGGCAAAACTGACCGAGTACGCTTCACCGCTTGGGTACGCTCCGCTCAGGCAGTTTTTGTCGCGACGCCTGGCAGGCATGGGGATCGAAGCCGCTCCGGAACAGATCATGCTGACGGAATCCGGCACTCACGCCATCGACCTTATTTGCCGTTTTCTGCTGGAACCGGGCGACACAGTACTGGTAGACGACCCCTGCTATTTCAACTTCCACGCGCTGCTCAAAGCACACAGGGTGAACGTGGTCGGCGTGCCCTACACGCCGACGGGCCCGGACATCGATGCGTTCGGCGCTGCCCTGCTCGCGCACTCGCCGCGGTTGTACATCACGAATTCCGGCATCCACAACCCGACCGGGGCCACCCTCTCACCGGTCACGGCGCACAAGTTGCTGAAGCTGGCCGACACCTCCAGCCTGGTGATTGTCGAGGACGACATCTTTGGCGACTTCGAGCATACGCCCGCGCCACGGCTGTCGGCCTTCGACGGCCTTGCTCGTGTCATCCAGATAGGCAGCTTCTCCAAAACCATCTCAGCCTCGGTTCGGTGCGGCTACATTGCTGCTCGCGGGGAATGGATCGAAAGCCTGGTCGACCTCAAGATTGCGACCACATTCGGCGGTGGGCGCCTGGCCGCAGACCTCATCCATCACGCGATTACTGATAGCGGGTACCGAAAACACATGGAGAGTGTTCGCCTTCGGTTGGCCGAGCACATGGACAAAACGGTAGCGAGGCTTCAGGCCATAGGTATCAAGCCCTGGATCATCCCCCAGGCTGGCATGTATGCCTGGTGCCAACTGCCTCACGGCAAGGATGCCGCAACACTGGCCAGGGCGTGTTTGCCGGAAGGTGTGGTGCTGGCACCCGGAAATGCCTTCAGCCAGTCGATGATGGCGGGGGATTTTCTGCGTTTCAACGTTGCTCAATCGGGTGACGCCAGAATCTACGAAGTGTTGAAACGGGCTCTGGGTGCGTAGGCACGGGGCCTGTCCACGTCACATAGATGTCGCTGGGGAGCTTTTTCGCTGTGAGTCGAAAGCGGTCATTCACGATCAGCCGCGTTCGACCCAAAGCTGCCACTGAAATAAGCTGCTTCGTGAGCGCTACGCGCACTCTGTGGGAGCGGGCTCGCCCGCGAACACCGGGGCAGCCGGTGCCAGGCTCCGCGGTGGATTCTTCGCGGCGGTTCGACGCCTCGACGCGCCCGCTCCCACAAAGATTGCTGTTCGGCTCACCGGCCGCTTCAAGTCGAAACCCGTCGGAGCAAAACGCTGTTTCGCCTTCCCCTACCCTGTTCATCCGATCAATCGCTTGCGCATGGGTGTGCATGCCAGTTCAAGCCCCGAAGGCGAGGTATAGATGCCGCTTTCCTCCCCGAGGTAGCCACACCGGTGGTAGAACGCAGTAGCATTCGGGGTCGCGTCCAGATGTATTTCGGCAAGCCCGGCCTCAAGCGCCAGCCGCTCCAGGTGGTGGATCATGGCCTTGCCAATTCCCTGCCCCATGAACCCGGGCAGGACAAATACAGCACCCAGCTCACCAGACTGGAAATCAACAAACCCCGTGGCAACCGCTACTTCGCCCCGCCATGCAATGTGGTAATGGCGCTCGACACTGGCCCGGTACCGCTCCGTCAACGGGACCTGCGTCCAGGCCTGAACCTGTTCTGGCGTGTAGACGGTAATACACTGGTGCCTTATAGCCTGAAGCCGGATATCGAAAGCGACCTCGGCGTCACTGTACTTGGCTGGGCGGATCTCCAACATGCTCATACTCCTTATGATGGGTGTTCATGATCGGAGCATGAAAAAGCCCCGACCATTGTGGGCGGGGCTTAGGGGATGCGTGGAATTTACGCGCGCAACGCCCTATGGCCCGCCGACCGCGTTGGATTCTTCGCGGCGGTTCATCACCTCGACGCGCCCGCTCTCACAAAGATTGCTGTTCGGCTCACGGGCTGCAATTCGACCCATAGCTGCCACCGATGAATACCACCCGCAAGCTATCCACGACTTCTGTGGGAGCGGCTTTGAACTGGCTTAATGATCCCGGACACCTCTTAAGGGCGATATGATTCGCCCAATCAGGAGGTTCCATGCAAGAGCGAAAGACCTATACCCGCGAGTTCAAGCAACGTGCCGCCAGCATGGTTCTTGATGACAACGGCTCGATTCCAGACGTCTGTGCGTCGATGGAGGTCGGCCCTACGGCGCTGCGCCGCTGGGTTGATCAGGTTCGAAAAGAGCGTCAGAAGGGCCAGCCAGTAGCAGGTACCAAGGCAATCAGCGACGAACAGCGAGAACTCCAGGAGCTGCGGGCCAAGGTTAAGCGCTTGGAGACCGAGGCCGAAATCTTAAAAAAGGCTACAGCTCTCTTGATGTCGGATCCCGATCGTTTTTCCTGATCGAGGAACTGAGAGAGTCAGGCCTGTATCCGACCAGCCTGCTTTGCAGTGCGTTGAGCGTTTCCCGCAGCGCGTTTTATGACTGGCTTCGCCGCCGTTCGGCACTGAATACCAAGCGTAACGGGCTCAGAGAAAAAGTCGTTCAATTGCATGTCGAAAGCCGGGGAAGTGCGGGCGCGAGGATGATCTCTCAGTGCCTGAAAGCCCAACAGCTTAAGGTGGGGCGTTACCTGGCCCGAAAGCTCATGGAGGAGGCGAACCTGGCCAGTAGGCAGCGCCGCCGGCATCAGTATCGCTCCAAGGGTGTCGAGGCATATGTGGCCAAGAATCTGCTCGAACGTAACTTTGAGCCAACAGCCATCAACCAAGTCTGGTGCGGCGACGTTACCAGCTTGATGGTCGGGAAACGCTGGTATCACCTGGCAGTAGTCATTGATTTGTTCGCCCGCCGGATCGTTGGTTGGGCGTTTTCGCTAATCAACGACGCCAATCTGGTTAGCAAGGCACTGAGGATGGCGGTGGGCGTTCGAGGTAAACATGCCGGCTTGATGTTTCACTCGGATCAAGGCTGCCAATACACCAGTCAGCGCTTCCAATCCGAGCTGCTAGAGCACGGGATAACACAAAGCATGAGCCGCAGAGGGCAATGCTGGGACAACGCACCAACAGAACGCTTCTTTGGGACGCTCAAGTCAGAGTGGGTACCCAGCAAAGGTTACAAGGAAATTGATGAAGCTAGACAGGATATGACCAGCTTCTTCATGCGATACAACCGAATCAGGCTCCACAGCCACAACAACTACCTGTCGCCGATAGCTATGGAGCAGCAGGCGGCATGATCACCGTAATCGGTGTCCGGCAGAACTTGACCAGAACACTTTAGCCGCGAAGCAGGCGACGCGTTGGCTGGCACCGGCTTTGCCGGTGTTCGCGGCTAAAGCCGCTCCCACAGTGTGCGCGATTCGCCCGCGAACTCAGTTTGTCAGCACCTGCCTTGGGTCGACAGCTGCCGGGTGCGAATGACCGTTTTCGACCTACAGCGAACAAATCATCGATATTGGTCGCCCCCCAGCACAGGGAGTTGCTGGGAACTCAGGCCGGGCGGCGCATAGCGAGCACTGTGCTTGCATGGCTGCGAATAGTGCCACACCTGCCTTCAATCCTATGGTCTTTCCTGATTGCACGATGTCCGCTTCGGGCCGGTGTAAATGACCGCTATCGACCCGAAGCAGCCAGTGAGCCGAACAGCAATGTTTGTGGGAGCGGGCACGTCGAGGCGTCGAACCGCCGCGAAGAATCCACCGCGGAGCCTGGCACCGGCTCCGCCGGTGTTCGCGGGCGCGCCCGCTCCCACAGAGTGCGCGTAGCGCTCACGAAGCGGCTTTTTCAGCGGCTGCTTCGGGTCGAAAGCGGTCATTCACAACCGACAGCTATCGACCCGAAGCACACTTCTGAATACCGGGGCCGCGGCCCCCACAAGTCCAGCAGCCTTTCAATACTCCCAACGCAATGTGGCGGTCACGCTACGGGGCTCCCCGTAAAGATCACTGTAAACACTGGTGCTGGCGTAGTATTTCCTGTCGAACAGGTTGTTGACATTGACGGTACCGGTGAAGTGGTCGTCGAACCGGTAGCGTGCCAGCAGGTCAACCAAGGCATAGCTGCCTTGACTGGCCTTCAGGGTAGTACCCGGAATCACTTCGGTGTTGCCGTAACTGGTTGCGCTTTCCCAGCGAATGCCGCCGCCCAGGGTCAAGCGATTGAGGTCACCGGTCAGGTCATAGGTGGTGAACAGTTTGAAGGCGTTTTTTGGAAAGCCGACGTTGACGTCCACACCGTCAGGATAATACGTGTTGACGTGGCTGTAAGACGCTTGCATCTGCCAACCCGGCAGCACCTCCCCCGCTACTTCCAACTCAAGCCCTTTGATTTTCACATCCGCCGGCTGCACCAGGGTGGCGAACGAGTTGGGGTCGGTCAGGCCTGAGTCAACAGGGTAATTACTGATCTTTGACTCGAACAGCGCGGCAGTCAGGTTGAGCCTGCCGTCGTAGTATTCACCTTTCGCACCCACCTCATAGCTGTCGCCTTCGGTAGGGTCCATGAAGGTTCCCTGGACGGTCTTGCTCGATTGTGGCTTGAAGATGCTGGTGTAGCTGGCGTAGATCGAGTGATGCTCGTTCAGGTCATAGACGATGCCGGCGTAGGGCGTAAGCTCACCATTTTCTCGTTTCTTGCCATCACCCGGCGCATAGTCGATGGGGTCACCGTAGTAGATCATCGACTGATCCAGCTTGAAGTAGCTCAGGCGCGTGCCGAGGATTACCGACAGAGCATCGGTGGGTTTCAGGCGCACAGTACTGTAGGCGGCGTATTGGCGTTGGCTGTACTTGACGTCGCCCTGGCGGTCGAGTGGCGGTTTGTCGATATCGCCACGCCATTCGAACACATTGGGGATCGCCGGGTCCCAGCCACTCCCGCTGCGGTCATACCACAACGGATAGGCGCCGGTGTTGCTGCGGTAGCGCATGGCACTGACCCCGACCACCAATTCGTGCTCACGCCCCAACAGGTTGAAGGGGCCGGTGATATAGGCGTCCAGCGAGTTCTGCTCGGGCTTGCTCGGCCACTTTGCCATGAACAGCCCGGTACCGGCACCGGTCTGTTGGTTGGGGTAGCCGAAGCTGCTGAACCAGCCGTACTCGATATCATTGTCGTCACGCACATTGGTCACCGCGACCTTGGCTAGCCAGTTATTGTCGAAGCGGTGCTCGTAGGTGCCAAAGATCGAGGTGCGCTGGCGGTCGGCATGGCTCCAGTCCGCGGCGGAGTTGAACGAGCGCTTGAAGTCGGTGCGTTGGCCATTGCTGTAGAACGCCGGGAAGCCGAAGTACCCGCAGGCGTCACAATTGCGCACCTGGTAGTCGATACCGAAGCTCACGGTATCGCGCTCGCTCAGGTCCGCCTCGATGATGCCGTAGGCCACCTGCCGCTCGGTGCTGAGGCGGTCGGTGAAGGAGTTGGCGGTCTGGTAGGCACCGACCAGGCGCCCACGCACGGTACCGTTTTCCACCAGCGGGCCTGAAACATCGACCTCGGTGCGGTAATTGTCCCAAGAGCCGACACTGCCCTGGACCGAGGCAGCGAACTCGCGTGTTGGCCGCTTGCGCACCATGTTGATGGTGGCTGAAGGTTGGCCGGTACCGCTGAGCAGCCCGGTGGAGCCGCGCACGATCTCGACCCGGTCATAGACCGCCATGTCGTTCGACTGGCTGCTCATGGAGGGCTCGAATACCGTGGGAATGCCGTCCACCTGGAACGTTTCGACCTTCATGCCACGCGAGAAGATACCGACTTCATCGTCCGAAGCATTGCTCTTTTTCTTGTAGAGCACGCCAGGCGCCTGGGCCAGCACGTCTTCCAGGCTCACCAAGTCCTGATCACGCATACGCTGGCTGGTCATCACACTGACCGCCTGAGGTGTTTCGCGGATCGACAGCGGCAGTTTGGTTGCGGTCCGGGCACCCCCCGTGGTGTAGGAGCCAGTGCCTTGCGTGGTATCACCCAGGCCGCTGGCATTGACGTTGGTGGCGCCCAGTTGCAACGCAGTACTGCCTGCTGTTTTTTCCGTCAGCAGATAGTTGTCTCCGGTTCTGAGCGCCTCCAGCCCGGTACCTTGAAGCAGCACTGCGAACCCCTGGTCCACGCTGTAGCGGCCCTGCAAACCGGGGGTTTGACGACCATCGGTCAATGCGGTTTCGAACGAAAGTACGACCCCTGCATCGCGTGCAAACTGGTTCAATGCCGCGCCGAGCGGGCCAGGCGCAATCCGGTAAGCCTGAAGTGTTTGTTCTGCACAGGCCTGGCTGGCCTTGTTGGTCAGCGGCTGGATAAAACCGACCTGGATGACGACTGCTGCACCCAATAAAAGCCTGGGCAATGTGCGTGGTGAGGTACTGGCGGGTGGGGTGAGGCGTGGCATGTCTGCTCCTTCAATTGCCATTGGCAGGCTGTTTGAAGGGAAAGCACGGACGAGTTTTAAAAATCGACAATGGCAGCGAAACTTTTTTTCAGGTTTTACGAGAAGCGAACCCAGTAACGGGTACGTGTTTCCATTTTCAGCTTCAGCGCCTGACCGATGACAAGCAACGTGCGCTCCATATCGTCCAAAGGGAATACACCGGAAACGCGCACCCCGGCCACTGCATCGCTGCATCGTATGAAACCTGTCCGATAGCGCTCCAGTTCACGCAAGGTTCGGTCAAGTCGCCAGCCGTCCACTACCAGAAGGCCATGGCTCCATTCGCTTTCACTCAGGTCAGCGGGCTGTGGTGCAAGCAGTTGCGTGTTGTCAAAGTCCAGGCGCATGCCAGCCTGGACGATGGTTGCCTGGTTGCGGCTGTCGTTACGCACAGCCACCGCATGCTCCAGTACTGTCAGCCGAGTGCGGTCGCCAAATAGCCGGACATTGAAGCGGGTCCCCAAGGCTCGCATGTCACCGTGCGAACTGCGCACATGCAAAGGGCGGGAATCGGCTGCGGTTTCCACGAGGATTTCACCCGCGTGCAACACAATGAGCCGATTTTCGGCGTCGTAGCGAATATCTGCGGCAGAGGCCGTATTGAGATGAAGCCGAGTACCGTCGGCAAGGGTGAGACTACGACGCTCACCCACGCGGGTGCGCAGGTCTGCAAACCACTCCGGCGCCTGCATGTAACCACCGCCAATGATGGTTGCCGTCCCCAAGCCAAGCATCAGCCCCTTCAGCAGCGCACGCCGCCCCATGGTGCTCGCGTCCTGGCTCAGCGTTTGCCGAGCCAGTGCTGCCGGGACGCCTTGCAAGCGGCACTGTAAACGCTCTACCCGTGACCACGCCCACTGGTGCATAGGGTCAAGCCGAAGCCAGTCTTCCTGTTGACGACGTGTGACCAGGCAGTCTGGCAATTCACCTAATCTGGCATGCCATTGTGCTGCGGCGCGCAAGGCCAAGTGCCGATCGGACAAGCTCATGCTTCTGAGTCCAGTTCGAAAAACAGGCAGCGTTCAGTTGCCTTGGCAATGTACTTGGTGACGGAGCTGACCGAAACATTCAAGCGTTCAGCGACCTCTCTGTAGCTGAGGCCGTCCAGTTGAACGAAGAAAAATGCTTGCCGTACCTTGCTGCCCAGGCCATCGAGCATTGTGTCCAATTGCATCAATGTTTCAAGAACGATCAGACGGTGTTCGGGCGAACACCCCTGTGATGCCGGCTCATTGGCCAGGTACTCAAGGTACGTTTGCTCCAGCTGGCGGCGACGGAGTTGATCGATCATCAGCCGCTTGGCTACGGTTGCAAGATAACTCCGAGGCTCTTGAGGAATGCGGGTCAACGCACCGCTGATCAACCGTACGAAGGTGTCGTGAGTGAGGTCTGCTGCACGCTCGTTGTCACCCAGGCGCCTGCGTATCCATCCCGTCAGCCACTGGCTGTGATCACGGTAAAGGCTGTGAATGTCGTCGCCAATCGAGGCAGGCGGTTGCGGCCCGTTCGACATCCTTGGCTCCTCGCGATCATCAATGCAGATAAGAATTGATCGCGATTGTAATCAGCCAATGAAATTTTGGAAACAACTAATCCAGGTGGGAGCCCGGCTCGTACGGCGCATTGCGGCCGGGGCATGCGTGGGCCAGCGTCGCACGTCGTGCGTAGGGTGTCGTCCTGAGCATGATGGCAACCGTTCAACCCGCCTACCCTGCCCTGTCAAAGGCGTGATCCTTGAAAGCCAGCCACCCGATCCCATGGAAGCACCTTGCATGTCTATCAACTTCAGACCCGCTCAAGCCTCGGACGCGCACGATATTGCGCGCTTCTTCCAACTGACATCGGAAGGCATGGCCGATTACATATGGAGCAAGCTTGCCGCACCTGGCGAAGCATTGCTGAGCGTCGGTGCGTCCCGCTATGCCAGGGAACAGGGCGACTTTTCCTACAAGAACTGCCTGATGGCCACGTTCGACGGGCGTGTCATCGGCATGATGCATAGCTATGCCTTGCGCGAAACCGCTGACAGGCCTGTCGAAACAGACCCGGTCCTCGCGCCTTATTCCGACATGGAGATACCCGACACCTTGTACATATCCAGCCTGGCCCTGGATGAGGCCTGGCGCAGCCAGGGGCTGGGCGCCCAGTTTCTTCGCCACGCCCAGCAGCGCGCCGAGGACGCTGGCCTGGATGGGCTATGCCTGATCGATTATGCAGAAAACCACGGTGCACGCCGTTTCTACGAACGTCACGGTTTTCAAATTGTTAAAACCTGCCAGATCGTTGCGCACCCGATGCTGGGCGTAACCGGTGAAGCCTATTTGATGTATCGCCCTACCCACCATCTGCTCGAGAAAAAACCATGAACAAGAAACTGACCGTGTTCCGCGAACTGGACATCCAACCGGTGCGCGACCTCCCCTTTTTTGAAGAAATCCTGGAAGGCACCCCGCATACGCTGACATCCAGGTTCTATCACGATGAACAGCAAGGCCGCATTTCCGGTGAATGGGAAGCCAGCGTCGGCGCGTGGCGCATCGACTACAAAGTCTGGGAGTTCTGCCATGTGCTGAGTGGACGCTGCATCATCGAGCTTGAAGGGAGTGCCCCTGTCACACTGGCCGCTGGCGACACGTTCATCATCGAACCAGGCGCCAAGGGCAAATGGACCGTGTTGGAAGACATGAAAAAGAATTTCGTGATCCTCTTGCCCGTGAACTAGCCACGGGTTCGCGTTTCATCGAGCGCAACGCGAGGGCAGTTTGCAGGTATGTCACTGCCTGATGAGGCTGGGGTCACGGGCTATTGCGAACGCTGCTGAACACCGCCATGGCACGTGATTGCTGGCACCGCATCAGTAATGCCACAATGCCGCGCCAAGCCTTGCACGCCAAACGATAAGCGCGATTCACGGACCCTCCACTATGCCCAGCCTCCGTAGCTGCTCCAATACACCAGGTCAGCCGCGCAGACATCTACTGGGTCGGCTGCGTGGGCTACTGTGTTTTGTGCTGTTCTCGGCTCAGGCTGCATGGGCGAGCCCGGGCACCCAGCAGAATGGCCCGCTACAGGTGGTTGATGTACAGCTGCGCTGGAAACACCAGTTTCAGTTCGCGGGCTATTACGCCGCCATCGCACAGGGCTATTACCGCGAAGAAGGCCTGGAGGTGCGCTTACACGAGGGTGGCCCCAATGTCACCCCGGTGGAAGAAGTGCTTTCCGGGCGCGCCCAATATGGCGAAGCCAACAGCGAACTGCTTTTCGCACGCCTGCATGGCAAGCCCTTGGTCGCGCTTGCGGTGATTTTTCAGCATTCCCCCTCTGTGCTGCTGGCTCGCACCGACGAAGGGGTACACACCGCGCACGACCTGATCGACAAGCCGGTGATGCTGATGGATGCACAGACCGATGCCGATTTTCTGGCGATGTTCCGCAGCGAGGGTATACCCCTCGAAAAACTGCAACTGCTGCCCAGCAGTTTTCAGGTTGAGGACCTGGCCAATGGCAAAGTGACGGCCTTCAACTCGTACTCGACCAACGAGCCCTTCTACCTGCAACAGCGCGGTGTAGGGTACAACGTCATCTCACCCGTCACCTACGGGATCGACTTCTACAGCGACATCCTGTTCACCACGCAAGCCGAAATCGATGAGCATCCACAACGGGTCGAGGCTTTGCGCCGCGCCACGCTGCGTGGCTGGCGCTACGCGATGGACAACCCCGAGGAAATCATCAATCTGCTGCTCGATGAGTATTCGGTGGAGAAAAACCGTGCGCACCTGGAGTTCGAAGCTCAAGCCATGCGCCCACTGGTGCAATCCGACTTGATCGAGATCGGGCATATGAACCCGGGGCGCTGGCAACGTATGGCCGAAACGTTCCTCGATCTGGGCATGGTCGACAGCATCGACGGCCTGGAAAACTTCATCTACGACGCCAACCCGCCACAGCTTGTCGAGCGGCTGCGCAAGACGATTGTGCTGATCAGTATTGGCGGCGTGCTTGTGCTGATGTTCACACTGGTGCTGTTGAACACCCAGCGCCATCTGCGCAACGAGATCAAGTTACGCAAACGCGCTGAAGAGGAAGTCCGCAAGCTGGCCTTCCATGACAGCCTGACCGGCTTGCCCAACCGCAACAGTTTCATTCCCTTCGTCGGCCAGAAGCTGCTTGGCGCCAAGCGCCGTGGAGAGCATCTGGCCCTGTGCTATATCGACTTGAACAACTTCAAGCAGATCAATGATTGTTTTGGCCACCAGGCGGGCGATGCCGTGCTGGTTCATGTAGCCTCGGCCATCAAATCCCATATTCGCGAGTTTGAAATCGCCGCGCGCATGGGCGGCGATGAATTTGTCCTGCTCCTTGATGGCGCACATCACAAACACGATATCCAGCGCATCACCCAGGAAATCTGCAAGGCTGTCGAGCTGCCCATGCCTTGGAAAGGCAAGCAGATCAAGGTCAGCGCCAGCCTGGGTGTGGCCTGGTACCCGGAAGATGGCGAACACCTCGACGAACTGATGTTCAAGGCCGATACCGCCATGTTCCAAAGCAAAGCCAGTAACGCTGCGCAGGCCTGAACTGTTTTACGAACAGCGCCTCGGAAAAGACACTTATGGCGATTGAATGGATCGGCTGTGGGAGCGGCTTTAGCCGCGAAGCAGGCGACGCGGTGGCTGGCACCGGCTTTGCCGGTGTTCGCGGCTAAAGCCGCTCCCACAGGCATAGTGTTAACTCGAAGCCAGCACAGTTCCTGTGGGAGCGGGCGCGCCCGCGAAGAATCCAACGCGGGGCCTGGCACCGGCTGCGCCGGTGTTCGCGGGCGCGCCCGCTCCCACAGAGTGCGCGTAGCGCTCACGAAGCGGCTTATTTCAGCGGCAGCTATGTGTCGAAAGCAGTCACTCCTGAACGCAAACTCCCGCCCCTTTGTCCGGATTAGTTGATACACCCCGGTTTGTCTCACTCCAACACAGGCCGAAGAAAGCTCCGCTCGTAACTGACAATAAACTTCAACTCGCAAGCTTCCGCCACCAGACGCTGACCTTCAGCATCCTGCGCAGCCTCCAGGCGATAGCGCTCGTAATCGCAAAGGCTGGCGAAACTGAACAGGCAGTAAGCGACGTTCTTGGCCCCTTCCGCCGGCAGGAAATACCCGTGATAGTGCCCGCGCTTGGTCAAGCGCGACTGATTCCGAATGCTCCAGATCCCAGCCCGCCATGTCCAGATGGCCTTGCAGGTTTGCCGCAAGCACGGCGTGGCGACATGTGCGCCAGGTAAACAGCTAAGGCTGCTCGCCCGCCAGGAAGGCTTTGCTGATTTCCCGGAACTGTTCGTGGCTGGCGCTACGCAGCAGTTCGAACACGACCATTTCCCGAGTGACTACCTGAACACCCAACGCCGCCATACGCTGGAGCGCCGCGAGGTGGTTTTGCGCCGTGCGGCTCGACGTGGCGTCGGCGACCACGAACACCTGCTTGCCGCTGGCCACCAGGTCGAGCGCGGTCTGCAGCACGCACACATGGCATTCGATACCGCAGAGAACGACCTGCCCGCGCTGCATCAGCGATGGCGGCAGGCAGTCGGCGGGTACGCAGGAAAAATGCAACTTTTCCACCACCGGCGCCGAGGCGCAGGCCTCTTTCAACCGTGACAGGGTCGGGCCAAGGCCCTTCGGGTACTGCTCGGAAAACACCACCGGCAGCGCCAGCCGTGCGCAAGCGGCCACCAGCCACTCGACCCGTGCGGTCAGGCGCTCGGCCTCATGCATGGCGCCAATCAGTTTTTCCTGGACATCGATAACCAGCAACGTCGCCTGGCTTGCATCAATCAAAGCAGCGCTCATAAAGCACCTATCCTTTTGTTGTTTTCAGTACCGGTCACAGCACCGCGCTGTTGGCCTTCAGCTTCGCATTCTGCCCTGCAGTGTAACCCGCCGCCTGCTCAAACTCGGCCAGGAGAAAAACACTCGGGATTGAAGGTGCTTGCCGCAAATAGATCAATAGTCTACGGTAGATAACTATTCCACAAAAGGATTCTGCAAAAATGTCTGTCGACGCCAGTTATCTATTGTCCCTTTACCAGGCGATTAGCGAAGCTCACCAGGCACTGCGCCCGCAAGTGAGCGTTACCCCGCTAACCCACAGTGCTCGGCTGTCCGCAATGACCGGGTGCACAGTCTTGCTCAAATGCGAGCACCTTCAGCACACGGGTTCCTTCAAGTTCCGCGGAGCCAGCAACAAACTCCGGCTGCTGCCGCAAGCCCAGCGCAAGCTGGGTGTGATCACCGCTTCGTCCGGGAACCACGGGCAAGGCTTGGCGCTTGCCGGGAAAATGCTCGGCGTACCGGTCACGGTCTACACCACCACTTCTGCATCCTCGTACAAGCTGGATGCCATCCGGGCCCTCGGCGCCGCCATCGTCGGCCTGGATACGGATCCGCTGAGCGTCGAGCTGGAAGCTGCCCGGCAGGCTCAGGCCCAACGCATTCCTTTTGTGTCGCCGTACAACGACCCCGAAGTCATCGCAGGCCAAGGTACGATCGGCATCGAGCTGTTTGAGCAGGCACCGGACCTTGACGCGGTATTCGTCGCCGTTGGCGGTGGCGGGATGATTTCAGGCATTGGTGCAGCGCTGCGTGCCCTGAACCCGAACATCGACATCATCGGTTGCTGGCCAGCCAACGCCCCAACCCTGCAGAAATCGCTCGAAGCCGGCGAGATCATAGAAATGCAGGAGGATGACACGCTGTCGGATGGCACTGCGGGTGGCGTCGAACCTGGCAGTATCACGTTCCCCCTCTGCCAGAGCCTCATCACCCGAACCGTGCTGGTCAGCGAGCAAGCAATCAAGGCAGCCATGCGCGATGTCGCCAGCGCTGAGCGCTGGATCATCGAAGGCGCAGCGGCCGTTGCCGTAGCCGGCATGCAAAAGCTGGCGGGTGAATACCAGGGCAAGCGCGTCGCGGTGGTCATTTGCGGCCGTAACATTGTGCTGGAAAAGTTCCTGGGGGCCGTTCAATGAATGTCTACAGCAAAGCGCAAATCATCGCTCGGCTTGACCTGGAGCTCGCCGTACGGCGCCTTGAAGAAGGCTTTATCGCCTTCTCGGCGGGCAAGGCCCAGGTGCCCCCGGTTCAAGCATTTGCGTTCACCGAGGCGAATGGCGACTGCTGCGTGAAGTCGGCTTATCTGGAAGGTAGCGACACCTTTACCGTGAAAGTGTCGACCGGCTTCTATGACAACCCGTCAAAAGGCCTGGAAAGCAACGATGGCTTGATGTTGGTGCTGTCTGCCACAACCGGGCAGCCGCTTGCACTGATGCAGGATGAAGGTTGGCTGACGGGTATCCGCACCGCCTTGGCCGGCCGTATTGCTGCACGCTTGCTGGCCCCCAGCAACGTGACCGCCATCGGCATTCTTGGCACGGGCATGCAGGCACGCCTGCAGCTTGAGCAACTGGGCGCCGTTACGCCTTGCAGGAACGTGGTCGTCTGGGGCCGTGATGAGCCCGCCCTCGATGCCTACAAGGCCTTCGCCAAGGGGTTGGGGTATCAGGTGCAAACTACCCGGAACGCGGCGGATGTAGCCCGCGCAGCTAACCTGATCGTCAGCGCAACGCCCTCTCGTGAGCCACTGCTGATGCGCGAATGGGTACAGCCTGGTACGCATATCACAGCGGTTGGCGCCGACGCTGCGGGGAAACAGGAACTCGACGCAGCGCTCGTCGCCCGGGCAGACCGCATCATCGTCGACTCGCTTCGCCAGTGCAGCCAATACGGCGAAGTTTCACACGCGCTCAAGGCCGGCTTGATCAGCGACAGCCAACTGGCGGAACTGGGTGCGCTGCTTGCCGGGCAAGTGCGCGGGCGTGACAACGACCATCAGATCACCTTGGCCGATCTTACCGGCGTGGCCGTCCAGGATGCCCAGATTTCGCGCTGTGCATTGGCCTGCATGGAAGGCTGACAAACACCGACGTCACCTGCGTTACCACCTATGCAGCCTTCATCAGACTGCTTGGTATCCCCATGAAAAATGGGTATTCATCCTGTTTATGCTGATCTGTAGCGCTATATGGAATATCCTTGCACACGCAATCAACTTCCAAGCAGTGAATCGAACGATGGGTTTTGAACAACTAGCCGAGCTACGTGACCGCCTGCGGGCAGAAAAGGTGCAGGAAAAGGCCGATACCGCGAAACAGCCGAAGCGCAAGCCCGCCCCGAAGGCCAAGCCTCGTGAGCAGGACCCGGCGGTGGCAGCGATCTGGCCGTTGCAGAAGCACTTTCCGCTGGCCTTCCCAGTGAATCCGGCGCCCAAAGTGCCGCTCAAGGAAGGTATTTTCAAGGATGCCGAGCAACATCTGGAACTGCTTGGGTTAACCCCTGAACAGCTTAAGCTGGGCATCTCCACCTGGTGCCGGGGCAGCCGATACTGGGCAAGCATGGTGGAAAATGCGCCGCGCCTGGACCTTAATGGCCAACCCGCTGGCACTGTGACCGCCTCTCAGGCGATGTATGCCAAGCAGCAAGCATCGCGCCAGCGCAGCCAGGACCGCCGTAACCGTGAAAAGGCCAAAGCACGTGCTGCGGCACCGGCCGCCGATAGCGTAGTGGAGCAGGCTACGGACTAAACCAGGTCGCAAGCGTCCTGGCCTTTTTTCCGCCTCCTGAACGGCGACGGCAGCTTTGAGTGCAAAACTGCCGCCAGCCGACTCCATGTTTCACGGAACTTGTATCACCGCAGGTAATCCTCAACCCACTTTACCCAACACTCGGCCCCAATCTTCACCAACGCATCGTTGAAGTCGTAGTGAGGGTTGTGCACCGAGCACCCATGAAACTCGCCCGTGCCGTTGCCCAGCATGAAGTAGCAGCCAGGCCGTGCCTGCAACATGTAGGCGAAGTCTTCGGTACCCATCACCTTCTTCGGCATCTTGTCCAGCAGCGCGCCATCGGCGAACAGCGGCCTCAGGCTTTCGCGCAGCAACGCGCTCTCGTGATCGCTGTTGCACAATGCGGGTGCCAGCTGGGTGAACTGCGCCTCGATCTTCACGCCAAAACTTTCGGCGTGCCCCTTCACCAGGGCGTCAATGCGGCTGTTGATCTTCTGCTGGGTCTCGGCCGTGTCGGTGCGCACGCTCAGCAGCATGCAAGCTTCGTCGGGGATGATGTTGTAGACGGTACCGGCCTGGATCATGCCGATGCTGATCACGGCATATTCCTCCACGCTCAGGTTGCGCGACTTGATGGTCTGGATGCCGCCGATCAGGCTGTTCAATGCCATCACCGGGTCCACCGACAGCTCGGGCATCGCACCGTGCCCACCTTTGCCGGTGATACGAATGCTGACGCGCTCGGAGGACGCCATGGTCGGCCCCGCCTGTACCACACAGGTACCCACCGGCATGCCGGGCATGTTGTGCAGCGCATACACCGAGTCACACGGGAAGCGCTCGAACAGGCCATCGTCGATCATCGCCTTGGCCCCGGCCAGGCCTTCCTCGTCCGGCTGGAAGATCACGTTCAGCGTGCCGTTGAAGTTGCGCGTGGCCGCCAGTTGCGCAGCGGCTGCCAGCAGGATGGCGGTATGCCCGTCATGGCCACAGGCATGCATACGGCCAGGAATTTTGCTGGCATGTTCGAAGGGGTTCTTTTCGCTCATGGGCAAGGCGTCCAGGTCGGCACGCAAGCCAATGCTGCGCGGGCTATCCCCTACTTTCAACACCCCGACCACGCCATGCCCGCCTACGTTACGATGCACTTCATAGCCTGCTGCCTGGAGCTTTGCGGCCACCAGCGACGCCGTGTCGGGGGTGTCGCCGCCAAGTTCTGGCGCGGCGTGGATCTGCCGACGGATCCTGACGAACTCATCCAGCTCTGCTGGCGAGCGCCGTGGTTCATTGCTCTGGAACGTGCCCATGTCACTCGCATCCTTTGTTTTCAGGGAAGTATTTGAGGCAGGCCAGGCTGACAGCGCCCCCGGCCAGCAGGAAGTAGGCCGGGGCCAGAGGTGTGCCCAGCGCGGCAATCAGCCAGGTCGCCACCAGCGGCGAGAAGCCGCCGAAAATCGTGACCCCCAGGCTGTAGCTGACCGAGGTGCCGAAAGAGCGCCGTGCTTTCGGGAAACCCTCCATGATCAGCGCAAAGAACGCACCGGCACCGATGCAGGTCGGCAGGGTCAGCACCGCCACGCACATCATGGCCAGGCCCATGTGCTGCACCTGCCCAAGCAGGTAGAACACCGGCAGCGTCAGTACCACCGGGGCAGCAACCGTCCACCCAAGCAGGCGCTTCCTGAGTTGATGCTTGTCGGCGAACTTGCCGGCCAACGGGCAGATGATCGCCATGCAGCCGCTGCTGATACAGGCGATTGCCATCGCGCTGCCCGCCGGGTAATGCAAGGCGGTGGTCAGGTAGGTGGGCATGTAGAACACGAACAGGTACATGCCGATGGTCGAGCTGGCCATCAGGCCAATGCCTTGGGCGATACGCTTGAGCAATTCGGCGTCCAGCCGCTGTTCGGCCTTGTGCGCAGGCGCGGCCTCATGGGTTTCAGGTAAACGCGTGCGGATGTACCAACCGACCGGGCCGATCAGCAGGCCGAAAATGAACGGGATCCGCCACCCCCAGCTTTCCAGCGCAGCAGGGTCGAGCACCTGGCTGAGGGCAAAGCCCAAGCCGGCCCCGACCAATGCCGCATACCCTTGGCTGGCGGCCTGCCAGCTGACGTTCTGGCAGCGGTTGCCGACCGCACTGGACTCCATCAGGAATACCGACGCGGTACCCACCTCCCCGCCCGCCGACATGCCCTGGATCAGCCGCCCGGCCACCAGCAGCAGCGTTGCGCAGATACCGATCTGCGAATAGGTCGGCGCAAAGGCGATCATTGCAGTACCCAAGGTCATCAGGCCGATGGTCAGGCTCAATGCCGCTTTGCGCCCGCGCCGGTCGGCGTAGCGGCCGATGACCATCGCCCCGACCGGGCGCATCAGGAAACCGACGCCAAAGGTGGCCAGTGACATCAGCAACGACGCCATCGCCGAGTCAGAAGGGAAAAAATGCTTGCCGATCAACACAGCGAAGAAGCTGTAGATCGTGAAGTCGTACATTTCCAGCGCGTTGCCCAGCGAGCAGGCAATCAAGGTCTTGCGTGAGGACGATGCCTGCGCGGCTGAGGGCGCGCCCGTCTGCATGCGGGTCGGTGCGGGTAGCGGTGTAGTCATTGTTATCTCCGATGGCAAATCGCGGCATGCAGCGAATATCAGCCAATCGGGGGCTCAACACACTTGCAGTTTGGGCATGTGGCTAACCAATGGTTAATTGACCGGGCCGCTGGTTGACCAATTTGCCCTGAGACGGCGCACAGATTGCCTTGCCCGGGCGCGGTGCCCCGATAACGCTCAGCCAGCAGGCCTTGGCGCATGGCCTTGCGCCGTGGCCGAAGCCGGTCTGGAACAGCCCTTCCCGCCAACCTGAAAGGCCCCGCCAGGCCTTGATTAACCAATCGGCATGACATGGCCGAATAAGCAATCACACTGCAACGTGGTGTTCACCGACGCTACAGCCACCACATCACTGTGCTGGCCTGGAGTCATGAATGAACACTCGCATTACGTCGTTGCTGTTGATGATCCAAGGGGCATGCCTTACCACGCAGGCGCAGGCCGAGGGCTTTCCCACGCTCGGCCGGATTGCACCGGGTTTCGGTTACTACGGGGTGGATAGCGGTTTCGATGACAAGCTCAAGGTCTACGGAACGCTGGATGCATTCGCCAGCTATCACGACTCGCAACACCATTCAGGCTATCGCCTGGCGGGCGGCGGCGCATGGACCAACAAGCTCGGGCTGTACGCCCGCAAGGGGCTGACCCCCGACACCGTGCTGGAACTCGACGTAGAGGAAGGCTTCAATATCAATGGCAAGGCCCTGGAGGGCACCTGGGACACCATTGGCAGCCTGCGCCTGGCAACCGTTGCCCTGCGCTCGCGCACGCTGGGCAAGCTTGAATTCGGCAAGACCTACAACATGGGCACGCCCACCTACGCCGACCCGTTCCTGGCCACTTATGGTTCGCCCTACACCTACCTGGCCCTGCCTGCTGCCGGCAAAGGCGCTTATTACCTGGACATGCGCCCCAAGCACACCTTGGCCTACACCAGCCCGAACATGAACGGCTTCACCGTCGGCACCGCGCTCAGTTTCGGCTTCGACGATGCGGCAAGCGCCGGGCGCACCGTGCGCGGTGGCGGTACCAGGCTGCAATACCGCAACAGCAAGGTGATGCTCATGGCCTCCTATAACCTTTACTACAGCGACCCATGGGACGACGCTGGCACCTCGCGCCAGACGGCCAACCACTTCAAGAGCCTGTCGGCGTTCTACGATTTCGGCCCGCTGGCCACCAGCCTGACCTGGCAACGCCAGGACGTGGACCAGGCCGGCACGCCTGACACCACGTTGTACACCTTCGGCGTGATGGCGCCAGTGGGCAAACTGGATGTGCTGCGCCTGGCCGTCATGCAACGCCAGGTCACGGCCCGCGACAAGGACGCAACCGGGGTGATGATCGGCTATGACCACTTCATCAACCCACGCTGGGCCGTGTACGGGCGCCTCGGCATGATCGCCAACCAGCGTGCGTCATCGGTGACCTACGCCGGCACCCCGCTGGATCAGGTTGGCGACAACCCAAGCAACATCTCGCTAGGCATGTACTATCACTTCTGACGCCACTGCACGGGTTTGCCTGAGCACCTGCCCGCGCAAGCTGTGGAACAGCTCCTGGGCAGGTGCCGTAAGGCTGTGGCGGTCGATGCAGACCAGGTTGATCGGGTAATCCGGAATCAGCTCCTGCACCGCCATGGCCACGTACTCGCAATCCACGCCAAAGGTGAACCCCTGGTCCACGGCCAACTCGCTGATGGTCATCAACGACTCGGTGTTCTTCAGCAGCTTGAGGGCCATCATCACCGAAGTGCATTCCACGGTGTTCTGGGGCACCCGAAGGCCGTTGGCCTCGAACAGCTGGTTAAATTGCGAAGCCTGGTCGGATAGCTCGTCCAGGCTGATCCAGTGGGCGTACTGCAAGGTGCGCAGTGACCTGGAAAACTTTTGCTGGTTCGACGCGTGGCAGATCACCCTGCCCTTGATGCTGCCCAACGCCTCCCAGTCCAGGTTCAGCCGGCTCAGCGGTTGCTGGGAGGTAATGGCAAAGTCCAGGCTGCCATCGCGCAGTCGTTGCAGGATCTGGCTGGGCCGCAGGTCGGTGATGGTAATCTTCACCCGCGGATACTTGCGCCGGAAGGCCAGAATGCTTTCATCGACCCCATCCAGCATTGCCGTCAGCGATGTGACCCCGATAGACACCGCACCCAGCGCGGCATCCTGAATGCTAGCCGCCTCGATCTGCAGGCGCCGGATGCTCTCTACCACCAGGTTGGCATGGCGGATGACGCGCTTGCCTTCCTCGGTAAGGGCCATGCCTTTGTGCGACCGCTGCAACAGGGTAAAACCGACCTCCCGCTCCAGTTCCTTGATCGAACGGCTCAGCGCAGGCTGGGTAATGTGCATGAGCTTGGAGGCTTCAAGGATGCTGCCTGCGTTATGGATGGCGACCAGCGCCCTGAGTTGGTGAAGTTTCAACCGTCTGTACCTTGTTGTTATCGGATCGGTCTGAACTGCTGGGCTTGCCGGATGGAATCAGCGCAACGCAGCCAGCATGCTCGCGGCATCACTGACCTCGAACTTGCCGGGCGCCTCGACTGCAACATGTGTGACTACCAGGTTGTCCACCACCATGGCATAACGCAGCGAACGGCGCCCCATGCCGCGAGCCGACAGGTCCTGGATCAGCCCCAGTGCGTCGCTGAATTCACCGTTGCCGTCGCCGATCATCTTCACCGCCTCGCCTACTTGCAGGCTGCTGCCCCAGGCGTTCATGACAAAGGCATCGTTCACCGAAACGCAAAGGATCTCGTCAATGCCGGCTGCGAACAACGCAGGTGCTGTAGCCACATAACCCGGCACGTGTCGTTCCGAACAGGTAGGCGTGAACGCCCCCGGCAAGCCGAAGATCACTACTTTTTTATGCTTGCAGCGCTCATGCACTGAAAAGGCATGTGGGCCGATTGCGCAGGTGCCTGCGTCGTTGTTGTATGCGTGAAGCGTGACGTCGGGCAGTTGCTCACCGGTCTTGATCATCGTGGTCTCCTGGGTGCGTTGAAGGCTGGGCGCGATATGATGCCGCAGTCCACCAAGCCAGGTACACCGTGCTTGCAGCATTGCCTCCCGGTTACGTCGCAGCTCAAGGGACCAATATCGCCTGCGCATGGTCAATGGCGGGAATCGGCACCTGGCCCCGTTGAGTGGACAGCCATTCGCGCATGCGCCTGGTATCGAAGATCTGGCCTTCTTCCATCATTACCAGGATGAGCGCTTGGGACATTCGGTAACAACCGCATTGGGCACAATGGCGCTCTTCCCATCCTTGGGTGCACTCGACGGACTGCGCCTGTCCTGCGCAGATCAGACAACTCATGTAAGCCCCCTGTTGTTCTTGTTGCATGGAGGGTGGTAGCAATGCCAGCAGAATAGTCACTGGCGCCGAATTGACATGAGATTTTCGTGCCAACTCCAGAATCCTTACCGGCCTGTTCGCAGCACAAGACTGCTACTACTGCGTTTCGTCATGGTCTTCAACGTTGCGCGGTGCCCGCGAAGAGCCCAGTGCAGGCGATGCATCATGAACGCCACTAAAAAAACGGTGAATTATCTTCAATACCGTTCATGCAATGGCGCTGTCTAGAATGCCCCCCTATCACCGCGCGGCCGCACCTTTTTCGAGTGACCCAGATTTTTGCCCATGATCGATCTACGCCACCTGCGAACCCTCCACGCGCTGCGTGAAACCGACAGCCTGCACGAGGCCGCCGAGCGCCTGCACCTGACCCAGTCAGCGCTGTCGCACCAGTTTCGCGACATGGAAGAGCGCATCGGCATGCCACTGTTCGTGCGCAAATCCAGGCCTGTGCGGTTCACCAGTGCCGGGCTGCGGCTTTTGCAGTTGGCGGATCAGGTGCTGCCGCAGATCCGCAATACCGAACGGGACCTGGGCAAACTGGCCGGGGGGTCGGCCGGGCGGCTGCACATCGCCATCGAATGCCACAGCTGCTACCAGTGGCTGATGCCTTCAGTGGATGAGTTCCGCGGCGCCTGGCCAGAGGTGGAGCTGGACCTCGCTTCCGGTTTTTCCTTCGCGCCACTGCCAGCGTTGGAGCGCGGCGACCTGGACCTGGTGGTCACCTCCGATCCGGTGACACTGGCGGGTATCAGCTACGTGCCATTGTTCGGTTACGAGGCACTGCTGGCGATCGACAACCATCACAGCTTGCGCCACAAGCCTTACCTGGAACCTGCGGACATCGCCAGCCAGACACTGATCACCTACCCGATCGAACACGACCGGCTGGATATCTTCACCCGCTTCCTCGACCCGGCCAATGTCGAACCGGCGCAGGTACGGACTTCGGAACTGACCGTGATGATGATGCAACTGGTGGCATCCGGGCGCGGCGTCTGCTGCCTGCCGAACTGGGCAGTGCACGAGTACAGTTCGCGTGGCTATGTTACCGCCAAGCGCCTTGGCGAACAGGGCCTGCAGGCGAACCTGTACGCGGCGTTGCGCAGCGACATGCTGGAAGTGCCGTACGTGCGTGATTTCCTGCTGACGGCCAAGGACATATCCTTTACCACGCTGGCAGGTGTGAGCGTGGCTTCGGATTCGGTTCGCTAGCGCCGGCGCCATCCACCGCGTCGACTGTTTCGCGGGCACGCCCGCTCCCACAGGATCACCACAGTCTCGGGACGTGCACAATACCTGTGGGAGCGGGCGCATCGAGGCGTCGAACCGCCGCGAAGAATCCAACGCGGTGCATGGCACCGGCTGCGGCATCACCGAGGTGCTCGAGGATGTCGCTGATCCACATCGCCAAAGCCAGGCTCTGTATGAAACGCCTTGATACTTGGTCATGCTGTGTTAAAACGCTGCCTATTGCCCGATCAAGGCAACGGATATTAAGTTTCCCCGACGAATACCTGACATTTTTGTCAGTTGCGTGCCTCAGATGAACGGACCAACAATACCAGGAGAAATTGACCTCCTACAGGAAAATATTAGCCCTTTGGAGATTCAAAAAAATGTCCGCCAAGGAGATGAGTCATGAATATCCGTATCAACCCTGAGACCTCAAACACCTTTGAATCACTAAGAACGGGAAAAGATACGTTCCGCTATATCATATGCAAGCTCGAAGAAAATGAAGTTGTTGCCGTGCGTGCAGTCAATCAGACAGAACTCGGCACCGCCAATGACTACAATGACAATAGCAAAAGTGCCTGGGAGCATTTCGTCGCGAATCTTAAGTCCCTAACTCAATCTTTCAAGGAATGCAGATATGCTGCGTTTCGCTTCCAATTTATGTCTAACCGTGGGGGCGCCGAACTTTCAAAAATGGACAAAATTTTATTTATTAACCTTTGTCCGGATGATGCACCTGCTAAAATGAGAAAGATATACACCTCAAACGCCAAGGCAGTTCAAGAAGCGCTGGGTGGGAACTCGGTCTTAGCCCTACAGGTCACGGATGAGTCTGAGCTTGAGCATGGCGCAATTCTTTCCACATTAGTCTCCCGACTTTGAGACACCCGCTCAGGTAAGGAAAAAACAGCCGAGGATGCGGAACTAACAGGAGTGGATGAACATCCCTAGGCTGTTTTAAACGCAGCATGATCAAGTATGAAAACAGACGCCGCTCAGTCGGCACCATCACACTCAGAGTGTATGCTCATTCAACCAGCTTGCTGGCGATGATAATTTCGCCGCTCAACACCTTGTGAATGGGGCATGCGTTGGCAACCTCCAGCAAACGCGCACGCTGCTCGTCGCTCAGCGCCCCTCGCAGGCGGATCTCGCGCGCAATCTGAATCCTGGGTTCACGCCCCAGCTGCTCCTGCTCGATGGTGATGTCTACATCGATGGCTTCCAGCGGCATTTCCTTGCGCTGTGCGTACATGGCAACGGTGATGGACGTACAGGCCCCAAGGGATGAGAGCAACAATTCATGGGGCGACGGCCCGACATCCTTGCCCCCTGCCTGTACGGCGACATCACTGGACCACTGATGCAGGCCATTGGTGATATTCACCTGGTAGGCCACGCCTTCGAATGATGCGCGGATTGCTCGCTCTGCCATGGAAGCTCCTGATTTTAGGTTGTCCTGAAACAGCCCTGCTGTTTGGGCTGCGAGGGTTGAATGATAGAAGTACCAGGCAGTTGGCAGTAGGCGACGGATTTGCACCACAGCGTTCTGTGTGGTGAACGCAGGCTTCAGGCTTACGCAGTCCCTGTGGGAGCGGCTTTAGCCGCGAACACCGGCAACGCGGGTGCCATGCACTGCGTTGGATTCTTCGCGGGTGAACCCGCTCCCACATGTACTGTGCAAACCTTGAAGGCTGTGGTGACCGCTGTGGGAGCGGGCAAGCCCGCGAAGAATTTGCGAAAAGATAGGCCGCCTTAGGCTCAGCGGCGTGTTCCATGTGCGCGAAGCGTCAGCTCTTATCGTACAGAACCTACGAGCAACTGGCTCAACACTGCCCGCAACTTCCCAGGTTTGACCGGTTTGTTCAGCAGCGGTGCTCCCAACTTCTGCAAGCCCCGCCGGCACTGATCGCTGCGATCTGCGGTGATGATCACCGCCGGTATGGCAACCGCAAAATGCTCACGCAAATACCTGACAACCTCGCAGCCAACCACGCCATGGTCCAGGTGGTAGTCGGCCAGGATCAATTCCGGCGCCTGCCCCTGCAAAGCCAGCAAGGCCCCAGCCTGATCAGTTGCGGTGACCACCTCACAGCCCCACTGCCCCAGCAGCGCCCCCATGCTCTCAAGGATGCTCACTTCATTATCCAGCACCAGCAAGCGGCGGCCCGGTAGCGGGTTGCCGACGCTTGGCAGCGGCGCAGCCTGGTGAACGGCCAATGGCATGGCTGTGCCAATTGGTACCTCAATACTGAACACCGAACCACGCCCCGGCCACGAACGCACCTCGATCCGGTAGCCGAGAATCTTGGCAATCCGCTCGACGATGGCCAAGCCCAGCCCCACGCCCTTGCGATCCGCTGCGCGGCCGACATCCAGCTGGTTGAACTCTAGGAAGATTGCCTGCAACCGGTCCTGGGCAATGCCCCGCCCGGTATCCCACACCTCCAGCCGCAAATGGCCACCCCGGCGCCTGGCTCCCAGCAAAATCCTGCCTTCATCGGTGTAACGGCAAGCGTTGCTGAGGAAGTTGCGCAGGATGCGCGTCATCAGCCGCAGGTCAGTGCTGATGGCATAGTCCGGGATGCGTGCATGCAGTTTGTGGCCTTGCGCGTCGGCTACCGTGCGGAACTCCGAGACCAGTGGCCCGAACAGCTCGTCCAGGCGGTACACGGCCACGTCCGGTTTGACCGCTGCCTGGTCGAGCCGGGAAATATCCAGCAGGTCGGTCAGCAGGTCCTCGGCACCCTCCAGGGCCTGGTGGGTACGCTCCACCAACACGTGCTCGGCCTCTGGCAATGGCCGCTCGCGCAAGGTCGAGATGAGCAGGCGAGCGGCATTCAGTGGCTGCAACAGGTCATGGCTGGCGGCAGCGAGGTATTTGTCCTTGCTGCGGTTGGCGGCCTCTGCAGCATCACGGGCCTCCAGCAATTCATCGGTACGTGCAGCAACCCGTTGCTCCAGTTCGTCATTGAGCTGTTGCAAACGCTGCTGGGCCTGCTTGCGCTCGGTGATGTCGGCGACAAAACCCTCCACCAACCCCTCTTGCCCGGGCTTGAGCAGCAGGTTCATCAGCACATCGAGGTGGCTGCCGTCCTTGCGGCGCAGGCGGGTTTCGTAGCCGTGCAGGCTGCGCTCACGGGCGAGAATCGCGGTAATGGCCTGCAACTCCTCGGCACCGCCATCGAACAGGTGTGTGGCCAGGTCTGTCAGGGAAAACAGTACTGCTTGCGGGTCGTCATAGCCAAGCATGCGCGCCAGCGCCGGGTTGGCGGCACGCATGCCGTCTTGCAGGCTGGCCTGGAAGATCCCATGCACGGCGTTTTCGAACAGCCATTTATAGCGGTTGCGTTCGGCTTCCAGTTCATCCAGGCGGGCAGAAAGCTCCGGGTAATGGCTTTTGCGTGCCGAGTGGTCGCCCAGCCCCAGCAACCCGGCCAGCGCCCGCTGCTGCTCATCAGAGGGCCTCGCCATAGACCACCTCGACATCACGCTGGCTCGACGCACGGGGGTTGGTAAGGATGCACGGGTCACCCATCGCATGTTGCGAGAGGAACGGAATATCGGAGGTTCGCACGCCGTGCAGGCCCAGGGTTTCATGGAAGCCGATGGCGTGCTTCAACGCGATCAGGTGCTCCACCAGGCGCCCGCAAATCTGCCGATGGTTGAGGCCACGGCAATCAATACCGAACACTTCGGCAATCACCTTGAAGCGCTCCGGCGCCGAGCTGTAGTTGAACGCCACCACGTGCTCCACAAGCACCGCGTTGCACAAGCCATGGGGCAGGTCGAGAAAGCCGCCAAGGCTGTGGGACATGGCGTGAACCGCACCCAGGATCGCGTTGGAGAACGCCAGCCCCGCCTGCATGCTGCCCAGCATGATCTTCTCGCGCAGGCCGATATCGGCGGGGTTGGCGATCATCTCCACCAGGTTGCCATTGATCAGGCGCATGGCCTCCAGGGCATGGGGGTCGGTCAGCGGGCCGTGGCCGGTAGACACAAAGGCTTCGATGGCATGCACCAGCGCATCGATACCGGTACAGGCCGACAGGAACGGGTCCATGCTCAGGGTGGTTTGCGGGTCGATCAGCGACACATCCGGCACCACCGCCTTGCTGACGATGGAGAACTTCATGCGTTCCTGCTGGTTGGAAATGATCACGAACTGCGACACGTCCGCCGAGGTGCCAGCGGTGGTCGGGATCAGGATCAGTGGCGGGCTGGGCACGCGGATCATGTCCACGCCTTCGAATTCGAGGATGCTGCGCCCGTGGGCGACCACGATGCCGATGGCCTTGCCGCAATCCATGGGGCTGCCGCCGCCAACGGCGACGATCACGTCACAGTGGTTTTGCCGGTAGATCTCGGCACCGAGCATCACCTCTTCGACCCGCGGGTTGGGTGATACGGCCGTGTACAGGCAGTAGTCGATGCCCTGCGCCTGCAAGCTGGCCTCCACATCGGCCACCCAGCCGGCGGCGATCACGCCGGGGTCGCTGACCACCAGCACCTTGCGTGCGCCGAAGGTCTTTGCGTAATTGGCAACGTTGTGCCGGCAACCGGCACCGAAGATGATTTCAGGCGAGACAAACTTGCGAAGCGGGCTGAAACTCTGGCTCATCGTGAAGCCTGTTCTTATTGTTCTGGGAGGTAACTGCCAGCGTAAAGCATCCCGCAGCGAAAGCAACCAGACCAAAGGGTGGCACTGGCTCAACCACAGGTAATCAGGGGGACCGGCCACCATGGCGATGGCCGGGCGGTGCATCAGCGATTGGCGAAATACATCGTCACTTCAAAGCCGATGCGCAGGTCGGTAAAGGCAGGTTTATTCCACATGGGCAGTCCTCTTCTTGTGCCGGAGGGTTCCGGTAGATGCATTAATGCACGGGGGGCGTTTGGGCCGAATGCTACTTTGGAAGGAAATTGCGGGGTGCGTTGGTAGGGGTGCGCCGTAACCTGTGCCGGCCTCTTCGCGGGCTTGCCCGCTCCCACAGGGATTGCACAACATCCAAACCATGTGCAGAACCTGTGGGAGCGGGCGAGCCCGCGAAGGCCGCGACGCGGTTTAGAAGAAGCCCAGCGGGTTGATGTCGTAGCTCACCAGCAGGTTCTTGGTCTGCTGATAGTGATCGAGCATCATCTTGTGCGTCTCACGCCCTACCCCCGACTTCTTGTACCCGCCAAACGCCGCATGCGCCGGGTACAGGTGGTAGCAGTTGGTCCACACGCGGCCAGCCTTGATCCCGCGGCCCATGCGATAGGCACGGTTGATATCGCGGGTCCACACGCCGGCTCCCAGGCCGAACTCGGTGTCGTTGGCGATCGCCAGGGCTTCGGCCTCGTCCTTGAAGGTGGTGACGCCCACCACCGGCCCGAAGATTTCCTCCTGGAACACACGCATCGTGTTGTTGCCTTTGAGCAGGGTCGGCTGAATGTAGTAACCGCTGCCCAAGTCGCCCTGCAACCGCTCGGCCGCCCCGCCGGTCAGCAGCTGCGCACCCTCCTCCCGGGCTACCTGCAGATAGGAAAGGATCTTGTCATATTGCTGCTCCGAGGCCTGGGCGCCCACCATGGTCTCGGTGTCCAGCGGGTTACCGCGAGTGATACTGGCGATCTTTTTCATCACCTCGGCCATGAACGGCTCGTAGATCGACTCTTGGATCAGCGCCCGCGACGGGCAGGTGCAGACCTCACCCTGGTTGAAGAACGCCAGCACCAGGCCTTCGGCGGCCTTCTCGATGAACGCAGGCTCGGCCTGCATGATGTCTTCGAAGAAAATGTTCGGCGACTTGCCGCCCAGCTCCACGGTAGACGGGATGATGTTCTCGGCCGCGCACTTCATGATATGCGAGCCCACCGGGGTGGAGCCGGTGAAGGCGATCTTGGCGATGCGCTTGCTGGTGGCCAACGCTTCGCCGGCCTCACGGCCGAAGCCCTGGACGATGTTCAGCACACCCGCTGGCAGCAGGTCGGCGATCAACTCGGCAAGAATGGTGATCGACAGTGGCGTCTGCTCCGCTGGTTTGAGTACCACGCAGTTGCCAGCGGCCAGGGCCGGGGCGAGTTTCCAGGCCGCCATCAGCAATGGGAAGTTCCACGGGATGATCTGCCCGACCACGCCCAACGGTTCATGGATGTGATAGGCCACGGTGCCTTCGTTGATCTCGGCCGCGCCGCCCTCCTGGGCACGGATGCAGCCGGCAAAATAACGAAAGTGGTCCGCCGCCAGCGGCACGTCGGCATTGAGCGTTTCACGCACTGCCTTGCCGTTGTCCCAGCTTTCGGTAACGGCCAATACCTCCAGGTTCTGCTCGATACGGTCGGCGATCTTCAGCAACACCAGCGCGCGGTCCTGCACCGAGGTCTTGCCCCAGGCATCGGCGGCAGCATGCGCAGCGTCCAGTGCCCGGTCGATGTCCTGGGCAGTGGAACGCGGGAACTCGGCAATCGGCTGGCCATTGACCGGCGAGCTGTTGGTGAAGTACTGGCCAGCCAGCGGCGCCACGAACTCGCCGTTGATGAAGTTGCCGTAACGTGGCTTGAAGGACACGACGGCGCCTGGGGTTCCGGGTTTTGCGTAGATCATGCGGGGCCTCTGTGGGTCGATGCCTGTCCAGCGACAGGCGATGCTGCGATGGTAAAAAGCCCCCCCTGCCAGGCGAATGCATCGTTGGCAGCGGGGCTCTCGTCATTTGGTAGTAAGTGGCAGGGCCGGGCTGGAGGACGATGCGCTATCAACGCGCTGCAAGCGCTGACGCTCATAACGCGGATACAAGTGGCTGACACTGCGAATCAACTCGTAACGGGTCAGGCTGATACCGGCAAACCGCTCGGGGATGGGGCTGCGGATCATCTCGGCCATGTCATCACCACGTGCCGCACCGTCGCGCATCAGGCCGTCCAGCCAGCCCAGGTAGTCGCGCATCTGCGCAAAGGGCCGGTCATCGCTGGCGACTGGACCGTGCCCAGCCACCACCTGCTTCCAGGGCAGTGCCTGCAAGGTGTCCAGATCCTTGAGCCACACATCCAGCCCTGGGCTGTTGGGCGTGGTCAGGGCACGTTCGTAGAACACCAGGTCCCCGGCGAACAGTACGCCAGTGTTCTCATCCAGGATCGCCAGGTCAGCACCGGTATGGCCGCTCAATGCTAGCAGACGCAACCGGTGCCCGCCGACCTCGTGGATACCTGCCTCCAGCACCCGGGTTGGCAGCACCACCTCGGTACCACGCATCCAGTCACCGACAAGGCGGTACATGTTCTCGGCCATGGCATCGCCTTGCTGACGCAGCAATTCTGTAGTGCCGGCCAAGGCCCCGATCGGCACATCGGGAAAGGCCTGGTTGCCCAGCACATGGTCCGGGTGATGATGGGTCAGCAGCACCTCCAGCACCGGCTTGTCGGTAACGGCTGCAATGGCCTGGCGCAGCGCCTCGCCGTAGCGTTTCGAGGGCCCGCTGTCGATGACCACCACGCCACTGTCAGTGACGATGAACGCTGTATTGACGATGTTGCCGCCGTTGTCCCTGGCGAAATTGTCGGTGCTGCCTTCCAGCAACCAGGTACCCTCCGCGATTTGCCGGGGGGCAAGCCGATAGTCCAGGTCTGCCCAGGCCGGCAGGCCCAGGCACAGCAGTAACAACGGTATCCAACGCATGCAGGCGCCTCTGCTTAGGGGTAAGTCGGGCAATGCGCTCAGGGCAGCGCCGCCTCGAACTGGTTGCCGCTGTTGTCCTGCAACAGCAACCGGGTTGGCCCGGGGCCCTGGATGTTGAAGCCAAGGTTGGGGTTCTCGCTCACCGCCGGGTACAGTTCAAGGCTGGCCAGGCGCTGGCCGTTCATGTCTTGCAGCTCGGCATGGTTGAGAAAAAACTCGGGTATGCCGCTGACCAGGCCGTTGTCCATCGGGTGGGCGACCTGCACGCGCAAGCGGCTGGCATCGCCGCGAGGGTAGCGCCCGCCCAGTACTTCACCCAGGTGCTCTTCCCAACCGGGCTGCGTACGCACCACACTGGGCGCGGTGCAGCCACCACCGGCGGCGTCAATCAGGGTTGAGCCGACATGCCACAGGCCGTCGCGCGTCTGCACAGCAGCGCGCAGCGGCGTGGCCTGTTCGATGCGGATGCGGACCGACAACCAGGGCAGCACGCGCTCGCCGGGCTGGAAGTCGACAATGCGCGGCAGCGGGTTGAGCTCTGCCCAGGCGATGATGCGTACTACCTCCCCGGCGAACGCCCGGGCATCGATTTCCAACGGCACCTGGCGGGCATCTTCGGCAAACGGCGGCGCCAGCAGCTTGACCCGGTCATCGAAGACGAACGCCGCCTGGCCTAGTAGCTGCTTGTGATAGAAGTCCCACATTACCGAGGGTACCGGGTCGGTTCCGGTGGCTTGTGCGTCAGCCTGGGCTGCCCAAGGGATCCAGCAGGCCAGCAGGAACGTTGCTCTCAGGTTCATGATCCGCTCCGAGGGATCAACAGATGTTTTTCAGGCTTGCCAGCTCCATGTGGGAGCGGCTTCAGCCGCGAACACCGGCAAAGCCGGTGCCATCCATCGCGTCGCTTGCTTCGCGGCTAAAGCCGCTCCCACAGATACCGCGTTAACTCAAAGCTTGCGCAGTCCCTGTGGGAGCGGGCATGCCCGCGAAACAGGCGACGCGGTGGATGGCACCGGCTTTGCCGGTGTTCGCGGCGGTTCGACGCCTCGACGCGCCCGCTCCCACAGGGATTGCGCAAGCTTTCATATCTTGAACGCCTTTGCGAGCCCACAGGGCTGGCCTTTGGCCCCATGGCTGTCACTCCTCGACGTGTACGCTGTCCAGATAAGTACGTACCGCCCACAGAGCTTCCTGGCTGAGGTAGTCGGCCATCTTCGGCATGTACACCCGGCCATCGCGAACGGCGCCGTGGCGAACCCGCTCGACAAACCATTCATCCCCGGCGTCACCGGCATCGAGCATGCGCAGGTCTGGAGCAATGCCACCGGACTTGGCCTCCAGGCCATGGCAGGCAGCGCAGTTCTGGTTGTAGGCAGAGGCGCCGATTTCCACGGCCTTGTCGTGCTCTGGGGAGGAGCGATACGGGTTGACCGCCGCCCAGCCGTCGCCGTCCAGGCTCACGCCAGCGTCCTTGATGGGGGTCAGGCCTTTGGTTTCCACCGCCTGCGGTACCACGTTGCCATGGGCCCAGGCGGTACCGGTCAGCACTGCCCCGGCCAGCAGGCCTGCAGCAAGCAACACATTGCGTTTTGTTGTCATTGTTATGCCCTCACCATTGCACGCAAAGCCTCAACCACAGAGGCTGTGCCGCCATCTTAGAAACACCCCGCAGGCAGCCGAATGCTGCTTTGGTGGCCGGGCCTTAGTCCGTTGGTAGTAGGGCTTGTGGCGAAGGGCCAAATGATGTGCCGGCCGGGAACTTTTCCCGGCAAGGGCGGGACTTTTTCCGTATCCCACAGCCGCCGCTGCGCCCCACCCTGTGCAGGCCAAAACCTCCACTGGGAACTGCAACCATGACAATAAGATCGCTACCCGCCCTTTCCCCTCTGGCCCTGAGCGTGCGCGTGCTGCTGATGGCCGGTAGCCTGGCCATGGGCACTGTGGCAACAGCGGCCACCACCCCTGCGGCACCTGCCACCAAGAATGTCACCTGGGAAGACATCGCCAACGACCACCTCACCACCAAGGACGTGCTGCAATATGGCATGGGCACCAATGCCCAGCGCTGGAGCCCCTTGGCGCAGGTCAATGACAAGAACGTGTTCAAGCTCACCCCGGCCTGGTCGTATTCGTTCGGCGACGAAAAGCAGCGCGGCCAGGAGTCCCAGGCCATCGTCAGCGACGGCGTGGTCTACGTCACCGGCTCGTATTCGCGGGTGTTTGCCCTCGACGCCAAGACCGGCAAACGCCTGTGGACCTACAACCATCGCCTGCCCGATAACATTCGCCCGTGCTGCGACGTGGTCAACCGCGGGGCGGCGATCTACGGCGACAAGATCTACTTCGGTACCCTCGACGCGCGGCTCATTGCCCTGGACAAGCACACCGGCAAGGTGGTGTGGAACAAGAAGTTCGGTGACCACAGCGCCGGCTACACCATGACCGGCGCCCCGGTGCTGATCAAGGACAAGACCAGCGGCAAGGTGCTGCTGATCCATGGCAGTTCCGGCGATGAGTTCGGCGTGGTCGGCCAGCTGTTCGCCCGCGACCCGGAAACGGGTGAAGAAGTGTGGATGCGGCCCTTCGTCGAGGGCCACATGGGCCGCCTGAACGGTAAGGACAGCACCCCGACCGGTGATGTGAAAGCGCCGTCGTGGCCCGACGACCCCACCACCGAAACCGGCAAGGTCGAAGCCTGGAGCCACGGTGGTGGCGCCCCTTGGCAGAGCGCCAGCTTCGACGCCGAAACCAACACCATCATCGTCGGCGCCGGCAACCCCGGCCCCTGGAACACCTGGGCGCGCACCTCCAAGGACGGCAACCCCCACGACTACGACAGCCTTTACACCTCGGGCCAGGTCGGTGTCGACCCCAGCACTGGCGAGGTCAAGTGGTTCTACCAGCACACGCCAAACGATGCCTGGGACTTCTCTGGCAACAACGAGCTGGTGCTGTTCGACTACAAAGGCAAGGACGGCAAGGTGGTCAAGGCCACCGGGCACGCCGACCGCAACGGCTTCTTCTACGTCGTCGACCGCAACAACGGCAAGCTGCAGAACGCCTTCCCGTTCGTGGACAACATCACCTGGGCCAGCCATATCGACCTGAAGACCGGCCGCCCGGTCGAAAACCCCGGCCAGCGCCCGGCCAAGCCGCTGCCGGGTGAAACCAAGGGCAAACCGGTGGAAGTCTCGCCGCCGTTCCTGGGCGGCAAAAACTGGAACCCCATGGCCTACAGCCAGGACACCGGCCTGTTCTATATCCCCGGCAACCAGTGGAAAGAGGAATACTGGACCGAGGAAGTGAACTACAAGAAGGGCTCGGCGTACCTGGGCATGGGCTTCCGTATCAAGCGCATGTACGACGACCATGTCGGCACCCTGCGGGCCATGGACCCGACCACTGGCAAACTGGTGTGGGAACACAAGGAGCACCTGCCGCTGTGGGCTGGCGTGCTGGCGACCAAGGGCAACCTGGTGTTCACCGGCACCGGCGACGGTTTCTTCAAGGCCTTCGACGCCAAGACGGGCAAGGAGCTGTGGAAGTTCCAGACCGGCAGCGGCATCGTCTCGCCGCCGATCACCTGGGAGCAGGACGGCGAGCAGTACATCGGCGTGACCGTGGGTTACGGCGGCGCGGTGCCGCTGTGGGGCGGTGACATGGCCGAGCTGACCAAGCCGGTGGCCCAGGGTGGTTCGTTCTGGGTGTTCAAGATCCCGAGCTGGGACAACAAGACCGCGCAACGTTGACCGCCTGAGGTGAATCATCACTGGGGCTGCGCTGCAGCCCATCGCCGGCAAGCCAGCTCCCACAGGTACAGCGCAGGTCTCAATGACAGTGCAGACCCTGTGGGAGCTGGCTTGCCGGCGATGGGCCGCAAAGCGGCCCCATAGCACCTGTCTCCTATTCCGACGAGAGCCTTTTGCCATGAACTACCTGCCATTTGCCTTGCTGTTGGTACTGTCCCCTGCCATGGCGGTGAGTGCCGACGACGATGGCAACGATGCCCCGTTGACCATCAACGGCTGCGTGATCGCCGAAGCCAGCCAGTGCCCGGGCGCCAACCTGCGCGGCGCCAACCTGGCCAACCAGGACCTGCGCAAGATGAACCTGGCCGGCGCCGACCTGCGTGATGCCGACCTGCGCCACGCCCGGCTGGACCTGGCCAACCTGGAAAAGGCCCGCCTGCAAGGCGCCAACCTGACCCGCGCCAGCTTGCAACAAAGCAATCTGCGCCTGGCTGACCTGAGTAATAGCAAGTTGGTCGCCATCCAAGGCTGGGGCATGTTCGCCCAAGGCGCGCAGTTCGACAAAGCCGACCTCGGCGCGGCCTACTTGCAGTTCGCCCGGCTGTCAGGTGCAAAGATGCACCAGGCCAACCTGCGGGCGGCAGACCTGGAGATGGCCTGGCTGAGCAAGACGGATCTGCAGGACGCCGACCTGGGGGATGCCAACCTGCAGGAGGCCAAATTTGGCCAGAGCAATTTGGCACGCGCCGATCTGCGCGGGGCACGGCAGCATTACGGGAATTTCCAGGAGGCCAACATGGAGGGGTGCAAGGGGTGCCCTGAGACCTGGGACAATTGATGCAGCTTCACGGTCAGCTGTGGGAGCGGGCATGCCCGCGAAGCAGCCAACGCGATCTATGGCACCGGCTTTGCCGGTGTTCGCGGCGGTTCGACGCATCGACGCGCCCGCTCCCACAGGGGCCACTCTCTGGCGATAAAAAATCTTACCCCGCCACCCGCACCACGCCCAGGTCGATCCCCAGGTGCACCAGCTCGGCATGCGAGCTGACCTGCAACTTGCTCTTGAGCAAGGTCAGATGATTGGACACGGTCTTGCCGCTGATGCACAGCTGCTCGGCAATCACCCGCGCTGGCGTGCCCTTGGCCAGCATGGTGAAAATCTCCAGCTCGCGCTGGGTCATGCGCTGCAAACGCGGGTCACTGGCGCTGTGTTGTGAAGTGCAAGCCAGCTGGGTAGCCAACGGCTGTTCGATATAAGCATGCCCGGCCAACACCCGCTGCACCGCCTCGATCAACACCTCGGGCGCCGAAGTCTTGGTCAGGTAGCCCGACGCCCCCGCTTCCAGCGCCTGGCGTACCAGCGGCAGCTCATCGTGCATACTGAAAAACAGCACCCGCAACTGGGGTAGCCGCTGGCGCAGGCGGCGGGTGGTTTCAAGGCCGCTAATGCCAGGCAGGCCAAAATCCATGAGCACCAGATTAGGCACTTGCTCCTGAACACGGACCAAAGCCTCTTCACCACTGGCAGCCTCACGTACTTCCATCGTGGGCAACACAGCCCGCAACAGGCTGGCATAGCCTTGGCGGACCACGGCATGGTCATCGACCAATACAATATTCATCACACCTCCAGGGGAATATTCAGGGCCAGCGCCCAGCCAGCGCCGGGGCGGCTGAGAATGCGCAGCTCACCCCCCAGGCTGCGCGCACGTTCGGCCATCGAGTGCAGGCCTACCCCCGGGCGCTGGGGTTGTTGCGCACCGCAGCCGTTGTCACGTATGAACAGGCGCAGGCCCTTGACGCTGCGTTGCAGGCGCACCCGCACCTGGCTGGCGCCGGCATGCCGGGCGACGTTGGTCAGCGCTTCCTGCAGCAAGCGATACAAGTGCATCCTGCTCGGCCCGGGCAACACTGGCAGATGCCCGCCAACCCGTAGCCGGCACTCGATGCCCTGGCTGGCTTGCCACTGGCTCACCAACAGGCCGAAGGCGTCGGCCAGCGGCATATGCTGTGAAGCCACCGGGTACAGGTTGTGCACCAAGGCACGAAAGCCTAGCTGCAGGCCTTCGCAACTGGTTTCAAGGGCACGCGCCGTTTGCGTCACCAGTGCAGGTTGCTCGGCCACCCTGCGCAGCAGGCAGAGTTGGGCACGGATACCCGCCAGGTACTGCCCCAGGTCATCGTGGAGGGTTTGCGCCAACCGGGTGCGCTCTTGCTCCTGTGCCGCCAGCAGGGCCTGGGTCAGCTGGGCATTGTCGGCCTGCGCCTGCTCCAGCGCCGCGGCCATGCGGTTGCAATGTTCCGCCAGTTGACGTGCTTGCGGCTGGGCAAAGCGGCCGGTGATCCAAGGGTTGATGCGCCACAGGGCAGACAGATTGATGCGACGCATAGGTGGTTCTCCTCAAGGCGCTGGCACCATCGTAAAACCGGGTCGCACACGGTGAATTACTACCTTGGTACCGGCCAGGCGCTACTTTCCGGGGGTTGCGAGCGCATCCCGAAGCCTGCGGCGATCTACTACTTTGGTACTGCATTTACTGTCTATCGTCGCATTCACAAAGCACCGCCACTGGCATGTAATGGGCCTATAACAAAAAGGAAAAAAACCATGCCACGTGCCCTGCCCTGGCTGCCACGCCCCATACTGGCGGCACTTTCGCTAAGCCTGACGCTGGGCATCGCCCAGGCCGACAGCACCCCGCTGTTTTCCGCCGAAGGCTACCGCACCACCCTCTACCGCAGCCCGACCCCGCAACAGGTCGAAGGCGGCCAGGTCATCGACACAGCCACGCTGCAACACCTGCTGGCACAACCCTCAAAACCGGTACTGATCGACGTTTATCGCCGGCAATGGCTGCAAGGCCAGTTCATCGAAGATGAACCCCATGCCAACCTTCCGGGCAGCCTGTGGCTGGCCAACACCGGCGATGGCGACCTGAGCCCGGCCTGGCAGGAATACCTGGTGCGCAACCTGCAAAAGGCCACTGCAGGGCACCCGCAGCAACCGCTAGTGTTTTACTGTCGTTCCGATTGCTGGTTAAGCTGGAACGCGGTAAAACGCGCAAAAGCCCTGGGCTACAAGAATGTGTATTGGTACCGCGACGGCCTGGACGCCTGGCAGCAGGCCAACCTGCCGCTGCAGCCCGCGCAACCCGTGCCCTTTCCGTGAATTGCGTGACCCACAACGCGTGCCCCGCCCCCTCCAATAAAAACAAGGTGAAAAGGCCATGTACAAAATTCTGATTGCCGACGATCACCCCCTGTTTCGCGAAGCCATCCACAACGTGATCAGCGATGGTTTCCAGGGCAGCGAAGTCATGGAAACTGCCGACCTGGACAGCGCCCTGGCATTGACGCAGGCGCATGATGACCTTGACCTGATCCTGCTCGACCTGAACATGCCCGGCATGCATGGCCTCAATGGCTTGATCACCCTGCGTAACGAGGCCCCGACCACGCCGGTGGTGATCGTTTCGGCCGAGCAGGAAAAGCAGATCGTGCTGCAGGCCATCACCTACGGCGCTGTGGGTTTCATCACCAAGTCCTCGCCTCGTTCGCAGATGATCGAAGCGATCGAGCAGATCCTCAACGGCAATGTCTATCTGCCGCCTGACATCATCCGGGCGCAGAAAAGCAGCACCAGCCGGCGCCACAACGATACCCCGAACTTCCCACCGGAAATGCTTCAGGCCCTGACCCGCAAGCAGCTGCTGGTGCTCGAGCGCATGACCAAGGGGGAATCGAACAAACAGATTGCCTACACGCTGGATATTGCTGAAACCACGGTCAAGGCCCATGTCTCGGCGATCTTGCGCAAGCTCAATGTGCATAACCGGGTGCAGGCCATCCTGAGTGCGGGCGATATCGATTTCGCTGATTACCTGCGGCGTTAGCCTGTTCTGGCCTCTTCGCGGGCAAGCCCGCTCCCACAGGATTTCTACAGGCTTCAAAGCTGCACGATACCTGTGGGAGCGGGCTTGCCCGCGAAGAGGCCAACCGCTAAGCCTGGCTGTTTACCAACAAATGGCTCATCGCCGTCTTGAGTTTCATTGGCCGCACCGGCTTGTGCATCAGGGTGTGGCCCAGCTCGCGGATTTGTTGCTTGAGCTCATTGCTGTAGTTGGCGGTGATCATCAGTGCCGGTAAGGGCCGGGCGCGACGGGCATTGATCCGCGCCACGGCGTCGACACCATTGCAGTCGTTGTCCAGGTGGTAGTCGGCGATCAGCAGGTCGGCCTCGGCGTGGTAGTTGTCCACCTGGCGCGCCAGGTCTTCTTCCGACAACGCCGTGACCACCCGGCACCCCCAGCCCTCCAGCAAGGTGCGCATGCCGGCGCAGATCGCCGCATCGTTATCCAGCACCCACACCCGCGCCCCGCGCAGGCGGTCGAGCATCGGCTCGCAAATCAGCGGGCCTGGCTGGGCTTTGGGCGTGAGGGTGCTCAGCGGCACCTCGACAGCAAATACCGACCCCTTGCCAAGCCATGAGCGCACCCGGACCCTGTGGCCGAGGATGCCGGCGATCTTTTCCACGATCGCCAGCCCCAGGCCCAACCCGCGATCCTGGTCCGGCCGCTGCACATTCCCGCGCTTGAACTCCTGGAACATGTCTTCAAGGTGCTCTTCGGCAATGCCGATGCCGCTGTCCCACACTTCGATCCGCAGGCCACCGCGCTGGCGCCGACAACCCAGCACCACGCGCCCGTTGCGGGTGTAGCGGATGGCATTGCTGAGCAAATTGCGCAGGATCCGCGCCAGCAGCTGGATGTCACTGCGCACCACCGCGCGGCTGCCCACGAAATGCAATTCAAGGCCCTCGCTGCGCGCTACCTGGGCGTACTCGGCGGCGAGGTTGTCCATCAACTCGCGCAGGGCGAAAGGCGCGACATCGGCCTTGATCACCCCGGCATCCAGCTTGGAAATATCCACCAACGTGCCGAGCAGGTTCTCCACATCTTCCAACGCGTTGCTGACATTGCGTACCAGCTGGGTACTGCCTTGCGACTCGGGGCGCTCCAGCAGCGCACTGGTGAACAGCCGCGCCGCGTTCAGCGGCTGCAACAGGTCGTGGCTGACCGCCGCAAGGAACTTGGTTTTCGACAAGTTGGCCTGCTCGGCCTCGCGCTTGGCCTCGCGCAGGCGCGCTTCGGCCTGGCTGCGTTCCTCGATTTCACGCAGCAACTGGTCGTTCAGGCTGGTCAGTTCGGCGGTACGTTCACGCACCCGTTGCTCCAGGTGCTGATAGGCCTGGTGCAGTGCCTGGGCGGTATTGCGGCGCTCGGTAATGTCGCGGATCAACACGAAAATGCCCACTACCTCGCCGCTCGCCAGGCGGTTGGGCACGTACGAGCGGAGCATGTAGCGTTCCTGGCCATTGATGTTGGTTTCGGCAAATTCGAACGTAACGCTCTCCCCCGCCAGCGCTCGTGCCACATAGGCTTCCAGGCGCAGGTAATGCTGCTCGCTGTGGGCCTCGCGCAAGCTCTGCCCGAGCATCACGCCATGCGGCCAGCAGTACCACTCTTCATACACCTTATTGGTGAACTCGTAGACAAGATCGGCATTCAAGTAGGCGATCAGCGCAGGGACATTGTCGGTAATCAGGCGAATCTGGTGCTGATGGGCGGTCTCGGCCCGCTGCCGGGCCTCGCTGAGCAGGCGGTTGACAGCCTTGAGCTCGGCCATGGCCTGGTTCAGCGCATCGGTGCGCTCGCGCACCTGCTCGGCCAGCACCACAGAATGCTGGAACGCGGCATAGGGGTCGTTACCCCGTGTTGCCCCAGACTCGATGCGCTCGATCAATGCGCCGTTGATTCGCTGCAATTTGTGGTTTTCGTGCTCTAGCCGATTCACCTCGGCCAGCAGTTCAGCGGCCGACGGGAGGCCGGTTGCGGGCAATGGCAACCCCGGTGAAGGTCTGGTTGATGTGCATGCCATTGAACTGTTCTCCGTAGGTATTGAAACCAATCACCCGCTGCTCGCGCAAAAACGCACCGATTGGCTCCAGACCCTGCTGGGCTTCCAGTTCCAGGCGCCGCAGAAAGCAGTCGCAACCAATGGTCAGCAGCGGTGGGCCAAGGCGCTGGTGCAGACCGTGAAACAGCTGGTGCAGGTTCGGCAGCAGAGGGCCTGGGGTCATGGCGGTGAGCACGATGCCGTTCTCCACCGCGCAGTAGAAGCTCAGGCTCAGGTCCGCATGCACTTGCTGGATCGCCCGTACGTAGTACTGGTCGTGAATACGCACGGCCAGCGGGTGAGCGGCGAATACCCGGTGATCCAGCGCAGCAACGGGCACGCCGATGTGCCGGGCGTACTCCTCTGCGGCGGGTTCGGCATTCAGTTCGTAAACCCGACGCAGGGCGCTGTCGGCGCCGGTTACCACCAGCTTTTCCTGGCGTGGCAGGATGTGGTGCGTGGTGAACACTTCAAAGTCGAGCCAGGTGTTGACCAGTACCACCACTGCCGCACCGTTGTGAAAAGCGCCGCCGTAATACACGTGGGTGCGGGTGAGGTAGTTATCGTCGCCGGCCGAACCACCAAAGTGCGGGATGTCTCCCAGTGCCGCACTCAGGGCAGCGAGCACCATCTCCTCACGGCTGGACAGGCCGTCGAGCAGGGTCAGGGCAAAGCTGTGGCCCTTGATGGGTGCCAGGGTATTGCTGCGGCAGGTGCCGACCAGCCGTTCAACCATCTGCTGCGCGTCGATCAGGCTGAAGCGTTCCATTTCATCGATCAACGCGGTGGCGATGGAGAAGTGCCGGTAATCGAAGCCCACCGCCGTGACGCAATTGCGGCCATAGCCCAGCGGGGTGATTTCGCCGGCGCTGGTGCAGCCCACCAGGCGAATGCCGCCAAAGTCCTGCTCCAGCGCTTCACCCAGGGCTTGAAGGTTATATTCGGCGGAGCAGAAGAACAGCACCAAGCCCAGGTGCGGGTGCAGCAACTGCCGGGCCAGGTCTTGTGCGGCCAGCCGGGCGTCGGTGGCCTGGGACATGGCGCTGACCACACCGTCGTTATGAGCCTGTTGCATCGTGGTCTCCGGCGCGGGGTGGCTGAGTGGCAAGTGTACGAAGGTGGGTACAGGGGACGAATGCTACTTGGGTAGCGGGTGGGCGGTTCCATGGGAGTAATGTGGTTGCCTGTAACTGCCGGGGCCGCTGCGCAGCCCTTTCGCGACACAAGGCCGCTCCCACATAGATCGCGTCAACCCAATGTATACGGTGTACGCGGACATTGTGGGAGCGGCCTTGTGTCGCGAAAGGGCTGCGCAGCGGCCCCGGCAATTCACCAGGTCAACACCGCACCCACCGCAAAGGTATCGGTGTCTTCGTTCTGCGCACTGGTGTCATGCCCGTCGATGGAGAACTGGTTGTACTCGGCCACCAGCTTGAGGTTGTCGTTTACATCGTGGAACAGCGCCACGCCACGGGTCTCGTAGTCCGCGCCACTGCCCACCGCACCGTTGCCATCGTCCTTGGTCTTGCCGTAGGACAGTGCAATGCGGTTCTTGCCAACCTTGTACGAACCCTGCAGCAGGTAGCCGTCACTGTCGACGTTGCGCAAAACCGGCTCACCCGCGTTGTTGGTGAAGAAAGGGTTGATGCCTTTGGCCTGGAACCCCGAGCCGGTCAGCGACAGCCCGCCCATCTTTGCCTGCACACCGTAACCCACACCCTTGGAAGTGACCGTTTCTACCGTCGAGTCGGTGTTGTCGGAGCTCTGGTAGCTGCCGTTGACCCAGCTGTAGATCTGCGCCCCACCCAGGTCGAACTGGTAGGTAATCTCGCTCTCGGTGCGGGGGTTTTCCTGGTAGGCCTTGCCGGTCGGGCTGCTGTCGTTGGTGTCCACCGGGTCCATGATGCCTACCGCCACCCGCAGGCCATCGATCACCGGCGTGCGGTAGGTGATCTGCGAAGTGGGGAACGGGTACGGGTAGCCGCTGCCGATGTTGCCGAACGACACTCCACCGCCGTCCACCAGCCCCAGGGTGTCACTGACCTGGCCGTAACCTGCCAGCAGTTCATCGAGCAGGATGTTGGAGCGGGCGAACAACCCGAAGTCCTTGCCGATAAGCACCTCACCCCACTCGGGGTTGGCCACGGTGCCGTAGAACTGGCGTACGTCGATGGCGGTGTCGGTGCCGTTGGTTTCACTGTCGTTGATGGTGACCCAGAACGAGGCACGTGCGCCGAGCTTCAGGTCATCGACCTGTTTACCCATGTTGAAGCCCAGGTAGTTGGGCAAGAAGCCCATCTTCACCCGCGACTGACGGCGGTCGAACTGCTCGCCTTCACGGTCGACCTTGCTGTTGACGTAGAAGGCGTTGATGTAGCCATCGGTGGAAAACGTGGTCTGATCCTTGTCGTACAGCATGATCTCGGCCTCGGCGACGCCGCTCAGGCCCAGGGCAGAGAAGCTGGCGATGGCGGCTGCGAGAAAACGAGGCGGCAGGTGCTTATTGTTGTTGTGCATGGCGCGCTCCAAACGAGGGACGGGATGTCGGAGGCGATTATCAGAAGTGGGTAAATGGCGAGGTATGCTGCTTTGAGGCGGGGTGGCAGGTGCTTTGGGGTGGAGGATGTGGTGTGGTGATTTGGTCGCGGTACCTGCCTGGGTCGGGGTGCAAGACTTAGGGTGTAGGCAGGTGTGTAGAAGAGTACCAATACACCGGAACAAGCCAGAAACTGCCTGATCGTCTAGCGCAGGTCATTGTAGGAGCGGCCTTGTGTCGCGAAAGGGCTGCGCAGCAGCCCCAGGATTTCAGCGGTGATGCAAATATTGTTGGGGCTGCTGCGCAGCCCTTTCGCGACACAAGGCCGCTCCTACCAGTAACGCGTCGCAGCACCTGCAAACGTTCTAGGAAGCCAGTGCCTGCGAACGCTGGCACGCGGGCATTTCATACCGATGCGGTTGCTGCCAGGCCAGCCGCGCCTGCACGTCGACCGCCGCAGCCTTCACCTTCTGCGCCCAGTTTTCATCCTTCGGGCACACCACCACCACGCGGAAACCGTGGTCGACGCCTTCCAGGCGCACGCCTTCGGAATCATCCACATGCAAATCGATATCGAACGCCGATGGCAGCTTGGACGGCGAATTCTCCAGCCCATTCTGGGCGAGGATGTGCTGGTGCCGGTCACTGTTGACCACACCGTCGACATGAATGCCATAGAGCATCAGCCAGCGGCGAATGTAGGCCGGGGTGCGCCCGGAAGAGGTGTAGATCCAGATGCTGCAACCCTGGCGGCGCAGGTCACGGATCAGTTCGCGGGTGCCACTGCGCAGCGGCTCGCCCAGCCAGCGATGGACGAAGCCCGGCAACTTGCTGTCCTCGGCGGCAGCGTGCTCGGGTTGGCAGGCCAGCGTGTCGTCGATATCGAACGAAATGCGTACCTGGCCGCGCTTGAGCTTGCGCCCGATGGCCTGCCGCCCGCGCTCCAGCATGGATACCTGTTGCATCAGCGGCTCCCCTCACAGGCGGGCACGTGCGTGCCCGGCAGGAAGAACTTGCCGGGCTCAGGCGCCTTCGCTTCAAGGAAAGCGGCGTACTTTTTCTTGATCTTGGGTAGTTCGTACAAAGCCTTGACACCGTGTTTGGCGGAGTTGCGTATAACCGAGGACGGGTTGAAGTAACCCTCGGCGTTATCCAGCGACAGCACGAATGGCGGCAGCCCGGCACGCATCAGCAAATAGCTGACAATGAGCGACCCTGTGCGGTTGTTGCCTTCGATGAACAGCTGCGGCTTGCTGAGGATTCGTACATACACACCGGCTGCCCGCTTCCAGATGGAATCGCTGCGGTACGAGCAGTACCAGTTGTACAAATCCTTGATGCCACCTTCGACGTTGTTGAAAAAGTGTGCCTCGGTTGCTGCCAGGTGCGGGGCAAACTCCAGACGGCGGGCCGGGTCGCTACCGCACAGCACGGTGGCATTGATTTCCAGCATCAGGTTCAGCTGTTGCAGGTCGAACAGGTCGATACCGCGAGCGACATAGTCGTCAATCAGCGCATACCCTTCAAGCACATTCAGCAGCACCTCGTCGGTAAACGGGTCCCGCGGTTCGGTGAAGTGCTGGCTCAGTTGGGCAAAACGACCCTGCACCTCGCGCAGTGCACGCTCTACCGCTGACAGATCTAGACGACGCATCGCTTGCATTGGAAATCCCGGGTAACACTTTAACGGAAGGTAACGCGGCCGGGTGCTGCAACCTCCCTGGTTGCAACACCCGGCCACCTTGGCTGTGCGTGACTCAGCTGAACTTGCCGCTGATGTAGTCACTGGTCAGTTGTTCGCGCGGATTCTGGAAGATCTGCGCGGTCGGGCCCATCTCGACCAGGTAACCGGTGCGAGTGCCCTGGGAAATATCCACCGAGAAGAACGCCGTGGTGTCAGCCACACGAATCGCCTGCTGCATGTTGTGTGTCACCAGGGCGATGGTGTAGTCCTTCTTCAGCTCGACCATCAGCTCTTCCACGCGGCGGGTGGCGATCGGGTCGAGTGCCGAGCACGGCTCGTCCAGCAACAGCACTTCCGGTTCGGTAGCAATGGCGCGTGCGATGCACAGGCGCTGCTGCTGGCCGCCGGACAGCGACAGGCCGCTGACCTTGAGCTTGTCCTTCACTTCGTCCCACAGGGCGGCGCCCTGCAAGGCGTGCTTCACGCGGTCACCCAGGTCGCCCTTGTAGCGGTTCAGGCGCAGGCCGAAGGCGACGTTGTCGAAGATGCTCATCGAGAACGGGTTGGGCTGCTGGAACACCATGCCGATATAGCGGCGCACCACTACCGGGTCGACGCCCTTGCCGTAGACATCCTGGCCCAGGAAGTGCACATGCCCTTCGAAGCCGAAGCCTTTAACCAGGTCGTTCATGCGGTTCAGGCTACGCAGCACGGTACTTTTGCCGCAGCCGGATGGCCCGATGAAACCGGTGATCTCGTTCTTGCGGATAGGGACATGGCTGTCACGTACGGCCATGAAATTGCCGTAGAAGATCTTGTCCAGCTTGCAGTCCATGACTATTGGGGCTTCGTTGACCATGGGAGCGGCCTTTTGCGCTGTGGATACGTTCAAGTTTGGATGCTCCCTTTCTCAATACTTGGGTTTGCCGAATACACGGCTAAGAATGTTGATTACCAGCACGATCATCACCAGTACCAGCGAGGCCGCCCAGGCGAGCTCCAGCTGATTGTCGAACGGCATGCCGGAGAAGTTGTAAATCAGTACGGCAAGCGACGCCGTGGGGTTCATGACGGCCAGGCTGCCGTCGTGATAGATCCAGTAGTTGCTGAACAACGCGGTAAACAGCAGCGGTGCGGTTTCGCCAGCGGCGCGGGCCACGGCCAGCATGACGCCGGTCAGGATGGCGGGCAGGCCGGTGGGCAGGACGATCTTGCAGATCACCTGCGCACGGGTGCAACCCATGCCGTAGGCGGCATCCTTCATGATCTTGGGCACCATCTTCATCGACTCTTCGGCGGTCAGCACCACGATTGGCAGCATCAGTACCGCCAGGGCCACACCACCGGCTGGCGCCGAGTAAGTACCGGTGGTCATTACCACCAGGGCGTAGGCAAATACACCGGCCAGGATCGACGGCAGGCCCGTGAGCATCTTGGCGGCAAAGCGTGCGGCGTTGGCCAGCTTGCTGTCCGGGCCGAGTTCGGCCAGGAACACCGCTGCCAGGATACCGACCGGCACCGCGATGGCTGCCGCGATACCGACCATGACGAAGGTACCGGCCATGGCGTTGCCGAAACCGCCGCCCATCTCGAAGCCGGTAGGCGGCAGCTCGGTGAACACTTCCAGGTTAAGGCGTGCGCCACCGCGGGTAACCAGCATGTACAGCACGGAAATCAGCGGCACACTGGCCACCAGTGCGGCCACCCAGGCCACGGTGGTCAGGATCAGGCTGCGCAAGGCGCGGCCTTCCAGCTTGCGCTGCAGGCTGGGCAAAGCGGTTGTTGGGGTGCTGAGGTCAGTCATTATTTGTTACCTCGCTGGGCGTAGAGCATGATCATCGAACCGAGTACGTTCACCAGCAGGGTGATGAACATCAGCACCAGTGCCGCATACATCAGCACTTCAATCTCGTTCGGGCCGGCTTCCGGGAAGTTCAGCGCCAGCAGCGCCGCCAGGGTGTTGGCCGGGGCGAACAGGGAAAGCGACAGCGTGTTGGCGTTGCCGACCAGCATGGCCAGCGCCATGGTCTCGCCGAGTGCGCGACCCAGGCCCAGTACCAGCGAACCAAAGATGCCGGTAGCGGCGGATGGCACCATCACCTTGAGGATGGCTTCCCAGTGGGTGGTACCCATGCCGTAGGCAGCCTGCTTGGTTTTCATCGGCACGCTGGTCAGCGCGTCCTGGGACACCGCAGCAATGGTCGGCAGAATCATGATCGCCAGGACCAGTGCCGCGGGCAGCAGGCCCGGCCCGCTGAGGGAGGTGCCGAAAAACGGGATCCAGCCCAGCTCGCTGTTCAACCAGGTGGTCAGCGGGCGTATCGCCGGGATGACCACATAGATGCCCCACAGGCCGTAGACCACGCTGGGGATGGCGGCGAGCAGCTCGACGATGGTGCGAAACACCGCGGCAAGCTTGGCCGGAAGGAAATCCTGAGTGAGGAAAATGGCCATGCTGACGCCGAAGAAACCGGCGATCAACAGTGCAATGAAGGCGCTATAAAGCGTGCCCCAGATCGCTGGCAGAATGCCGTACTTACCCTGGTTGACATCCCAGACGCTGCCGAACAGCACGTCGAAACCGTGCTTTTCAATGCCGGGCAGTGCCTTGCGGCCCACTTCGTAGACCAGCGCGAAGACCAGCGCCAGCACCAGCACCACACCAATACGTGCAAGCGCACGGAAGGTGCGATCGACCAGGAAGTCTTTCGTAGACGGTGGCTGGCACGCGGAATCGGGGTTATCCGGTATGGCAAAAGGTGTGTTCATTGGCGAGTTCCGGGACAAGGGACAAACACCCCCGGCATGGCTTCATGCCGATACCGGGAGCGCCTGGGTTTTACTGGATGTTGGCAGACGCTTTACGCACCTGGTCGACAACCGACGGTGGCAGCGGGATGTAACCCATCGAGTCGGCGATCTTCTGGCCTTCGGTCAGACCGTACTCGACCATTTCACGCATGGCCTTCGCCTTTTCCGGGTTGCCGTTGTCCTTGCGGAAGATCATCCAGGTGTAGGAAGTGATCGGGTAGGACTTGGCGCCTTCCGGGTCCGGCAGGGTCGCGATCAGGTTTTCAGGCATTTTCACCGCAGCCAGTGCCTCGGCACCGCTCTCGGCGTTTGGCACGACGTATTGGCCGGCTTTGTTTTCCAGTTGGGCGAAGTCGACCTTGGCCAGCTTGGCGAAACCGTACTCGATGTAACCGATGGCGCCTGGGGTCTGACGAACGGTGGCGGTTACGCCGTCGTTCTTCGGCGACTTGATGAACTTGTCGGTGGCCGGCCAGTTGACGGTGTTGCCTTCACCCAGCTCTTTCTTGAAATCGGCGTTGATGGCCGACAGGTGCTTGGTGTAAACGGCGTTGGTACCGCTGGAGTCGGCACGCACGACCACGGTGATCGGCAGGTCAGGCAGCTTCAGCTCCGGGTTGGCAGCAACGATCTTCGGGTCGTTCCACTTGGTGATCTTGCCCAGGAAGATGTTGGAGTACACATCGCGAGGCAGTTTCAGCCCTTTCGGGTTGCCTGGCAGGTTGTAGGCCAGGACGATTTCGCCAGCGGTCATTGGCAGCAGCTGTACGCCTTCGCCAACCTTGGCAATGTCTGCATCGCTCATGCCCGAGTCACTGGCGGCGAAGTCGACGGTCTTGTTCAGGAAGTCCTGAACGCCTGCGCCGCTACCCTTGGACTGGTAGTCAACGGTGACGCCAGCAGTGTTCTTGCTGAAGTCCTTGAACCAGGTCAGGTAGATGGGTGCAGGGAAGCTCGCGCCGGAACCGGTCAGGCGAACGTTTTCTGCGGCAAATGCTGCACCAGTGGCGCAAAGGGAGACGGCAACAGCGAGTGCAGCAGACTTCATCAGGCGTATCATCTAAAAGCGCTCCGTGTGATGGCCGGCACACTTTGCATCTTCTGTGTTACAGCTTTGTGACGGTTGAGTGGCGGGCCCCGAGGTAGAGCTTTTTGCCTGTGCCATGACGGCAGGTTGATGTCATGCCTTGGTAACCGAAGGCGATTATCACTTTGCCATCCCTCCCCCGCACGAGCGCTTGCCATGTCCCCGACCGAACACAACCTGATGAGGCGCATTCACCGCGAGCTGCTTGATCACAGCGATGAAGAGCTTGAACTGGAACTGGCCGAAGACGGCCACGACCTGAATGCGCTGTTCGATGAACATGTCGAGGACGGCAGCGAAAAAGCAGCGCGCAGGACGTATTTTCGCGAGCTGTTCCGCCTGCAGGGCGAACTGGTGAAGCTGCAAAGCTGGGTGGTCAAGACCGGGCACAAAGTGGTGATCCTGTTCGAAGGCCGCGATGCTGCCGGCAAAGGCGGCGTGATCAAGCGCATTACCCAGCGCCTCAACCCACGGGTCTGCCGGGTGGCCGCCCTGCCCGCCCCGAACGACCGCGAGCGCACCCAGTGGTACTTCCAGCGTTACGTTTCACATTTGCCCGCAGCCGGCGAAATCGTGCTGTTTGACCGTAGCTGGTACAACCGTGCCGGCGTGGAAAAGGTCATGGGCTTTTGCAATGGCGACCAGTACGAGGAATTCTTCCGCACCGTGCCGGAGTTCGAACGCATGCTGGCCCGCTCGGGGATCCAGCTGATCAAGTACTGGTTCTCGATCTCCGACCAGGAGCAGCACCTGCGCTTTCTCAGCCGTATCCACGACCCGCTCAAGCAATGGAAACTCAGCCCCATGGACCTGGAGTCGCACCGGCGCTGGGAGGCCTACACCAAGGCCAAGGAAATCATGCTTGAGCGCACCCACATTGCCGAAGCGCCCTGGTGGGTGGTGCAGGCCGACGACAAGAAGAAGGCCCGACTCAACTGCATCCATCACCTGCTGGGGCAAATGCCCTATGAAGAAGTGCAAGTGCCGACGATCGAGCTGCCGCAGCGGCTCAGGAAGGAAGACTATATTCGCAACCCGACACCGATGGACATCATTGTGCCGCAGGTTTACTAAGACCTGTTAGCGCGGCGTATCAGGGCCGCTTTGCGGCCCATCGCCGGCAAGCCAGCTCCCACAGACCCCGCGTCAGCTTGAGGTAGTCTCTTCGGGCATCGAGGCTCATGCGGTCGGTGTGGGAGCTGGCTTGCCGGCGATGGGCTGCGCAGCAGCCCCAGATCCCCGGCACAACCGGAAAAGTTACTGTATCAAGCACAACGCCTGAGCAAGGTCTTGATCGGCCGCCTGACCCGGCGCTTGGCCACCTGCCGCGGCTTGATCCAGCGGCAGGCGTCTATTTCGTTCAACGGCCGTGGTTTGTCCGCCGCCTTGCGCGCCTCGAACAGGTAGTGAATGACACGGTCTTCCCGATACTCACTGACAAAGCGCAGCTCATCGAAGGCCAGGCCGGTTTCTTCGGCCATCTCGCGCCGCGCAGCCTGCAGCGGCGTCTCGTCGGGCTCGACCCGGCCACCGGGCAGGTTCCACTTGGCGTTGCGCTTGCGCACGAACAGTACCTGGCCGTCCTTGCGGTAGATCACCGTGGCCCGCAGCTTGATACCTTTGCGCCTGGCTGTAGCGCTGTCCATTGCCTTCATGCGTCATCCCGGTTCGACTGGCTGGGCCGGAGCCCTGGAACGGCTCCTGTCTCAACGCTAACGCGACTATGTGTCGATTGAATGACGGCCGCTCATCCATTTTCCGGCACTTCGTCGGTGTGCAGGTTTCAACCGCTCAGGCAACCCTGCAGGAGTAGACACCATGCCACGCGGCGACAAGGACAAATACACCGACAAGCAAAAGCGCAAGGCCGAGCACATCGAAGAAAGCTACGAGCACAAGGGCGTGTCGAAAGACGAAGCCGAGGCGCGCGCCTGGGCCACCGTCAACAAGCAGTCCGGCGGCGGCGAGAAACAGGGCGGATCGGGCAGAACGACCAGTACCAGCGAGAAGAAAACAGCGCGATCAGACTCGGCCAAGCGGGCGGCGAAGTCACGCCAGGGTAATGCGCGGACCTCGGACAGTTCTTTGCAAAGCCAGACCAAGGTAAGCCTCATGAAGGAAGCGCGCAGTAAAGACATCAAAGGCCGCTCCAGCATGACCAAGGCCGAGCTGGTAGAGGCCCTGAGCAAGCACGGTTGATGACGCCCTGGGAGATTCTACGATTTCTGGCTTCAGGGTTGGCAGGTGCTCGCCAACGCATCTTCAGCGCCTGTGAGATCCCCGTGGGAGCGGGCGAGCCCGCGAACACCGGCAAAGCCGGTGCCATCCACACCCACTATCCGGAGACTGCCAATGCCGCGCCTGGGCTTCGCTTGCATGTACCGCCACCCGCACCGCAGCCTGTCGATCAAGGCGCTGGAAGCCATCGAGCGCACCTTCAACCCACGCACCACCACCTTGCGCTGGCTATCCGGCGCCAGTCAGACGGCCGCACGGACCAAGCTGCTCGAACTGGTGCAGCACAACCTCGATGCCCAGCTACGCCTTCTGGGTTACGTCAGCGAACTGCCACCAACACTGCACATGCTGCGCCTGAGCAGCGACCTGCTGCCGCTCTACAGCCACCCCGGCGTTGCCCCGCTATACCGTGAGCCAGCCTTCCAGGCACTGATGGCCGAACGGTTCGCCGCCATCGGCCAGCTGGCCCGCGAGCAGAACATTCGCCTGTCCTTCCACCCGGGCCAATATTGCGTGCTCGGCTCGGACCGTGCCGAGGTCGTGGAGCACAGCCTGGCCGAGTTCGAATACCACGCCGACATGATCCGTATGATGGGTTTTGGCCAGACCTTCCAGGATTTCAAGTGCAACGTGCACATTGCCGGACGCCTGGGTACGGCGGGCATCCGCCAGGTGTGGCCACGGCTGTCGCAGGTGGCGCGTAACGTGATTACCTTCGAGAACGATGAAAAAACCTACGGTGTCGATGACTGCCTGGCGGTGGCCGATCTCGCACCCGTGGTGCTGGACATTCACCATTGCTGGATCCACGAAGGCGACTACATCACCCCGCACGACCCGCGCATCGAACGCATCATCGACAGTTGGCGAGGTGTACGGCCGGTCATGCATTATTCGCAGCCACCCGAGCATCTGCAGGCACTCGGTTTTACTGCCGAGACCAAGCTGACCCTGCCGACACTGCTGGTAAAGGTAAACAAGCGCGACCTGTATGCGCACAGCGCGCAGATGTGGAACGACTGGACCAACCGCTACGCCCTGCAGTTTCTCGAGCGGTTCGACATCATGTTCGAGGCCAAGGACAAAAACCTGGCCACGCTGGACTATTACCGCCGCTATGTCGCCTGATGCCTTGGCTACTAGATGCAATCAACCCATGCCGACAAAATCCGCATCACCGGCATCACCGCAGCGGTTGCGGCTCGCACATTCGAATTCGGCTTGGGCACGGGTGGAAAAATTCAGGCTCAGACGCAGCTTTTCCTGAGTGTCGTAAAGGTCATAGCCCTCCCCCAATGCGGCGGGGAAACCGAGCCGCCGTGGGTAAACCTCTTTCTGGATTGGCACTGCGGGCACCACAACGAAGCGCGTCTGCATGATCATCCCTCTTCGGCAGTGCTTAAGTATTAGTACCGCTATGTGAAAGCATCAAGATGACTCATGCAATATTTTGGGTCAGGTGCAAAGATTCGCTGCAATGGGGGTGCGAAAACCCAGGTAAATAACCCCGACGCCGTAGAGCAGCATTCACTATGGCTGTCGCCCCTCGGCAACTCCTCTGGTCACCAGGTACGACAACGGCCCCAGCGAAACGAATACCGCGGTCAGCAGCAGGTATGGCAACACCGAGACCACGGCGTTGCCCCGCAGGCGGTTGTCCCGCACCATCCAGCAGCATGCCAGCCCCGCCATCAGGTACAGGTCAATCACCACCTGGGCAGTATCCGGCCGCGACAACAGCGCCAGGCCGAACGCCAGCAGCGATTGCTCGGCAATCAGCATCGTCCAGCCGGTATACAGCGAAAACAGCACCAGCAACGCCAGTGCGCAGATACGCAAGCCCATGTCACGCTCCTTGGTAGGGTTTGCCGCCACAGTAGTGATAGGGTTGCCTGCGCTCAATGACCCGTGAGGTCATGGACATTGCACTCAAGGACGATAAGGGCAACGCATGAACGAGCATCTGTTCCATCGAAATACCCCTGCCCCGCACACTGCGGCTGGCCAGCATCTGCGTCACCTGCGCCGGCAGGCCAACCTCAGCCAGCTGGACCTGGCGTTGCTGGCCGGGCTGTCGCAGCGTCATCTGAGCTGTGTGGAAACCGGGCGGGCCAGGGCCAGCCCGAGCACTTTGCATGCCCTGTTGTCGGCGCTAGGTACGCCGCTGGAGCACTGCAACGAAGTATTCGTCGCCGCCGGCTACGCACCCCGCTACGCTGCCTCGCCGCTCGATGCGCCGGAACTGGCATTGGTCAATACTGCTATCGAACACATCCTGCAGGTGAACAACCCCGCACCGGCGATCGTCATCGACAGCAACTGGGATGTGATCGCCGCCAATACCAGCACCGGGCTGCTGCTGGCGATGGCCGGCGTTACCGCACAGCCGGCGACCGGCCTCAATCTGCTGCAGACACTGCTGTGCCCCGGTGGGCTGGGTGACCACCTGGCCAACGCGCCAGAAATCCGCGCCGCGGCCTGGCAACGTGCGTCCCGGGAGGCCGCCGGCAACCCGGCGCTGGCAGAGCGCCTGCGAGGCTTGCCGGCCCCGGGCAGCCAACTTGATGCTGCCGCGGCCACACCCGTGCTGCTGACGCGTGTGCGAACGCCCTATGGCGAACTGAGATTCCTGTCCACATTTACCACCTTCGGCATGCCGCAGGACATAACCGTGCAGTCACTGCGCATCGAACACTTGATCCCCGCCGACGCGCAAACACGGCAGAGAATGCAGACAGCGTTCGAACAGTGGTCGATCGTTACAGCGTGAACGACAGCGCCCGGCCAATGAACCTGGCATTGACCTGATGCCCTGTCTGGCTCAGGTCGAATGGCTGGCACATGGCCCCAGTGGTGACCACATCACCTGCTTTCAGTGTGTGCCCGCGCTCGGCGGCGTGCGCATACAGGTGGGCCAGCGACACCAGCGGGTCGGTCGCTGCATCACCGGACAAACCACCCGCCCGCAATTCGCCGTCTACATACACCTCGGCGGTTTCGGCGAGGTCCGCCAGTAGCGCCACGTCGATGCCTGCGCCCAGGCTATCGCTGATTACCAGTGCCTCGAAGCCAACGTTGTCGGCGACAAAGCTCGGCCAGCCGACAGCCTTGCGGTCGACAAAACGCGAGCGCACCACTTCGAAGGTGACGCAGGTGGCGCGGATATCTTCGCTGACCGGCGCGCGCCCGGTTTGCGGGGGGATATCACGGTCCAGAACGAAGGCAACTTCGCATTCGATGGTCACTGGCGTCACAGCCGGCAGCTGGATATGCACGCCGTCTGCGTGGCAGCGCTTTTCTTCCAGCTGGCCGATCAGCGGCCGGGACAGATTGGCCGCACGCATGCCAGCCGGGCTGCCGACCCCAAGCTTCCACCCGCAACGCTGGCCCGCCGCGGCAGCAAACAGCTGGTCCTGGCTGTCGTAGCCTTGCTTCAAGGTCTCGGGCTTGAGGCTGGCGGGCAGTTCCGTCAGCAGTTCACCACTGCGCCAATGCTGCAACAACAAGGCGGCGGTGCGTTGGGATACGAAGAGCGAACTGTTCATCAAGACCTCATGGTGATGGGCGTTGGCGGGGTTCAGATGCTAGGGCCTGGGATTGATAAGGATAAATATATTGTCATGATGCTTGGGATCACAATCCGTTATGAATTTGCCCATCGCGACACCAGGCCGCGCTCATGGAGTTGCACATAACTTACTGATTTAGCGGGGAACCTGTGGGAGCGGGCTTGCCCGCGAACACCGGCAAAGCCGGTGCCATGCACTGCGTTGCATTCTTCGCGGGCTCGCCCGCTCCCACAGGGATTGCGCAAGCTTTGAGACTTTTGAACAATCCCGTTCATAACGCTGGGGGCATGCCGTGGTTAAACCGGCAGTTCGGTGGTCAGTTTGATCTTCTCCATCGGCACTTCGGTCTTCACGTTCTGCACCACGCTCAAACTGGTCAGGTGCTTCACCTGGAAGCGGCGATAGGCCTCCAGGTCCGCCGCAACCACCCGCAGCATCAAATCACAATCGCCCGCCATCACATGGCACTCCACCACCTCTGGCAACAGGCGCACGGCCTCGACGAACTCATCAGTCGTATCCTGATCCTGACGCTTGAGCCACACCCGCACGAACAGGGTCAACCCCAGCGCCACCTTGGCCGGGTCGAGCAATGCCACGTAGCGCTCGATCACCCCCGCCTCCTCCAATAACCGCACCCGACGCAGGCACGGCGAGGCAGACAACCCCACCTGCCTGGCCAATTCCTGGTTCTGCAACCGGCCATCACGCTGCAGCGCCCGCAGGATACGGCGATCGATGGCATCGATCTTGATTGGCATTGGTTTAGATCCTTTTCGAAATTAGCAGCAGCATATGCCAAATCCTCTGTGCTCCTTTGCAACTACGCAAGCCAATTCCAGCGATTCATTGGAATAATTTTCCTTCACCGGAGGAAACCATGAATACCCTTGAACCTGTACTGAGCGATCCCCCCGCCACAACACCGCCAAGCGAATTGCGCCGTGGCGCCATCGCCGCCTTGCCAGTGCTGCTGGGCTTCGTTCCCTTCGCCCTGGTACTCGGCGCGCAGGCGTCCCAGCACCAGCTTTCAGCTGGCGAGGTGGCGCTGATGACCGGGCTCAACTTCGGGGGTGGCTCGGAGTTCGCCGCCATCGAACTGTGGACCTCACCGCCGGCGATCCTGGTGATCGTCGCCATGACCCTGCTGGTCAACAGCCGCCACCTGCTGATGGGCGCCACCCTGGCGCCGCACCTGCGGCACCTGCCACTACCCAAGGCACTGGGGGCGCTGTTCTTCATGTGCGACGAGAGCTGGGCCATGGGCCTGGCCGATGCACGCGAGCGCGGTGGTTTCAGCCTGCGCTATTTCATGGGTGTGTCATTGTGCCTTTGGGCCACGTGGGTCACCTTCACCAGCCTTGGCGCGCAAGCCGGGCCGCTGCTCGGCGACCTGCGCAGCTATGGCTTCGACATGGCCTTCGCCGCCGTCTTCCTGGTGCTGCTCAAGGGCATGTGGAAAGGTGTGCATGCCGCCCTGCCGTGGTTGTTCAGCCTGTTCACCGCAGCGCTGTTCTACCTGCTGATCCCCGGTGGCTGGTACGTGCTTGCAGGCACCGTGGCCGGCCTGGTGACCGCCTACCTGTGGGCCAAGCCATGATCGACGTCGCGACGCTGACCACCATCATCGGTATGGCCGTGGTCACCTACCTGACCCGGGCGCTGGGCTTTGTCCTGCTGCGCAAGCGCACCCTGGGGCCGCAGCTGACCCAGGTGCTGAACGCCGCGCCCGGCTGCGTGCTGATTGCAGTTATCGCGCCCAAGTTCGTGACCGGGCAGCCGGCCGACCTGATTGCGCTGGGCCTGACCGTATACGCCGCGACCCGTTACGCCATCCTGCCGGTGGTGCTGTTTGCGGTTGTCATCACCGGCCTGCTGCGCCTGCTGTTACCTGCCTGATCAGGCTGGTGGGGCTTCATTGAGGCCCCTGCTGCCTCCCTCGCCACATTTCAGCCATTGCCGAAGCACTTTCACCTCGTGGAGAGCGCTGCCTTGCAACGCCTCGCTAAAAGCATGACACTCGCTATATACTTTTTTATACATCGAAACCCGAAAGCCCAGATGACGCCTTGATGTACGCTCAAACCAATACGCCGAATGCTGCCAACGACCAAGGTGCTGCCCCACACGGCGCGCTTGACCAGTCGCTTGGCAACCCCGGCATACGACGCAAGAACCTCAAGCTGATCCTGAGGGCTGCCAGCGAAGCGTTTTCCGTGAGCGGTTTCACCGCCACCCATTCGCACGACATTGCCGAACGCGCCGGTTTGCCCAAGGCCAATCTCTATTACTACTTCCAGAGCAAGGAAAACCTTTACGTCCAGGTGCTGATGAGCTTTCTCGAGCCGTTGCTGAAGGCCTCGGCAGCGCTGCGCCACAGCGACGACCCGGTGCTGGGCCTGCAGGCCTATATCAAGGCGCGCATCCGCATCATTCGCGAACACCCGTTCGCTGCCACCGTGTTCAGCCAGGAGTTGCTGTCAGGGGGCAAACGCCTGCCCGAGGCGGGCAAGCACATGCTGCAGGAAGAGGCCCGGCGCAACGTGGCCTGGCTGCGCCACTGGATCGAGCTTGGCCGGCTGGCGCCCTGTGATCCTGAACACCTGATGATCTTCATCTGGTCGGCAACCCGCACCTACAGCAACCTGGCCTGGCAGATGGCGCAGGTCAGGGGCCTACCCGCACCTGACAAGTCGGACTACGACCTGGCTACCAGGACAGTCACCCAGATGGTGCTGGGCGGGGTCGTGCCTCGACTACAAGCCGCTAGACTGGAACACCCAACCCCACCTTGACCTTGTCCAGCACAATCAGCGTGCGGTAGGTCAGGATGTCTTCGTTGTCGGCAAAGTGCAGCCGCACCAGCTTTTCGAAATGCGCCACGTCACGCGCCAGCATGACGATGATGAATGACACGCCGCCGTTGACGAAGTAGCACTGCTGTATCTCCGCCACACTGGCGAAATAGCGCTTGGCCCGGTCCATCACCAGCGAACGGTCGTCGCGCAGGCGCGACTCGACGATGGCGGTAATCATCTGGCCAACGCTTTCCGGGGCAATCACCGAGGTGTTGGCTGCAATCACCCCACTGGCCTCCATCTGCGCAACCCGCCGCTGCACGGCGGGCGTGGACAGGCCGATATCCTCGGCAATGGCGCGCTGCGAAGTCTTGTTGTCTTGCTGCAGCAAACGCAGGATCGCGTGATCGAAACTGTCCAGCGGACGGTTGGTGCAGTCACTCATGTTTGGGTTCCAAAGAAAGCAGTTCACTCATCAGGGGCCTATTTTCACAGCAATTGCTTCGCAGGCCGAGCACTAAAATGGCGCCTCGAATGTTGCTGGAGCCACGCGTGGACGCAAAAAATGCTGGAACCTTCGCCCCGGTCGGTGCTGCCATCGTGGCACTGGTCTCGGTGCAGACCGGGGCGGCCTTGGCCAAGACCCTGTTTCCACTGGTTGGGCCCGAGGGCGTGGTCGCCTTGCGGCTGGGCCTGTCGGCGCTGATCCTGCTGGCGCTTCTGCGCCCCTGGCGCATCTGGCGCCAGGCCAACATGCTGCACCTGCTGGGCTATGGCCTGATGATGGGCCTGATGAACATCCTGATTTATCGCGCCTTCCTTTACATCCCGGTGGGCATCGCGGTTTCCATCGAAGTCATCGGCCCGCTTGGGGCGGCCTTGCTGTCTTCGCGGCGGCGGATCGACTTGCTGTGGATCGCCTTGTCGGGCGCCGGGCTTACCTTGCTGCCTTGGGGAGCGGACAGCCAGGGCCTGGACTCGCGTGGCGTCATGTACTCGCTCGCTGCCGCCTTGGCGTGGGGGCTGTATGTGGTGCTGGGCAGCAAAGTCGCGGTGCACGGCAAGCAGTCTGTCGCCACCGGCATGTTGTTCGCGGCGCTGCTGGGGGTACCGCTGGGCGTCAACCACGCCGGGGTTGAGCTGTTGGCCCCGTGGGTGCTCATGGTAGGGTTGGGCGTCGCCCTGCTTTCCAGTACAGTGCCGTTTTTGCTCGATATGTACGCCATGCGCCACCTGCCGCCAAGCATTTTTGGCGTGCTGCTCAGCGCTTCGCCGGCAGCAGGGGCAATCGCCGGCTGGCTGATCCTCAACGAAGTGCTGACGCTGATCCAATGGCTGGGCATTGCCGCCATTGCCATGGCCTGCGCAGGGGCGGCGCTGTTGGGGCGCCGCCGATAGCGGCCGCTCTGCGCAAGGCGTTTCATCGATTGCACTAATGATTACTATCACCCCAGCCGCCTGTCGGCCTGGCAGGCGTGCCCCCTATAATCGCCGCGAAATCCCCCCTCTTGCGCCTGCTACAGGCGACATCCCTTCTTGGAATCCGACACCATGCCAAGTGCCAGCCAGGCCCCTCGGGCCGTTCCCGAACACAATCAACAGAGCATCACCCAGCAGTGGCTGGCGATTCTCTCGGTCGCCGTCGGCGCCTTTGCCCTGGTCACCAGCGAGTTCCTGCCGGTGGGCGTACTCAACGACGTGGCCAGTGACCTGGGCATCAGTGCCGGCCTGGCCGGCCTGATGGTAACCCTGCCCGGCATCATGGCCGCGCTGGCCGCGCCGATCATTTCCGTGGGCGTCGGTGCACTGGACCGGCGCTACCTGCTGATCGGCCTGACGCTGATCATGATCATCGCCAACGCCATCGTCGCCTATGCCGGCGACTTCAACCTGCTGCTGGTCGGCCGTGTGCTGCTGGGTGTGAGCATCGGCGGCTTCTGGGCCACAGCCATCGCACTCAGCGGCCGCCTGGCACCTGATGGCATGGGCGTGGCCAAGGCCAACTCGATCATCATGGCTGGGGTAACCCTGGCGACCGTGGTGGGCGTGCCTGTGGGCACCTGGCTGAGTGGCCTGATGGGCTGGCGCATGACCTTCCTGGTTACCGCACTGGTGGGCGTGCCGGTGCTGCTGGCACAGGTGTTCCTGCTGCCACGGCTGATGCCGGAAAAGGCCATTCGCATCAGCGACCTGCCAGCCCTGTTCATCAACCCGCAAGCACGGGTAGGTTTGATTGCCGTGTTGCTGATCGGCCTGGCGCACTTTGCCGCGTATACCTATGTGGCGCCGTTCTTCAAGCAGAATGCCGGGTTTGACGGGCCTACCATTGGTTCGTTGCTGTTGCTGTATGGCGTGGCAGGCTTCATGGGTAACATCTTCGCCGGCTTTGCGGCCAACCGCAGCGTGCGGCACACCTTGATGCTGGTCGCGTTCATGATTGCCGTGAGCACCGCCCTGTTCCCGCACTTCGCCACCAGCATGACTGGCGCGGCGATGCTGATCGCGCTGTGGGGCTTCGCCTTTGGTGCGTTCCCGGCTTGCGCCAACATCTGGATGTTCGTCGTGGCGCCCAAGGATGTGGAACGTGGCATGCCGCTGTTCGTGGCCTTGTTCCAGGTGATCATCGCCGTGGGTTCGTTCTTCGGCGGGCAGGTGGTCGACCATATGGGCACGGCCGTGCTGTTGAGCCTGGCCACGGCGCTGGTGGGCTGTGGGTTTGTCACGGTGCTGGTGTTGGGGCGTAATGTGAGCAATAGCCTGGCGGCGCAGCCGGGCTGAGGTTGACCACCTAAAGGCGGTGTAATACCTGTAGGAGCGGCCTTGTGTCGCGAAAGGGGTGCGAAGCGCCCCCGCAATCTTAGCGTCGCCGCATATGTTGCCGGGGCCGCGCTGCGGCCCTTTCGCGACACAAGGCCGCTCCTACACGCCCAGTGCATGCCTTGCGGCTCAGACCCTGAACCGCGCCACCAGCGCCGTCATCTCCCCTACCAACCCCGCCATTGCCTTGCTCGCCTCGCTGGTCTGTTGTGCCCCCGCCGCCGACTGGTCCGACAGCTCACGGATGTTCAGCAGGTTGCGGTCCACCTCCCGCGCCACCTGGGCCTGCTCTTCGGCCGCACTGGCGATTACCAGGTTGCGCTCGTTGATTTCGCCAATCGCACTGTAGATACCTTCCAGCACCTGCCCCGAGGCCAGGGTCACGTCCAGCGTCGACTGGGCGCGGTTGGTGCTGGCCTGCATCGAGGCCACCGCCGCTTCGGTGCCAGCCTGCACACGGCCGATCATCTGTTCGATTTCCTGGGTCGACTGCTGCGTACGGTAGGCCAGCGTGCGTACCTCGTCCGCCACCACCGCAAAACCGCGGCCGGCCTCACCCGCGCGGGCCGCTTCGATGGCGGCATTGAGCGCCAGCAGGTTGGTTTGTTCGGACACCGAGCGGATCACTTCCAGCACCTTGCCGATGTCTCGCACTTGCCCAACCAGTTGCTCCAGGTGCGCGCTGCTGGTCTGGATCTCGCGGGTCATGGCCTCGGTACCGTCGATGTTGTCGCTGACCTGCCGGCGGCTTTGCGCGGCCAACTGGTTGGACTCACTGGTGGTTTGCGAGGTGGTAATGGCGTTGCGCGCAACTTCTTCCACGGCCGTGGTCATTTCTGTAACAGCGGTGGCAGCCTGCTCCAGCTCCTGGCCCTGCTGGCGCAGGTTGTTGGCGCTTTGTTCGGTAACCGCGTTCAACGCCGTGGCGGCGGCGTCCAGCTGCCCGGCACAGTGACTGATCTGCCCCAGGGTGTCGCGCTGGCTCTGCTGCATGCGCTGCAGTTCGTGGAACAGTTGGCCGATTTCGTTGGTGCCCTGCCCTTGTACCGGCACGCTCAGGTCACCCCCGGCAATGCGCTGGAAGTGCCGACCGGCTTCGCGCAACGGGTGCAGCACCCGCTGGGCAATGAACGCCCAGCACAACACCGCCAGCAACAATGTAACGCCCAGCAGCCCAAGGCTCAGCAATTGGGCGCGGGCCAGGCGACGGTCGGACTCCAGCATGATCTGCTGGCCGCGGTCACTCAAGGCGCCGACCAGTTGCTGGCGCAGCGCCTGCAACCGCCCCATGGCGTTGCCGGCGTCGGCGTTGACCTTGAAGTACTGCTCCAGCGAACGCTGGCGGGTCGCCTCACGCTGCCCGGCAACTGCCTTGGCGTACTCGGCAAAGGTGGCCTGCAGTTCGGTGGCCAGTGCATGCTGGGCGGGTTCGCGGGCGTTTTCGACAAATGCGTCTACCAGCTTCTGGCTCTTGTCGTTCAACTCAATCGACAAGGCCATGCGCTTGCCAGCGCTCTCGTCATGGCCGCCCAACTGTTCGATAAAGCCCGACGACACGTTGGCGCTGGCGCGTATCGCCATCAGCAGCGCGTTGTTCAACCGGTCCGACTGGTGCGCAGTCTGGTCCAGTTCGGTGATCTGCTGGTCGCTGCCCACGGCTGCCCACCAGGCACTGACGGTGGAAAACAGCAAGGTCAGGCTGAACAATGACAGCACCCAGAACATTCCGGTACGTATCTTCAGGTTGGCAAGCATGCAGGCAGTACTCCTTGTTGGCACCACTTCCGGTCGCTGATTCGACGGTGGGTGTGCAGCTATCGGAGGTGCCGGCGCAGGCTTGAGGCGCCAGGAGGTGGTTATGGGCGGTAACCGAACAGATGTTGCCAACGGCAGCGCATTGAAGGCATCACCCTCCCGGCCAACAGCGCCGGGCGGGCCACCTCATCGGCCAAGGAAGTCGATGACTGCCGTTGCGAATGCCTGCGGCTGGTCCAGCATGACGAAGTGGAAGCTGCCATCGATACGCTTGAAGCTGGCACCCGGCGCGCTGGCGTAGGCGTTGCGGAAAGTGCCATCAACCCACTCAACCGGAATGCCGAACTGCGTGTCATAGGCATACACAACCTCCAATGGTGCCCGAATGCGGGCGAGTTCCGGGCGCAGGTCGGTGGTCATCAGCTCATAGGTGGCGTTGGCTACCGTGTTGCGGTCCGAGCGCAGCGCCGTTTCGGCCAGTGCCGGCCTGGCCGCCTCGGTCTTGACCAACCGGGCGATGGCGCTGCGCTGCATGGCTTCGGCCTGCTCCGCCGTGGCCGCCAGCGTCGCATCGCGCAAGGCCGCAGCCTGCGGCACGGCCGCTTCGGCGGTGGCAGTGGGGTCGATCAGCAAGGTGTAGAACGGCATCGCGTCCACCACCATCAGCCGCCCTACCTGTTCGGGAAAGCGCGCCCCGAGCATCAACGCAACCTCGCCGCCCAGCGAGTGGCCAATGATGGCCGGCGCTGCAAGGTGCTGGCTGCGGATATAGTCTGCGACCGCCTCGGCCACTGGTGCGGCCACGCGGCCATCCCCCGCAGCCACGGCAGGCGAACCGGCAAAGCCAGCAACCTGCACCAGGTGCAGGCGGTGCTGTTGGCGCAGGGCGCTGGCGAGCCCTGCCCAGACCTCACGGGATGAGGCCAGCCCGGGGATCAGGATGACGTCTGGCCCGGCCCCCTCGACCGTTACCGAAATACGTTTATCCGTAGGGGACGCTGGCTGGCTGGGTGCGGCCAGTGCCGAGGTCAGCGACAGGCTGGTGCCGATTGCCGCAAGCAGCGTACGTAGGCGCATGGTTGGCATTCCTTTGACTTCAACCGAATAGAGCCCGCCACTATAAAGCGCATGGCACCGTACAGGAAAACTATCGTTTGCAAGCGGGTGCCCTGCACCGTTAAAGTCGGGGCCTGGGCGCCGGCTGCGCCTGCGGTCCGCGCGAAGGGGTTGCCCGAGCCTTGTGTCATCACATTTCCATACCAGCTCCCGGCTTGTCGGCGGACCGAGCCCCAAAGGAGTTGGCATGCCCGCCATCAATGCTTCCCGCCACCACGGCCTGCTCGACCTGCCTGCCTTGCGCAAACGCGCCAAGCGCTTGCTGAGCGCACTGAAAAACCACCAAGCCGACGACGCCCGCGAGCAATTGCGCACGCTTGGCCTGCCCGGCCCCGACTACAGGCTTGCCGACACCCAATGGCTGGTGGCCCGCGAGGCTGGCTTTGCCAGCTGGCCAAAGCTCAAGGCCCATGCCGATGCCGTGGCTTTCGCCGCACGCCACCCCGATTTTTGCGCCGATGACGAGGCCGCCGTGCAGCATTGGCGCTGCGGTAACGACATCGCCCACAGCTTGCGCACCGCCGGGTTTACCGGCGCCTTCCAGATGTTCGACGACCCCATGGTCATGGGGCCTGTGCCAGCACTGCCCGAAGACCAGTACTGGCAGGTTCGCAGTGCCTACGTACAACAGGCGTTCAAGCTAAGCACCCCGGACCTTGAACAGCGTCAGGCGGCACAGCGCAGCGCATTGGCCCAGCTGAACCCCGACAGCCAGATTGTGCTGTGGTGCGAGGCCGACGCTTACGACCAACTGTTCCTGGTTCGCGTACTGGCCAGCCTGCCCGCCTTGCCGCGTCGGCTGGAGCTGATCGAAATTGACCAGGTGCCCGGTATCGAGCGCTTCATCGGCATCGGGCAACTGGCACCCGATCTGTTGGCCTGGCTGTGGCCACAACGTCGCACACTGGGTGAGGATGCACTGGCCCTTGCGCGCCAGGCATGGGCGGCCTACACCGCAACGGATCCGCAGGCTTGGGCGAACCTGGCTGGCCGCCAGCACGAGGCCTTGCCGTTGCTGGGCCGTGCATTGGCGCGCCAGCTTCAGGAGTTGCCGGGGGCAAATGATGGCTTGAGCCTTACCGAACGCCTGCTGCTGCGCGTACTGGCGTCACGCGGCGAGCTGGCGGCCGGGCGCGTGTTTGGCCAGTTGATGATGCAGGATGAGCCCCTGCCTTACCTGGGTGACATGATGTTCCATGTGTTGCTGCAGCCCTTGATTCATGGGCCGCAACCGTTGCTGCAGGAGGGCCCGGGGAACGCCTGGGCTCAGCGGTTGCTGCGGTTGACGCCGCTTGCCGAACAGGTGCTTGCCGGCAAGGTGCACTGGCTTGATTGCAACCCTGCGCCGCGTTGGGTTGGCGGGGTGTTGGTGGATGCGGCTGACAGGCCTTGGGTGGTCAGCGAACGAGGTGAGGTGTGGCGGCGCTGATGCTTTCTTAGGCCTGGCACTGGCGCCAGCATCTTCGCGAGCCAGTGTGACAGCGGGTTCGACGTCTCGGCGAACCCGCCCCCACAGAGATCGCATCAGGGCTAACAGGTGCTCGCCACAAGATATGCAGCGCCTGTGAGACCGAGCGCCGCCCGCGCGGCGCATCGCGAGCTGGCGCTGAAGATGCTGTGGCGAGCACCTGGCAACCCTGATGCCATTGCCAGATACCATAGAACCTCCCACAGGATTACCTTCTGGGCGAGCATTTCCTTTTCAGCCCGTGGATATCGCCTTCGCTGCTTGAACCAGGCGCTCGGTAGCCAACCGGATTTCATCTACATCCAGTGAAGCAAACCCCAGGCGCAGGGCATTCTCGGCATGCCCAAACGGCGAGAACTGCCGCCCACTGCGCACGACCAGATCCAGCGCCAGCGCTTGTTCGACCAACTGATCCACATTGATCGCATCACCAAACCGCACCCACAGCGCCAGCCCGCCTTCCGGTTCCTGTACGCTAATCTGCTCGCCGAACCCAGCGCGCAAGCATGCCAACAGGGTCTCCCGGCGCCGACGGTATTCGCGGTTGACCCGGCGCAAATGCTTTTTCAGCTCGCCCTCATTGATCAAGTCCGCCAACATGCGCTGCATCACCGCATCGCCCTGCCCCAGGGTCAGCGTTGCCCTGCGCTCCAGCACGGCAATCACCTCCACCGGTGCCACGATATAGCTGCAACGGAACGTGCTGCCCAAGGGCTTGGACAACGTGCCGATGTAGATCACATGCCGCTGCTGGCGGTCGCTGGCCAAAGGCAGATAGGGCCGCCCGGAGAAGTGATATTCGTAGTCATAGTCTTCCTCGATCAGGCAAAATTCGTGCTGGCGCGCCAGCTCCAGCAACTGCTGCCGGCGCCCGGCCGGCAGGCTGACGGTGGTCGGGAACTGGTGATGAGGGGTGATGTACATCATCCGTACCTTGTGCTGCCGGCAGAGGGCATCGAGCTGATCAACCCGGCACCCTTCATGGTCCAGTTCCACCGTCACCAGCCGGGCACCCAACTGACGGAAAATCTCCCACGCAGGCGGATAGCTCAGCCGCTCGACCAGCACCACATCACCTGGCTTGAGCAACACACTGGCGACGAGGGACAGGGACATCTGCACACCTTGGGTCAGGCACACCTGCTCGGCGCCAATGTTCAGGCTGCGATTGTGCCGCAGCATGTCAGCCAAGGCGGCGCGCAGGTAAAGGCTGCTGCATTCGCTGCCGTGGCGAACGCTGTTGCTGGCAAAACTGCTGCGCAACGCATTGCGGTAATAGCGATGCAGCACGGCCTGCGGCAGCAAGCGGTGGTCACAGGCGCCATTGTCGAAAAACAAGGCGCCCGGGCGGCCTTGCTGTGCGGCAGCCTGTTCGTTCGCCGCAAAGTACGGAACGGCAGGTTCCTCTGGCAGCGCCAGGGCAAAGGACCCCGCGGTATCGGGCTTGGCCAGCGTGCCAGCCGCCAACTGCTGGCTGACAAAGGTGCCCCGGCGCTGCACGCTTTGCAGCCAGCCTTTGGTTTCGGCCTCCTCGTAGGCCAGGATCACCGTCTTGCGGTTGACGTTCAGCTGCTTCGCCATCTCCCGCGTGCCCGGCAACGGCGTGCCAGGGCGCAGGCGCCCTTCGCTGATCGCGGCCACCAGCCCCTCGACGATCTGCCGGTACGAACACTGCGCCCCATCAAGCTTGAGCAACGGCTGCCATTTGCGAAGCTGGACCATATGAATTATCCAAATCTGGAGGTTCTGCTGGTCCTGGACTATAGCAACAATCGAACCTCCCATTGCGCCCGAGGTGTTCATGCAAAGCCGCCACGTCATTGAGTTGTCGCCTTCGGGCAAAACCTTCGAAGCTAGTCAGGATCTGCTGCTCGATGCCATGCTCGCCAGCGGCTTGCCGGTCCCTTTCTCCTGTCGCCGCGGCGCGTGCGGGTCCTGCAAGGTCAAGGTGGTGTCCGGGCTTTACAAGGACAAGCAGCGCGACGAGGACACCCCCGCGCCGTCCTACCCGCTGGCCACTGACGAGATGCTGCTGTGCCAGAGCCACGCCTGCAGCGACATGCGCCTGGAGATCCCCGGCTGGTCCCTCGACGCCCCGACACTGGCATTTCAAGCACAGGTTCACAGCAAGCGAGCACTGAGTGCAGATATCGTCGAGTTGGTGCTACAGCCTGATCAGCCGTTGGAAGTGCGGGCTGGCCAGTACGTGAGGTTCCAGCTGGACAACGGCGACAGCCGCTGTTTCTCCATCGCCAACCTGCCCGCCCAGAACCAGGGGCAACTGGTGTTTCATATCCGCAAGGTCAGCGGTGGGCTGTTCACCGAAGGCCTGCTACTTACCCTGCAGGCAGGTGACACGCTGACGCTTGAGGGGCCGTTGGGCGCATGCACCTGGCAACATGAGGACCAACGCCCACTGGTGCTGCTCGCCACCGGCACGGGCTACGCCGGCATCAAGCCCTTGCTGCTGACTGCCCTGGCCGGCAATACCAGCGTCACGCTGTACTGGGGTGGTTCATCGACGGCAGACTTTTATGATCGCGACTTTCTCGACCAGGCCAGCCGTGCATACCCGCACTTTTGCTGGCACCCGGTTGTTTCAGCCCAGGCACGCGTGCAGCAGGTGGCGCTGGGCCAGGCGCATCAGTGGGCCGACACCCAGGTCTATGCCTGCGGCAACGCCACGATGATCAGCCAGGCCCGCGAACAATGCCTGGCCGCAGGCGTACAACCCCACCGTTTTGTCTCGGAGGCCTTTGTCGCCAGCGGTACGTTGACGCCACAGCCTTCTGCAACCAACACACGGCACCCGGAACTGGAAAAAGTCGGCCCTCGGTATTCGCTGGATGGCATGCTCGCCGCACGCGAGCAGTCGGTACGGTCGGTGGCCGCCATCGCCAGCCAACTGCGTGTCGGCATGACCACCGCCCAAGCACTGGAGATGGCTGCGCAAACCTTGCAGGCCATGGGCGCGTCACACACCTGGCACCCCACCTACATCCGTTTCGGCGACGACACCGTGCGCACACCGCGGCAAGGTATCGACCTGCAACGCGTATTACGTACCACAGATATCGTCGTGGTCGACGTCGGCCCGGTCTGGGATGGCTATGAAGGCGACTATGGCGACACATTCGTGTTCGGCCAGCGCGAGCTGCACCACGCGTGCGTCAAAGCCCTGCACGAGGTATTCGAGGAAACACGCGAGGCCTGGGGCCGCGGCCTGACCGGGCGAGAGCTGTACGACTTCGCCGAGCGCAGCGCCCAGGCCAAAGGCTGGCAACTGGAGCGGAACCTGGCTGGGCACCGCATCGCCGACTTCCCGCATATGCTGTATGGACAGGAAAAACTGGCCGAGGTTGAAATCGTCCCGAGCGAGGTGGTGTGGGTACTGGAAATACAGCTGTGCCACCCTACCGAGCCGGTCGGGGCGTTTTTTGAAGACATCCTGATAGGTGACCCCAGGTCGGCGCAGGCAAGGGCTGCCTGAAGCCCTCGCACACCCATGCGCTGGTCGATCAATGCCGATTTACAGGGTAAGGTTGCAACAGGCAACCTCACCCTTTGCGATCTCCCCCACGCCACCCGATAGAATTTCCATTGCCATGCCCGACGGTTTTCCTGATCTGCCCTCGCTAAACGCGCTGCGTGTGTTTGAAGTGGTCGCTCGCCACTTGAACTTCCGTTTGGCTGCGCAGGAACTGGGCGTGACCCAGGCGGCAGTTGCCCAGCAGATACGCGGGTTGGAAGCGAGCCTGGACCTGCGGCTGTTTGAACGACTACCCCGTGGTTTGGCGTTGACCGATGCCGGTCAGGGTTACAGCGCAAGCATTCGCAGTGCACTGGCGATGATTGACGAGGCCACGCGCCTGCTCAGGCCACAGGCAACTCACCTGACGGTCAGCGTTACTCCTACCTTTGCCTCGAAATGGCTGATTCCCAGGCTCGGCAACTTTGCGCAGATCCACCCCGACATCGATTTGCGCGTGCTGGCAACCGACCGACTGTCTCACTTCAGTACCGATGGCGTGGATATCGCTGTGCGGTATGGCAAGCCCGAGTTCGGCGCGGGCCTGAACAGTGAACTGTTGATGGAGCAACGCATCGTTGCCGTGGCCAGCCCGAGGTTGTTTGAAGGCCGCGAAATTCCCGTCAGCTTCGAGCGGCTTCAGGACTTCGTCATGCTTCACGATGCCCATAACTTCTGGCCTGGGTTTCTTGCAGATGTATTTGCGCAGCATGCGCAACCGACGGCCAGAAACGTGCGCTTCAATCAGACCTCGCTGGCCATTGATGCAGCAATCAACAGTCAGGGCATTGCGTTGGCCAGCCTCGCATTTGTCGGTGAAGACATCGCCGCAGGCCGGCTGATGCAGGTGTTCACCCACCAGCTCAGGCTCGACAAGTCGTTTTACCTGGTCTGGCCGCGCAAGATGAAGCAGGCGCAGTCACTGAGCGTTGTCCTGCACTGGCTCAAGCAACAAGCTATCGATAGTTAATCTACTGTGAAGGTAAAGCTCAGCTGCCTCCCTCGCCACTGGGACTACTGCTAAGGTGAATGCACCCGAGCAATCCGTATCGAGAAACCTGGAGGCAGTATGTCAGTAGAAAAAGTTGCGATTATCACGGCAGGTGGCAGCGGCATGGGTGCCGCGGCAGCGCGCCGCCTGGCCGCTGATGGTTTCAAGGTTGGTATTCTTTCCTCTTCGGGCAAGGGTGAAGCGTTGGCTGCCGAACTTGGCGGGATTGGTGTAACCGGCAGCAACCAGTCGGTTGCAGACCTGCAACGCCTGGTCGACGCCGTGGTGGAAAAGTGGGGCCGCATCGACGTGCTGGTCAATAGCGCCGGCCATGGCCCGCGCGCGCCAATCCTTGAAATCAGCGACGAAGATTGGCACAAGGGCATGGACACTTACCTGCTCAATGTCATTCGCCCGTCTCGCCTGGTGACCCCTTACATGCAGCGCCAGAAGAGCGGCGTGATCATCAACATCTCTACTGCCTGGGCGTTTGAACCCAGCGAGCTGTTCCCCACTTCTGCTGTATTCCGCGCAGGCCTCGCCGCGTTCACCAAGATCTTCGCCGACAATTTTGCCGGGGATAACGTGCGCATCAACAATGTTCTGCCAGGCTGGATCGACAGTTTGCCGGCCACCGAGCAGCGCCGCGACATGGTGCCACTCAAGCGCTATGGCACCAGCGAAGAGATTGCTGCGACCATTGCGTTTCTCGCCAGCGAGGGCGCCGCCTACATCACGGGGCAAAACATCAAGGTCGATGGTGGGTTAACACGCAGCGTCTGATTGTGCGTAGCTGCAATTGCCGTTGAGCCTGGCAGCAACCTGTGTGGGCGCAACTGCCTTGCTCAATTGCCTGAAGCTGGCGCGATTCCCTGTGGGAGCGGGCATGCCCGCGAACACCGGCGCAGCCGGTGCCATGCACCGCGTTGGATTCTTCGCGGGCGCGCCCGCTCCCACAGGGTACGCGGAGTTCCCAGCATCGGTTCTCTACACGACAGCGCAGCCCAATGGGCTGAGTAAGCTCCCACAGGGTTTGCGCCAGCCTCGCAAAATCTGGCCCTCTCACGCATCGGCAACCCGCTGCAATCCGCCCTCCAGCGGCAGCTCATAAGACTTCTTCACCGTACGCACCACCAGCGTGGATGAGTAAGTGCGAATCGGTATATCCCGGTAGGTATCGAGAAACCGGTAGATGTAGTCGGTGTACTCGGTGGCATCACGAAACTTGGCAACCATCACGAAATCGAACTCGCCGGTCATCAGGTAGCAGTCCTGGATCTCCGGGTGGCCGGCCAGGATGTGCTGCATCTTGCGGTCGATGTCGTAGCTGTCACGGTCCAGCTTGACCAGAAAAAACGCGGTCACCTGGATGCCCAGCTTGCGCTCGTCCAGTATCGCGACCTTGGCCTTGATGATGCCGGCGCTCTCCAGCCGCCTGATCCGCCGGTAGCAACTGGTGGAAGACAGCCCGACGCTGTCGCTGAGCAACTCCAGGTTCTGGCTGCAATCCTTTTGCAGCTTTCCCAGAATCTTGAGATCCATGGCGTCTGTCATTTTCCGCGTGTCTTCCTTGAAAAACTGCAATGAATTCGCCGCAAGGGCGGGCCAATTTGCACGATTCCTGCGCGCCGGATCTTTACCATCATCTGAGCTTAGCAGCCCGGCCAGAGATGGCCTTCGGGGCGCATGAGAGGGACCTTATGATCGTTGCCAAACCGACATGGACCGCGGACATCCACGGCCTTTTCACTGCCCCCTACTGGATTCCCGCCGCGCAGCGAGCGGCTGTAGCAGCCTCGTGGGCCGGGTGCATGAACGCCTATTTCGTGTACCTGGACGACCCGGATTCGGTCAGGACCTGGTCAAAAACCATCTACCAGCACCTGGCCTCGCGCAACATGCCGCTGACCCTGGACCAGCAGCAGTTCTGGCCGATCGATGCGCTGGAAACCTTCAGGTTGTGGGTCAACCAAGGCTGGCGTCTCGATGCCGGTTCGCCCTTTGACCCGGCCGAGCGCATCCCGCCACCGGACCTGCCCCAACAAGTCAAGCGGGTAAGACAAGACATCCGTGCCCTGAGGCTTGAGGAGCTGAACCTCTACCGCGCCCGCCTGGATGACGTGATGCAGGTGGGCGACCCCGACAGCGGTTCGCCCTGGCAGCGCTATGCCTACATCCACACCAACTGGTGCCTGCATTATCAGGAGGCATTTGCCCTCTGGCACCGGGCCTACCTGCTGTACCTGGAAGAACTGATCGACTGCGCCATTCCCTACTGGGACTGGATGGCCGAAAACGCCAGCGTTGACGGCAGCCCGCAGGCCGGCCTGCCCCAGGCGTTCCTGGATGAAACCTATGTGCACCCGCACTCAGGCGAAATCCGTCCCAACCCCTTGCGCTACGCGGCCGCCAAAGACGGCTGCTCCAAAGTGTGCGCCAGTGGCGCGGGCAACGGGGTGGACTGCCGGTATGTGCAGCGTGACCCGCTGTTCTACACCCATGGCGACGAATCGCGCTTTGAACGCACGCGCCTTTACGGCATGAGCCAGATTTTCCAGCAGCAGGTGGTCGATGCCCTGAAGTTCACCACCTTCAGCCAGCCACAGGGTGTGCCTGGTTATCCGTGGGCCAACATCCCGGTATTCGACCCACCCCAGCAAGACAACCTGTACCCCAACCGCGCCCTCAACTTCGATGGCCTGTACGAGCAACCTCACGACAACTATCACGGCTGGATCGGCGGCGACATGGCCGACAACGCCTACACCGCGTTCGACCCGGTGTTCTGCTCCTACCACGCCAACATCGACCGTATGCTCGAGGTGTGGATCAGGGCCCACCCCGGGGCGCAATACACCACACAGTGCCTGCTGCAGCCGTTCGCCGGCCGTGACGCCACGCAGCTCACCTTCACCAGCGCCGACGCCTGGCGCTACACCACCTTGGGCGACATGGCCCAGGACAGCCGGCACATCGGCTACGACTACGGCGTGCCGGTGGCCCCGCAGTTTGGCGCCGCCAAGGCCAGCAGCGCTGCTTGCTGCAAGCACAGCGCCAAAGCCGAGCCTGTCGCAGAAAACGCCACCGGGCCTGGGCCTTGGGTGGTGTTCGACCATGTGCGTTGCACCCATGACACCTACCTGATCGACGTCTTTCTCAACCAGCCCGACGCCACTGCGCAGCACGTGAGCGCCGACAACCCCCACTACGTGGGGCGCTTCAGCCGTATCGGCATGGGGCTGGTGGACGACAAGGGCCGCTGCATCACCCACGGCGTGTCCCGCGCACTGAATGCAGCACGCAATGCAGGCGCACTTGGCCTGGCACCCGACGATGCCGTGCAGTTGTCGCTGGTGGTGACCCACCTCGACAGTGGCCGCCAGCTCACGCCCGACGCGTACACCACCCTGCCCGGTTTCACCGCCCAACTGGTGTGGAACGACCCACGCCAGACCCTCGCCGGCCCGCCCCCGGTCGCCGGCTGCTGCTCCACCTCCACCCCTCGCACACCAGGAGAACCGACATGAGCACGCCCTTCAAGCAGTTCACCTCGCCCGCTGGCCAAGCCCCCAAGGACTACAACAAGCTGGGCCTGGAAGACCAGTTGCCACAGTTTGAAACCGACTGGAACAACGACCTCACCGGCTGGACCGAGTCGTCCATCATTGGCAACCCCTGGTCTGGCCTGTACGACGCCCCGCGCTCGGGTTACTACAACCCGCTGGTGGAAGGTTTCGGTGATGTGACCGCCCCTGCAATCACCTGGGCGCCCTTCCCCAACCGGCTCTGGACGTTCTTCTACAACAACGGTGCGGCGGTCATCCCCCAACTGGGCAACAAGGCCATGACCCTGGACCAGGTGATGGAGTTGACCGACCACGGCCAGATCACCATCAACGACACGCTGTACACGCTTTACGACCCCGAGCAGAAAGGCACCTTGCTGCAACTGCCTGCCAAACGCTGCCCGAGCATCGACTGGAACGGCAAGTACACGGCGTTCTCGCCTTCCGGCCCACGAGGCTGGCTTGACGAGTACTGTGAGTGGTCCATCGTGCGCGATACCAACGGCAACATGCGCAAGATTACCTTCACCTGCGAAAACCCCGCGTATTTCCTGGCCATGTGGCGTATCGACCCGAACGCGGTACTGGGCCTGTACCGCGACTACATCGATGCGAACGTGCAGCTCGAAGACCTGTACCTGCGCTATACCGTCGACTGCCCGACCGGCAAGGCCGGCGACCCGGTCATGGACCCCACCACTGGCAAGCCGGCCTATGACACGGTCAACAAATGGAACGCCGGCACGGCCTGTGTGCCCGGCCAGTACGGTGGCGCGATGCACCTGACCTCCGGTCCCAACACCCTCAGCGCCGAAGTGTACCTGGCCGCTGCGGCCACCATCCTGCGCCCGGTGGGCAGCAGCCAGAATGCCCAGTCGCTGATCTGCTGTGCGCAGTATGGGCAGAACTACCGCAACTCCGACCCGCACATCGGCTTCATGGCCAACTCCACGGCGGTGAACAACCGGTTGTCGCTGACCAACCCCATTGGCCTGTACCTGCAACAACCTACTGACTTCAGCGGCTGGAAAGGCCCGCAAGGCCAGGACGTGAGCCAGTACTGGCGCATCACCCGCGGCACTGCCAAGTCGGCCGCCAATGGCTCCGACCAGATCCTGCAGGCGGTGTTCGAGGTGCCGGAAAGCGCCGGTTTCTCGATCAATGACATCACCATCAACAACCAACCCGTCAACTATGTGTGGGTCATCGCCCAGCAATTGCTGGTGGGCCTGAGCGTCACCGTCAAGCCGCTGACCGCCGAGCCTGCGTCCTTCCCGTGCGTGCAGAGCCGGGTGAACGGCCTGCAACCCTGGCCGGTGCAACTGCTGCCGCTGGACCTGTTCTACGGCCAGTCCCCCACCGACCTGCCCGCGTGGCTTGCGCCCGGCAGCAGCAACCCGTTCGTGCTGGTGGTGCAAGGCGCCTCGGCGGACACCACGGCGCAGAATGCAAGGGTGCAATTCTCCAACCCTGGGGTTACGGCGCAGGTTACCGAGTACCTGCCCGACGCCTCGGCCATTCCCGGCCAGACCAACTCTGGCGGCACCCAGGCCTACATTCTGAGCATCACGGTCAGCCCCACCGCAGCACCTGGCCTGGTGACCGTGCGTGCACTCAACCCGGGCGAAGACGCGAACGTAAGCGCAGCCGACCACCCTTGGGAATCCGGCCTGGCGCTGGTGCCCGGCGCCTGAACCGCGCCCCTTCAACGCCGCACCTTCGGGTGCGGCTTCACCCCGTGCAAGGAGCGCAATGATGGCCAGGTTACGCTTGAGTGTTCTCTCGCTGCTGAGCGGCGTGCTGCTGTGCCTGTCGACGCTGCAACCGGCCGTTGCGGCCACGACTTCGGACGCTGATGCCTGTGTACAGCAGCAATTGGTGTTCAACCCGGCCAGCGGTGGGTTCCTGCCGGTCAACAACTTCAATGCCACCAGCCAGGCATTCATGAACTGCTTTGGCTGGCAGTTGTTCATCGCCTTGAACTGGCCTGTGAACCCCGGCTGGCCGGCCACCGCCAGCCTGGCGGGCGAGCCCGACATGAACAGCACCCTGGCGCAGTTCGGCGTGCCCTCCGCGCCCGGCCAGCCCATGAGCGTGGCGCCGGTGTGGGCCAGCTACAAGGACGCCAACGACATTTTCCTGCCCGGCGCGCCCACGCCCAGCGGCTGGGGCGTGCAAACCCTGGTGCCGTCCGGTTGCAGCACCCAGGGCAGCCTGAAGGCATTCAAGGTGGGCGCACGCAAATTCATGAATGCCACCTCGGAAGGCGCGATCAATGCCTTGCACGGTTTTCACCTGTCCACCGGGACGCTCGCTGCCCTGCCCGACTCGGTCATGGAAGCGTCCGGCGGCTGGCTGACGGACCAGGCAGGCAACCTGGTGTTCTTTGAGCGCAAGGTGGGCAAAGCCGAGTTCGACTATATCGTCGACAACGGGCTTTACGACGCCGCGAACCAGTTGAAAGTGGCGCAAAACCAGGACGGCACGACACCGCAGGGGCTGTCGCTGCCCATTGGTGAACCGATGCGCTCACTGCCGCCAAACCCGGTACCGCAGGAGCAACTGGGCGCGATCGAGCTCAAGGCTGCCTGGCGGGTGCTGACCGGCAAACCCGAACTGTTCGGGCGTTACCTCACCACCGTCGCCTGGCTGAAACGCCCCGACACGCTGGAGTGCACCCAGGAAGTGGTGGGCCTGGTGGGCCTGCACATCATCAACAAGACCCAGGCCTCGCCCAACTTCATCTGGACCACCTTCGAACAGGTGGACAACGTGCCCGAGCCGGACCAGGTGCCGGCACAACAAACCCCACCGAACGGCTTCGCCTTCAACAACCCCGACTGCGGCACCGGCCCCGAGTGCAAACCGAATGTGGCGCGTATCCAGTGCAAGCAACACAACCCTGACAGGGACTGCACCGACCTCTTCCCCCGCAACCAGCCGGTACAGACTACCCGTGAACACCCCGTGCCCAATGACCTGCAAGCCCTCAACAGCGCGGTGCAAGCCAACTTCGCGCAGCACAGCCAGGGGCAATCGGTGTTCCAGTACTACAAGCTGATCAACGTGCTGTGGACCCTCGCCCCCAACCCGCCCAGCCCGGAACCTGGCTTCAATGCAACAGTCCCGCTGTCGTATGGGCCGTTTATCAGCCAGGGCAATGTGCCGGTGGCCAACACCACCATGGAGACTTATGTGCAGGGGGATGGCTGCAACCAGTGTCATCAGTACGCGACGATTGCGGGTAGTCCATCATTGGCTTCGGACTTCTCGTTCCTGTTCAACGGGGCCAGTTCGGCTAGCAAGAAAAGCTTGATCAAACGGGTGAAGGCGTTTGAAACGCTCAAGGATCGGCCTTGAGCCAGCCGCGCATGTCGGGGCTGCGGCGCAGCCCCGACGATCGTGAACTCAAAGATCTCAGCTGACTCGCCTGCGCTGTCGCGCAGAGAACTGATGCCGGGCGCACCGCGTACCCTGTGGGAGCGGGCGCGCCCGCGAAGAATCCAACGCGGTGCAAGGCACCGGCTGCGCCGGTGTTCGCGGGCAAGCCCGCTCCCACAGAGTGCGCGTCGTGCTCACGAACCCAGTAGTTTTTCAGTGTCTGCTATAGGTTCAAAACGCCGGTCGTTAATGACTGCTTTCGACCCAAAGGCGGCACTCATTCCCGGTCGCTACCTAGGGTCTGTGTGAAAAGTCTTGAGACGAAGGTCAGGCTGTTTTCAACGCAGCATCACCGAGTATCAAGGCTTTTCACACAGAGCCTAACAGCGCGATCCGTCACCAATCGCACCGGTTATTCGGCTAGCCGCTCGACAATCCAGTCTACGAATACGCGAACACGCGCATTCAACTGCTTGTTTGACGGGTAAATCACTGAAATGGGCATCGTAGCGCAGGTGTGCTTTTCAAGGATGGGTACGAGTACGCCGGATTCAAACAGCCGCGCTGCCACAGATGCGAACGTCTGTCCGATTCCCGTTCCATTCATGATCATATTGATATGGCTGGCACTGTCGTTCGTGGCAACGTCGAATCGGGATATGAGGTGCTCTGCACCTCGCTTGCGAAACCGCAAAGGCCAGACCTCACCGTTCGATGCGCTGAAATAGCCCACGATCTGGTGATGCTCCAGATCAGCCGGGGTTGATGGCGTGCCGTGCTGCATCAAGTACTCGGGGCTTGCACAGGTGACCAGTCTGTCGGTGAAAAGCCTCTTCGCAACCAACGAAGAATCCGCTAACTGCCCAGCCCGGATTACGCAATCGACGCCCTCCTCGATCAGATTGACAGGGCGGTCGCTGACCCCCAGTGCGACCTGAATGTGGGGATGCCGCGCCCTGAACTCCTTGAGCACCGGTATCAAAAGCAACTGTGCCAGTGAAGAGTGAAGGTCTATGCGTAGTCTGCCACGTGAGGCGGCGCCCATGTCTCTTAGCTCAGCCTCGGCCTCGTCAAGCCGCGCAACCAACTGCGTGACCTTGCGGTAATACTCACTGCCCTCAGTGGTGAGCGCAATCGTCCGAGTCGTTCTCTGAAGAAGTTTGGTACCTAGGTGCTCTTCGAGTTCCTGTAATGCCTTGCTGACAGATGAGCGAGGCATACCGAGGTGAGTAGCCGCCTTGGTAAACGACCGGGTCTCAACTATCCGTTGAAAAGTGCGAATTGCTTTCAGATGATCCATCCAGCGATTTTAGCCAGGCATCACCCATTGTCCACAGCTGTGGATTGTGTAGTCGTTTTTTGATGGCTTATCTTTGTCCCTCGCAACGTTAGTCTTTGGTCAACATTTCCAGGAGACCGCAGATGACTGACCTTACGAGTGCACAATCCCACCTCCTTCAACAGCGATATGGCAGCCAGGTGAAGCCTGAGAAAGTCATCATGACCCCAGTGGTCGAGGCGATGCTTCGCCACAAGTCGGTCCGGACATTCCTGCCGGATGCGCTGCCTGAAGGGGCTATTGAGACGATGGTCGCTGCGGCACAATCGGCATCCACTTCTTCGGCTCTAAACCAATGGAGCCTGGTCGCCGTCACCGATGTGGCCTTGAAGAACGAGATTCACGACACCGTCGCACGTGAAGTAAAAGTTGATAGCCTTCCATGGATCCTGGAAGCTCCCGCACTCCTGCTCTGGGTAGCAGATACCTCCCGCTCGGCAGCGATTACCCGCGACCAAGGTGGCGATCCATTCGTCCTGAATTACCTGGACTCGTTTCTGATGGCATCGGTGGACGCGACATTGGCAGCTCAAAATGCTTCTCTTGCCGCTGAGTCGATAGGCTTGGGAATCGTATACCTGGGAGTGATGCGCAATATAGCCAAGGAGCTGGCCAGCCTCATCAACCTCCCGGAGCATGCTTTCGTCACCTTCGGTATGGCGCTGGGACATCCAGACCCAAACCGTGCAAGTGCCATCCGCCCTCGGCCAGCTCAGCCAGTGGTGCTGCACTACAACCGCTACAATCAGGATGGCTACCGAGACTACGTACAGGGCTATGAACAAGCCTGCCGGGTTTTCCGCAGCCAACAGAAAATGTCGCCCAAAACCTGGAAAACTGCCCTGCACAATTCCATGACGAGCATGGAGTACATGGGCGGGCGTAAAGATTTGCGTGAAACGGTAACGGAGAACGGGTTCAAGCTGCTCTAGGAAAGCGCCAACCACCACTGCTGGCCTATCGCGGCCCTTGGTGAATGGCTGCTTCGGGTTGCAAGCCGCCGCTCGCCATTGACCGCTAACGACCCGCAGCAGCCGGGGCGCAGAACAGCAATCTCTGTGGGAGCGGGCGCGTCGAGGCGTCGAACCGCCGCGAAGAATCCAACGCGGAGCCTGGCACCGGCTGCGCCGGTGTTCGCGGGCACGCCCGCTCCCACAGAGTACGCACCGTGCTCACGAACCCCGTAATTTTTCAGTGTCTGCTAAGGGTCGACAGCAGCCATCTCCGACTGGCCGCCAAGGACCCAGTGCGACCTTTGCCGGAGGGTAGCTAGCGGCCAAAAGCAGACGCCTAGGCACGAAAGTGCTTAACTAGTAACCCAGAAAGCACTGCTGATAAATTTCACAATAATCAGGTGCATCAGTTAATGCGTATCCAGGATCATAAATTAGCATGGCGCTGGATCGACCCAGCGTATGCCGTGTTGCCACAAGAAATCCTTGCGCAAATGCAAGTAGTGCTGCCCGATGAGGCGAGAGAGTTGCACAAGCGAACGCTAAATTTTTTGGACAATCACTGCTTGAGCACCGAGCTACGTCCTGAAGTATTCAACGCAGAAGTGGCTGGGCCAGAGAGGTGCTCCAATTGGCTGAAACAGCTCCAGCCACACGTAGAGCAGCCGGTATCACTTTCTTGGGAGGCCGAGACAGCCTTGCGCACAACATGGGAGGTGTTCGCCTCCTTCTGGCCGGAGTTCTGCTATCCATCTTCGGATGATCTAGTTGTATTTCCAGGATCAGAGGAATGGGTACTACGATATAATCATGACCAAAAATTTCAATTTGGTAGACGGTCAACCAAGGCTTAGGATGTTGGCACTGATGCGATTCTGATTCGGACGACTGACTCTTTCGTTGATATCGCACTCCCAGGGAAGCGTTATACTGGTGCCGCGTCGGCATCACCAAGCCCGATAGATGCAACAGGAGCTTTTAAGATGATCTGCAATGAATGCGGACAGGAACACGCCAGCGATGACATTGAGCTTGTTTTCCTACACCCAGACTTGGTAGCAGCCCTCCCTACTGAGATCAGGGCTGCTGAAGTCCAAGAGAGTAGCGACTTGTGCATTCTCAGTGCCGAACGATTCTTTATCCGGGCAACGCTACCTCTTCCTGTATTGCAGCGTGATGAGCCCTATAGCGTTGGGGTATGGGTCGAACTCATGCAACCGGATTTTGAACGTGTCTATGAGCTGTGGGATGACCCCGATCAGTCCTCTGAACCACCGTTTGCCGTATCCCTTGCCAACGCCATACCGACTTTTGGTGACACCAACGGCCTTCATGCTCAATTGCGGCTGACAGGTCCGACTACCAGGCCTCAGGTAGTCCTGATCCCAAGCGATCATGCACTGGCAGTTGAGCAGACCTTCGGGATCTCGATTCATAGAGCACATGAGTACAGTGGCCTGGCAAGCGGATGACTACCAAATGACTACAGCGTTACGGCGTTTACAGCAGCACCCACTGAGCGACCAGCAACATTCGCCTGCCGAACGTGGTGGTCAGCTACGAGTCGGGAGGGAAGTACAGGTAGTTGTCAGTAGTCGTCAGGATCGTGAAAATGCCATCAACTTTTACCCCCGATCAAAGGACTGACCATGTTTTTGCGCACCGCCATTGCTCTCGTGGCCGCACTTCTCAGCGCCTGCGGCAATATCCAGCACAATACGACAGAGGCCAGGCAGCACATCAAGGAAGACCTCAAGCTGGCCGAGATTACCGACACATCGTTCACGAGTTTTTGCTGGATGCGCATCGGCGGACCAGCGGGCTGCCACGCCACACCAGGTATCAGCGTCCTCACGCCGGATAGTCTTCTTCTGGTCGACTACGAATGGGGGAAATACGTCAAGAAGGACATTATCAAACCGGAAAATGTGAGGTGCATTCATGAGGGAAACAGTGAGATTTTCTACGTCTTCACCGATCAAGTGGCCGTGCAGGTCATGCCATTGACCGACGTACCTGGATCCCCCATGGTGAACAATGCCAGGTATCGGGAAGAGGCGATCAAAATGCTGCTGAGTAATGGCCAGCCCTACGTGACACGTGAGGTCGCGCCTATGATCGTAGCGTCGGGCGTCAAGTTTTACACGACTATGCCAAGCGGAACGGCGGGCATGAATGTCGGCCAGATCATAAGCCCGTGCCCAGGCGCTCACCTATCCAAGACCTCACTGAACTGAGAGTTGCGGTGCGGATATCGTTGGCGCCGATTGACCCGACCAAGCTAGAGACCGCCCAAGCAATGCTGTCAGTGCCTGACCCTGCATGATCATCACCAGAGTGCAGGCCTGCGCTCTATCTGTGGGAGCCGGGCTTGCCGGCGATGGGCCGCAAAGCGATCCCAGATACAAATGTCCGCCATGGATCGGAAGCAGTCATTAACGACCGGCGCTTTCAACCCATAGCAGACACTGAAAAATTACTGGGTTCGTGAGCACGACGCGCACTCTGTGGGAGCGGGCTTGAACTGGCCTAATGATTTTGGACACCTTCATCGGGCGCTATGATGGCGCCCAATTGGAGGCAAAATCAGTGCGTAAATCTTATTCAAGAGAATA